>CAMLOR010000056.1 GCA_946481615.1 uncultured Aquimonas sp.
TTCGCGGGCGCGATGGAAGTGGCCAACGTCGACTTCCGCCGCACGCCCGAGGGCGGCGGCCGCGTCGTGATGACGTTCACCGGCGAGGGCGCGCCAGTCGACCTGCGCACGGAGGCGCAGCGCATTGTCGTGGAAATGCCCGGCGTTCGCGTGCCCACCGAGCAAGTGCAGCAGCTCGACGTCGTGGATTTCGCCACTCCCGTCAGCACGATCACCACCAGCAGCACTGCCGGCGGTGGACGTCTGGTGGTCGTCAACCAGGGGCCGTTCGAATCGATGGCCTACCAGAGCGGCAACGAATACGTCATCGAAATTTCGCCGCCGCCGGCTGCGGTTGCCGCGGTGGTGGGCGAGGACGGCGAACTCGCCGAGGGCGTGTACGTCGGCAAGCCGGTCACGTTCAACTTCCAGGACATCCCCGTCCGCACCGTGCTGCAGCTGATCGCGGAAGAATCCGGGCTCAACATCGTGGCCGCCGACAGCGTGAGCGGCAACGTGACGCTGCGCCTGATCAATGTGCCCTGGGACCAGGCCCTGGAAATCGTCCTGCGTGCGAAGGGCCTGGACCAGCGCCGCGACGGCAACGTCGTCTGGGTGGCTCCGCAGCAGGAACTCGCCACCTACGAGCGTGCCCAGGCCGAAGCGCGGGCCGCCAACGACGCGCTGGCGCCGCTGCTCACCGAATACATCCAGATCAACTACGCCAACGCCGAGGACATCGCCTCGCTGCTCACCGAGTCGGCCAAGGTCAACACGCAGGCGCAGTCCACGGGCGGCGCCGCCGATACCCCGGGGGGCGCCAACCGCGGCTTCCTCAGCCCGCGCGGCAGCGTCACCTTCGACCCGCGTACCAATACGATCCTGATCAACGACACCGCGGAAAAGATCGTCGAGGTGCGCCGTCTGGTGGGCCTGCTCGATCGGCCGGTCGACCAGGTGCTGATCGAGGCCAAGATCGTGATCGCATCCGAAGACTTCGCGCGCGAACTCGGCGCCCGCTTCGGTATCAGCGGCGGCTACGAGGATGGCAACGGCAACCTGATCACCACCACCGGCACGCTGGGCGGTGCCGACCGCATGGCGAACCTGGGGCTGCTCAACCGCTTCAACGGCAATGGCAGCGGCCTGCCGGTTTCGGCCCCTGCCGGCAGCGGTGCCGGCATTTCGGTGCCGTCGATCGGCGACCGTCTCAACGTGAATCTGCCGGTGGCCGGTTCGACCGGCTCGATCGGCTTCGCCATCCTCGGCGCCGATTACCTGCTCGATCTGGAACTCTCCGCGCTGGAAACCGAAGGCCGCGGCGAAGTCGTGTCCAACCCGCGCGTCATCACTGCCAACCAGCGCGAAGCCAATATCCGCCAGGGCGACGAAGTCGGTTACGTGACGATCGCGCCGACGGCTGGCACCGTGCCGATCCCGAACGTGCAGTTCAAGGAAGTCCTGCTCGAGCTCACCGTCACGCCCACCATCACCAAGGACGGCCGCGTGTTCCTCGTGCTGGCCGTGAAGAAGGACGACATCGAAGGCTTCGTCGAGACCTCGATCGGCGACGTGCCGCAGATCGCCACGCGCGAGATCAGCACCGCGGTGCTGGTGGACAACGGTCAAACGGTTGTCGTGGGCGGCGTGTATGAGTTCAGCAGCCGCGAAGACGTCGCCAAGGTACCGTTCCTGGGCGACCTGCCGGTGCTGGGCAATCTGTTCAAGCGCAAGGGCCGCGACGTGCAGAAGGCGGAACTGTTGATCTTCGTGACGCCGAAGATCCTGAATGTGCCGGGTCGCAGCGAATGAGCGCCTCGGCGCTGACGATCCAGAACCACTATGAGCGCAGGAAGCGAACCGTGTTGCGGAGAGACCTCATGAAATTTGCAGCCCCCTTCAAGACCGTGTTGCTGCTGTTGTTCGCCGCGGCGCTGACCGCGTGCGGCGGCGGTGGCGGCGGCGGCCCCGATGCCATCGGACCGGCGCAGATCCGCGCCACCGCGACGGCAGGGTCCGCCTCGATCGGCATCAACTCCGCCACCGACATCACGGTGCGCGTCACACAACAGAGCGGCGCGCCCGTCGTCGACGGCAGCACCGTGCAGGCAGTGGTGTCGCCGGCCGGTGCCGGCAACATCGCGGCGCTCAACGGAACGCAGCAGACCACCACCGTCGGCGGCAACGCGACCTTCCGCTTCCAGAGCGGGCCGGCTCCGGGCACCGCCTCCGTCACCTTCAACGCGCGCGAAAGCGGCACCCAGCAGACGGCCACCGCCACGGCGACGATCACCATCACGGGCACGCCGACGGGCGATTCCCGCCTGACCATCCAGCCGGTGCGCAGCACGCTGCCGATCAATGCGTTCAACGTCGATCCCTTCGTCGGCTCGCCTTACATGACCGAAGTCGTGATCACTGCCCGCACCGCGAGCGGCCAGCCCGTCACGCTGGCTGACGGTCTGCAGGTTTCGATCAATCCGGTCGGCGGCACGGGCGGTTTCACCACGCTCGACGATCCGGAAACCGAAGACGAAGACGAGTTCCTCATCCGGCTCGGCCAGGGTCCGGTGGATCTCATGGCAGGTCGCGCGACGATCTTCGTGCATTCGCTGAACTTCTCCGGCTCCACCGTGCTGAGCACCTCGTTCGTCGATAGCGAGACGGGCCAGACGGTGAGCGGCACGTTCACCTTCAACATCGGCGCAGTCACGGACGCGCTCCCGTCGAGCATTGCGCTCAACCCGCTGGGCAGCGTCATCTACGTCACCGGCTCGGGCGGCAACACCAGCGGCCAGATCGAAGCCGTGGTGACGGACGGCATCGGTCAGCCAGTGCCGGATCCGGAGTCGGGCAACAACCGCTTCAACAACGTGCGCTTCGAGATCATCGGCGACGACAACGGCGAGCGCCTCTCGGGCATCAATGCCGCCGGGCAGTCCGTCAGCGGCCGCAGCATTTCGGTGGCGTCGGTGGGCGGTATCGCGAGTGCGATCTTCACGTCGGGCTCGCGTACCGGCAACTTCGTGGTGCGCGCCACCACCGATCGCGCCGACAACAACGTCGACAACGGCATCCAGGATCCCGTCACCGCCGATCGTACGGTGATCGTTTCCGACGGCCGTCTGTTCAGCATCGAGATCACCGCGCCGATCCAGAACGCGATCAACGTGAATCCGATCCTGGTCGATCCAGAAGTCGTAGTGCCGCCCGGCTCCAACCCCGGTGCTCCGGATGGCACCTACTCGTTGACGGTGTCGATCATCGCCACCGATCGCCAGGGCAATCCGGTGATCCCCGGCACGCCGATCCGCTTCGGGCTGATCGACGAACCGCAGATCGACACCACCGGCGTGTTCCAGATCGCGGGCGACGACGGCAACCCGCAGGAGAGCGGTACCCTGTTCACCGCGCCCGGCGGCCATTTCCGCAGCGCCGGCGGCGGTGCCGGTCCGGGCGACACCATCGTCCTGTTCGGCAAGGCGGTCGATGGCAACCGCGACCACGAAAGCGCACGCATCGTCGCCACGGTGACGAGCGAAACCTCGCTCACGGTGCAGCGCCGCTTCAACGCCAACGACGACACCGGCACCAGCGTGAACACGGGCAACGTATTGCCCTACATCATCGGCCGCGCCGTCACGGGCAACATCGAAGCGAACGGGTTCACCGACTCGAACGGTGTTGCCACCACGCAGATGAACTATCCGATCTCGGCGATCGGCAAGCGCGTCGTGGTGTGGGCCCAGGGCGACGGCGATCTCGTGAACGGCACGCCGGAAACCGTTGCCGACGTCGATCTCCTGGCCTTCCCCGGCATCGCCGACCTCCAGCTCACGGCGACGCCCAGCACGATTCCGGCCAACGGCACCTTCCCGGTGACGCTCTGCGTGGTCGATGCGCTCGACGCGCCGATCCAGGCCGTGCGCATCGGTTTCGCGTTCGACGGCGTCACGGGCACGGTGGACGGCGTTTCGGGGTCCGGCCTCGTTGGGACGCCCACCGGCGCCGATGGCTGCACGATCGCCAGCGTGAGCACGACGGCGGTGCCGGAAGACGGCGGCACGGTCATCTTCAGCGTCGGCGAGGATACGGCCGAAGTCGACATCGTGCGGGACGATCTGGTACTGCAGGCGCGCCCGTCGGTGATCACCTCGCAGAGCCAGTTGGTCACGCTGACGCTGCTCAACAGCTCCGGGCAGCCGCAGCAGGGTTACCAGATCGTCGGCCAGTGCACCGGCGAGGGCGACACCATCGTCGCGCTTTCCAACGGCCCGGGCGTGACGAACGCCAACGGCCAGACCACCGTCCAGGTGACCTCCACCAACCTCGACGGAATCAACGAGGCCGGCGGCGGCACCTGCACCTTCGAGACGGTGGATGGCTCCGCGTCGACCACGGTCGAGATCATCGGCCAGGATCTGTGCACGCAGCCCTTCAGCCCGCCGCCGGAAGGCTGCGACGAAGCGGAACAGATCGTCGTGACGCTGGAACTGGTGGCGACGGGCACCACCGGATTCACCGTCACCAGTTCGCCCACCGGCATCACCTGCACTGTGCCGGACGGCGGAACGCAGAGCTGCGAAGGCGAGTTCGACGAAGACACCGGCATCCAGTTCACCACGCTGCCGGCGACGACGGGGCCGCAGGTGCAATGGACGGGCGACTGTGCTCCGGCCGACGGCGCCAATCCGGACGACGTGGGTACGGCGCAGGTCGGCAGCGCGGCGATTGCCTGCACGGCCACCCGCTCGCCGTAACCTGGTCGCGGAAAGTGGAGGAAAAGGGCCGCTCGCGCGGCCCTTTTCCGTTGTGCGACACTGGCATCGCAACGACAAGGGCCGGAGAGAACGTGTCCACGCGCCTGCAGCTGAAACCCGGCGACCTGTTGTTCCGCGAAGGCGACGCGCCCACCAGCGCGTACCTGATCGAAACCGGCGAGGTCGAGATCAGCACCACGCGCGATCAGCGCTTCGTCAAACTGGCGCATCTGGGCCCCGGCGATCTGCTGGGCGAAATGGCCGTCATCGACGAATCCCCGCGCACCGCCACGGCGCGCGCCGTCAGCGAATGCACGCTGCTGGCCATCGACAAGGCGCAGATCGGCGAGCGTCTGCAGCAGACCGATCCCATCATCCGCGCGCTGCTCGAAGGCCAATTGAAGCGCTACCGCGGCGCACTGGCCGCCATGCAGGGGCGCGTCGTTCCCATGGCCGACGAACCGCCGGCAGCGGCCGAACTGGCCGGCATCGGCAAGATCCGCCTCGACAGCCAGCTGCGCGAAGCGCTCGCCACCGGCGGGCTGGACCTGCGCCTGCAGCCGTTGCTCGAGCTCGAGACCGACCGCATCGCCGGCTACGAGGCCCTGGTGCGCTGGACGCATCCGGAGCGCGGCCCGGTCTCGCCCGCGGAGTTCATCGCGCTGGCGGAGGAAACCTCGCTCATCGTGCCGGTGGGCGAATACGTCCTCAACACGGCCATCGCCGCACTCACCGCGCTGCGCGAGCATGGCGTGCGCGAACTGCCCTTCATCGCCATCAACGTGTCGGCGCGCCAGCTCGCCGAGGCCGGGCTGATCGAGACCATCGTCGAGCGCACGCGCGCCGCGGGCATCGAGCCGCATCGCATCAAGGTCGAGATCACCGAGTCGCAGGCGCTCGACTACAAACAGGTCAACGAAGTGGTGGCGCATTGCCACCGCGAGAGGATCGAGGTGGCGCTGGACGACTTCGGCACTGGCTTCTCCAACCTCGGGCACCTGCACGAGCTGCCCTTCGACACCGTGAAGGTGGACCAGGCCTTCGCCCGCAACATGATGAACGACCGCCGCGCCATGGCCCTGATGGAATCCATCGTCGCCATGATCCACGCCCTCGGGGCCAGCGTCGTGGTGGAAGGCATTGAAACGCAAGGCCAGCTCGACGTGCTGCGCCGCCTGCGCTGCCGCTATGCCCAGGGCTATTTCGTGGGCAAGCCCCAACCTCTGGCGGATGTCCTGGGCGCCAGCCGCCCCTAAGCTCGCCGGATTCCTCAATCAGGTCGCCCCATGGACGGACACGTCTCCCGCCCCCCCGAACTGCACGCCGCGTTCTCGCGGCTGCGCGATGAGCTCGCTGCCTGCGTGGTGGGCCAGCCGGCCCTGGTCGAGCGGCTGCTGATCGCGCTGCTGGCCGACGGCCACTTGCTGGTGGAAGGCGCGCCCGGGCTGGCCAAGACCACGGCCATCAAGGAGCTCGCCACCCGCATCGAAGGCGATTTCCACCGCATCCAGTTCACGCCCGACCTGTTGCCGGCCGATCTGACCGGCACTGAGATCTACCGCCCGCAGGAAGCGCGCTTCGAATTCCAGCCCGGGCCGATGTTCCACAACCTGCTGCTGGCCGACGAAGTGAATCGCGCCCCGGCCAAGGTCCAATCGGCGCTGCTCGAAGCCATGGGCGAACGCCAGGTGACGGTCGGACGCGTCACCTACGCGCTGCCGAAACTGTTCCTGGTGATGGCGACCCAGAATCCGATCGAGCAGGAAGGCACCTATCCGTTGCCCGAGGCGCAGCTCGACCGCTTCCTGATGCACGTGCGCATCGGCTATCCCGCGGCCGGCGCTGAAACCGAGATCCTGCGGCTGGCGCGCGAACGTGCGCGTGCCGAGATCGTGGCGCGCCCGCCGGTGCAGCAGATCGTCAGTGCGAACGAGATCTTCGCCGCGCGCGCCGCGGTGCTCGATCTGCACGTGGCGCCGAACCTAGAGCGCTATCTCGTCGAACTGGTGCTCGCCACGCGCGATGCCGGTCCCTTCGGCGAGGACATCAAGCGCCGCGTCGCCTTCGGCGCCAGCCCGCGCGGCACCATCGCGCTGGAGCGCTGCGCGCGTGCGCATGCCTGGCTTGCCGGCCGTGATTACGTGGCGCCGCAGGACATCCACGCCGTGGCGCTCGACGTGCTGCGCCACCGCGTGCTGCTCTCGTTCGAGGCCGAAGCCGAAGGCGTCGACAGCGACTCGGTGATCAACGCCCTGATCGAGCGCGTGCCGCTGCCCTGATGGCCGTTCCCGGCGTTTCCGTCGACCTGCCCGAACTGGTGGCGCTGCGCGTGCGCGCCGCGCAGCTGGCGCGCGTCGAGCGGCACAAGACGGCCGACAAGCTCTCCGGCCTGCAATCCTCGCCGTTCCGCGGGCGTGGCATGGAGTACGCCGAGTCGCGGCCGTACGCGCCGGGCGACGACGTGCGCCACATCGACTGGCGCGTCACTGCGCGCACCGGCCGCACGCATACCAAGCTGTTCCAGCCTGAGCGTGAACGCGTCA
Organism: uncultured Aquimonas sp.; assembly: GCA_946481615.1. Next base: position 7,283 of record CAMLOR010000056.1, read on the forward strand.
CCGCCGTGGTTTACGACGCTTCGCCGCCGATGGCTTTCGGCACGCGCGGCTGCTTCAAGTCGGTGCAGGCCGCGCGTCTGGCCGCGCTGATGGTGTGGGCGGCGCAGGCCGAAGGCGATCGCCTCGCTGCGGCGACCTGTGGCCGCATGCGCGAAGTCATTCCGCCGCTCTCGGCGCGGCGCGGTGCGCTGCGCGTGCTCGATGCGCTGGTGCGTTGGCAGCCCACGATGAGCGGGCACGCGACCACCGTTCGGGGTGAGCCTGTCGAACCCACGCATCGAGGCCTTGGCTCGACGAACTCCGCCCGAACCGGTGGGGCAGGCCGCGGTGCGAAAACCGTTCAGGGTGAGCCTGTCGAATCCCCCGCGATGCGCTCCACGCTCTCCGAATCCCTCGATGCGCTGTATCGCGTGCTGCGCCCCGGCAGCCACGTCCTGCTCGTGGTCGACCCGCGCAGCGTCGACGCTGCCGCCGAGCGCAGCATCGTGCGCCTGCGCGCGCACCACGATCTCGCGGCCTGCGTGCTGGCCGATCCGCTCGAAGTGAAGCCGCCGCCGCCCGCGCGCTACCGCATCAGCGACGGTAGCTACCGCCAGACGCTCGCGCTCGACGAAGCCGCCGCGCGCGAAACCTGGCTGCGCCACTTCGCCCAGCAGCACGACGACGTGCTCGAACGCCTGCGCCGCTGCGGCGCCAGCGCGCGGCTGTCCCTCACCGACGAGGATCCGGTGCACGTGCTGCACGAATTGCTGCGCGGGCAGCCGCTGCGGAGCGCGGCGGCATGAGCGCGTTGCTGCGCCGCGCGCGCGAAGCGCCGGATCTCCGCCTGCGAGCGACTCGAAAGCCTTTCGCGACGGGCTGCGCGAACCGTTGCCTCGAGGCACGGGTTCGACAGGCTCACCCCGAACGGGCGCGGCGAACCGGAGTTCGCCCTTGAGCCCCGGCCCGGTCCTGCGCGATATCCATCTGCCCGCGGAGCCCTCGTGGTGGCCGCCCGCGCCCGGCTGGTGGCTGCTGGCTGCGCTGTTGTGCCTCGTCTTCGCATGGGCCTGGCGCCTGCTCGCGCGCAAGCGTCGCGCGCAGCGCCTGCGCAGCGCGTTGCACGAGGAATTCGAAACGCTGCGGCGCGAACACGCCGAAGGCGCAGCACAGGTCGCAGCGATCTCGCTGTTGCTGCGCCGCGCCGCGAAGCGTTACGCGCCCGAAGCACTGACGTTGCGCGACGACGACTGGCTGCGCTTCCTCGATGCCGGCGATGCATCGCGTCCGTTCTCGCAAGGTCCCGGCCGACTGCTGCTCGACGGCCCTTACCGCCCACGCATCGAAGTGGCCGAGGCCGACGCCCTCGCGTCCATCGTGCGCCGTCGCCTCGACGCCTTCGTCGCACCGAAGGCACGCGTCGCGAAGGAGGCGGCATGAGCGATCCCGCCATCGTCGCCGGCACCGGCGCCTTCGAATTCGCCTGGCCGCTGGTGTTGCTGTTGCTGCCGCTGCCCTGGCTGGTGCGCCGGCTGTTGCCGCGCGCACCCGAAAGCGGCGGGGCGGCCCTGCGCGTGCCGTTCTTCGGCGAACTCGTCGAACTGGCCGGCGATGCTGGTCATGGCGCACCGGCGCGCCGGCTCTGGCTGCCGCTGCTGGCCTGGCTGCTGCTGTGCGGCGCCGCCGCGCGGCCGCAATGGGTGGGCGAAGCGCGGCAGATGCCGATGAGCGGCCGCGATCTGATGCTCGCGGTCGACGTCTCCGGCTCGATGGCGGCCGAAGACATGGAAATCGGCGGCCGCCGCGTCGATCGCCTGACCGCGGTGAAGGTGGTGCTGGGCGACTTCCTCGAACGCCGCGTCGGCGATCGCGTCGGCCTGCTGCTGTTCGGCCAGTTCGCCTACCAGATGACGCCGCTCACCTTCGACCGCAACAGCGTGCGCTACCAGCTCGAGACCAGCACCATCGGCCTGGCCGGCCGCGAAACCGCGATCGGCGACGCCATCGGCCTGGCGGTGAAGCGATTGCGCGAGCGTCCGGCCGATCAGCGCGTGCTGATCCTGCTCACCGACGGCGTGAACACCGCCGGCCAGTTGCCGCCGCTCAAGGCCGCCGAGCTGGCGAAGGCCGAGAACGTGCGCGTGCATGCCATCGCGATGGGCAGCGAGAATGGCCAGCTGCGCGTATTCGGCGTGCCGGTCGCGACGCCCGGCGCGGAAATCGACGAGAAAACGTTGACCGAAATCGCCGATCTCACCGGCGGCCGCTTCTTCCGCGCGCGCGACACCGCGGAACTGGCCGGCATCTACGGCGAGCTCGATCGCCTGGAGCCTGCCGCGCAGGAAGGCGACACGCTGCGGCCGCGCAGCGAATTGTTCGTTTATCCCCTGGCCGCCATGCTGATCCTGGCACTGGTGCCGCTGTTCGCGCTGCCGCGCGCGCGCGAGGCCGTGGCATGAGCGCGCTGTTCGCGCACTTCCATTTCCTGCGGCCCTTCTGGCTGCTGGCGCTGCTGCTCCTGCCGCTGTTGCTCTGGCAGTGGCGGCGCACGCGCGACGCCGGCAATCCGTGGCGTGCGGTCTGCGATCCGCACCTGCTGCCGCATCTGCTGCAGACAGGCGAAAGCATGCGCGGCCGCGCGGCCCCCGTGCTGTTCGCGCTGGGTTACGCGCTGGCCGTCACGGCGCTCGCCGGGCCCGCGTTCCGTCAATTGCCCGAACCGCTGTCGCGCAACGAATCGGCACTGATCGTGGCGCTCGATCTTTCCGACCGCATGCGCTCAGGCGATCTGAAACCCGATCGGCTTTCGCGTGCACGCTACAAACTCGCCGATCTGCTGGAAGCCCGCGATGAAGGCCAGACCGCGCTGATCGCCTACGCCGGCGATGCCTTCACGGTGGCGCCGCTCACCGACGACGCCAGGTCGCTGCGCGATCTGCTCGCATCGCTGACGCCCGAAACCATGCCCGTCCCCGGCCAGCGCGCCGACCGCGCCATCGCGCTGGCGCAGCAACTGATGCACGACGCCGGCTATGCCGAAGGCCGCCTGCTGCTCGTCACCGATCGCGCCGACGCACGCGCCGTGGCCGCGGCGGAGCAGGCCCAGGCCGCAGGGTTGTCGACCTCGGTGCTCGGCGTGGGCACGGCGCAGGCGGCTCCGATCGCGCTGCCGCAGGGCGGATTCGTGCAGGACGCGAACGGCGAGGTGCTGTTGCCGCATCTGGACGAAGCCTCGCTGCGCGAACTGGCCACCGCGGGCGACGGCGGTTACGCGGCATTGCGCGTGGATGGCGCCGACCTCGCCGCGCTCGGCCTGCTCGACGCGCGCGCCGGCGAAGGCAACCTGCGCGAGGACGAACGCACGCGTGCCGAATACCGCGACGAAGGGCCGTTCGTGCTGCTCGCGCTGTTGCCGCTGGCCGCGCTCGCCTTCCGTCGCGGCTGGCTCGCGGCACTGGCGCTGATGATCTCGCTGCCGTCGCCGCGTGCCGAAGCCTTCGGATTCGCCGATCTGTGGCAGCGCAAGGACCAGCAGGCCTACGAAGCCTTGCAGGAGCAGCAGCCGCAGCGCGCGCTCGAACTGGCGAAGGATCCTGCGATTCGCGGCAGCGCGGCCTACAAGGCGGAGGACTACGCGCAGGCCGCCGACGCCTTCGCGCAGGCCACGCCGGATGCCGACGCGCACTACAACCGCGGCAATGCGCTGGCGCAGGCCAAGCGTTACCAGGACGCGCTCGCCGCCTACGACGAAGCACTGAAGCTGTCGCCGGGCATGGAAGATGCGGCCGCCAACAAGAAGGCGGTCGAAGAGTTCCTGCAACAGCAGGAGCAGCAACAACAACAGCAGCAGGACCAGCAATCGCAGGGCGGCGAATCCGGCGATCCGCAGCAGTCCGAGCCGAAAGAAGGCGAGGACAACCAGTCCGAGCAGCAGGAAGGCACCGATTCGCAGCAACCGCAGGGCGAATCGCAGCAGCGCGAAGGCGACGCCGAACAGTCTTCGGACCAGCGCAACGACGCCGAGGCGCAAGAGCAGCAGCAACAACAGGCGCAGCAGGAATTCGCCGAGCAGATGCAGAAGGCGCTCGAAGAAGGCGAACAGCAGGAACAGGCGCAGGCCGCCGAGGAAACCGATCCGCGCGAAGCCGAAAAGCGCCAGGCCGTGGAACAATGGCTGCGCCGCGTACCGGACGATCCGGGCGGCCTGCTGCGCCGCAAGTTCGCGCTCGAATACCAGCGCCGCCTGCGCGAAAACCAAGGTGACCAACCCTGATGCATCGATCGTACGGCTTCGTCGTTTTCCTCGCGCTCGCGTTGCTGCCGTTGCTGGCCGCCGCCGCGCCGCGCGCCTGGCTCGACCGCGACAGCCTGCGCCTGGGCGAAACCATCACGCTCAACGTGGAAACCGACGCGCGCGGCGCCGGCGAACCGGACTTCAGCGTGCTCGACGCCGATTTCCGCCGCCTGGGCACCTCCAGCAGCACGCAGCTTTCGATCGTCAACGGCCGCCAGAGCGCGCGCACGTTGTGGGCGGTGGCGCTCGAACCGCGCGCCGAGGGCAGCTTCACCATTCCTGCGTTCACTATCGGCGCGGAAAGCACGCAGCCGATCACCGTCACCGTACTGCCGATGCCGGCCGGCGGCAGCGCCGCGGCGGGCGACGAGGTTTTCCTCGAGATAGACGCCACGCCGTCCGATCCCTACGTGCAGCAACAGGTGAGTTACGTGGTGCGGCTTTACTACGCCGTCACGCTGCTCGAGGGCCAGTTGCAGGAGCCGCAGGTCACCGGTGCGCAGGCCACGCGCCTCGGGCAGGACGTCACCTACCAGAAGACCATCGACGACAAGCGTTACATGGTGGTGGAACGCCGTTATGCGCTGGTGCCAGAAGCCAGCGGACGGCTGGAGATCCCGGGACCGCGCTTCGCGGGGCGCGCGCTGCGCTCGGGCTACAACGCGCTCGGCGCCAACTCCGTGTTGAATGCCGTGGGCAACGCGGTGACGCTGGAAGTCAAACCGCGCCCATCGACAGCGAAGACGCCCTGGCTGCCCGCGCAGACGCTGGAACTCCACGATGAAAGCGGCGCGGCCCCGGACACGCTGAAGGTCGGCGAACCGCTCACGCTCACGCTGCGGCTGGTCGCGCAGGGCCTGTCGGCCGAGCAGTTGCCCGAACTGCAGTTGCCGAAAGTCGACGGCGCCGAGATCTATCCCGACCAGGAAACACCGCAGACAGGCGTGGAGGGCGACTGGCTGCGCGGCGAACGCGTGCGCAAGTTCGCGCTCGTGCCCACGCGGCCGGGACGCATCGAATTGCAGCAGGTCTCGGTCGACTGGTGGGACGTGCGCAACGATCGCGCGGCTTCCACTTCGCTGCCGGCGCGCTCGTTCACGGTGGAAGGCGCCGCCGTCGACGCGGCGCCGCCGGTCGCGCCCGCGACGGGCGATGCCTCAGGTGTCGAATCGACGCAGGCCGAGGTGTCGCGCGATGCCCCCGTTGCGATGCGCTGGCTGTGGCCCGCATTGGCCGCGCTGTTCGCCGCGCTGTGGATCGCGACCCTGCTCTGGCGCCGCCGCATCGCGGCACCGTCCGCGGCGACGCAGACGCCCACGGGCGTGCCGCGTCGCGAAGACTCGAGCAGAACCTGGCAGCAGGCACTGCAGCGCGGCGATGCGCACGCCGCCACCACGGCGCTGATCGCCGCCGCGCAGGCACACGATGCGCAGGCGCGCAATCTAGGGGATGTCGCCGCGCTACTCGACGACTCCACCCAGCGCGAAGCCTTGCAGCGCGTGGAACAGGCGCTTTACCGTGATGCCGATGCGCCCGCCGCAATCGCCGAGTTGCAAGCCGCCTTCTCGAAAGGTCCGCGCTGGCGCACGCCGAGCAGCTCCAGCAACCCCAGCAACCCCAGCAACCCCGGCGACGGCAGCCTGCCACCGCTCTACCCCGAGCGCTGACGGCCCGTAACGCAGCCCGCGCCATGGCGGGCGTATAGTCGCCCCAGGACGCACGAAGCCCGGGGTTTCGCATGAATCCGCATCGCTGGGACACGGTGCTGGCGCGCGCGCTGCTGTCCGCCGCCGCCGGCATGGCCATCCTTCTCGCCGGCAGCGCCCATGCGCAATTGCCGCCGCCGCTCGAGGACGAGGTGGCGAGCCGCGATGCCTCCGATGCACTGGCCGGCGGCCAAGTCGGCGCGGTTTCGGCCGACGGTCGCTACGTCGTGTTCAACAACGGCAACGGCCTCTATCGGCGCGACCGCGTGCTCGGCACCACAGTGCGCGTCGACGTCGACGCCAGCAACCAGCCCAGCGGTTCGCCCGGGCCTTGGCCGCCATCGATATCGCCCGACGGGCGCTGGGTCAGTTTCCACAGTTCCGGCACCTTCGGCTCGGGCGATGCCAACGGCGGATCGGACGTCTACCTCAAGGATCTGCAGACCGCCGCGGTCGAGCGCATCAGCATCAGGACCGGCGGCGGCAACATCGACGACGGCAGCCTCACCGATTGCACCGAGTCGTCGGTCTCCGGCACCGGCAACAAGGTCGCCTTCGTGTGCCTGGAAGCGGGCGGCACGCTCACCGTGTTCGTGCGCGACCGCCAGAACGGCACGACGTCCGTGGCGAGCATCAACACCAGCGCGGGCGTGACCGCGGGCAGCGTCTCGCAGTCGCCTTCGATCAGCGTCGACGGCCGCTACGTCGGCTTCGTGTCCGACGCCGGCAACCTCGTGGCGGGCGACGGCAACACCAGCCGCGATGCCTTCGTGCGCGATCTGCAGACCGGTTCCACGATCCGCGTCAGCCTCTCCGAAACCGATGCGCAGATCGGCTCGGCCGACGTGCAGCACGTCGATATCGCGGCCAATTGCCTGGCGGCCTTCGACAGTGCGGCCGACGGCATCGTCGCCTTCGACAACAACGGCACCTCCGACGTCTACGTGCGCAACTGGTGCGATGGCATGACGGAACTGGGCAGCGCCGACGACGGCGGCTTCGTGCCCACGGGCGGTGCCAGCGAGAAGCCCTGGCTATCCGACGATGGACGTTATCTCGCGTTCTCGTCCAACGCGACGCTGGTGGTCGATGCCGATTTCACCAGTGGCAGCGACGTCTACGTGCGCGACCGCCAGACCGGCACGGTGGCGCGTGGCAATCTCGAATCGGTCGAGGCGCAGCAATTCGACACCTTCGCAATCATCCCGCGCCTGAGCGGCGACGGCCGCCAGCTCATCTACACGGCGTCGGGAAGCCTGGGGAGCGACCAGATCGTCGCGGTACGCAACCCGGTGGCCGAACCGCTGCCCGTCGAGGACGTCGCGGTGGCCGCCTTCGGCACCGCGCCCGGCCGTGACAGCCAGGCCGCCAGCCTCACCGCGGACGGCACCAAGGTGGTGTTCGTGTCGACCTCGCAGGGCTTCGATCGCGGCTGGAACGGCGCCGACAACGACAGCGCCAACGATGTCTTCGTGTACGACTACGCGCTCAACTGCGTCGAGCAGGCCAGCATGAGCGACGCCGTCACCAACGGCGATTGCGACGGCGACGACAGCGACGAATCGCCGGTCGTGAAAGGCTTCTGCGCGCCGCCGGAAATCTGCAGCGCCGCGATCGAACCTTCGATCGATCCGGCCGGCCGCTTCGCCGTGTTCGTGACCTCCGACGCGGCGGTCGCGAAGTATCGCAACGAAACCGAAGCGCAACGCAAGATGCGGCTGTCGGCGAAGGCGCCGGTGTTCGCCGTGGTGCTGCGCAATCTCGTCACCAACGCCACCTTCCGGCTCGGCACCGCCACCGGCGGCGGCACCGGGAGCACGCCTCGCGTCGCGCCCGGCGCCGGCAGTGTGGTCTTCACCAGCGGCGCCGGCATGGTCGGCACCGACACCAACGGCCAGAACGACGTCTATCGCCAGCGCATCAAGCCGGACGGCAGCCTGGACGGCTCGCCAGAATGCATGTCGTGCAAGGACGGCAGCAACCTCACGCTGCCGGGCGGTGCGGGCAATCCCACCATCAACGCGGGCGGCACGGTCGTCGCGTTCGATCAGCCCAACGGGTCGGGTGGGCGCGACGTGCTGGTGCGCAACCTGATCACCGGCGCGGTGCAGCGCCTGGGCACCACGGCACCGGCGGCAACGCGCAACAGCACGCAGCCGAGCCTCGACTGGAGCGGCACGCGCGTGGCCTTCCAGACCGGCGCGCCGCTGGTGGCGGGCGACGCCAACGCCTTCTCCGATGTGTACGTGTACGACGTCTCCGGCGAGCGCCTGGCGCTGATGAGCGGCGGCAACGGGCCGAGCACCTCGCCCAGTTTCGCGGGCGATGGCAAATCGCTGGCCTACGTCACGCAGGCCACGAATCTGGATCCGGCCGAAACCGACGCCAACGGATTCCAGGACGTCCATGTGCAGCAGGTGGGCGGCAGCCTCACCGGCGGGCGGCGCGCCACGCTGGCGCGCAACCGCCGCGGCGCCCTCACCAACGGCGCCAGCCATCGGCCGGCCATGAGCTACAACGGCACCGTGGTCGCTTTCGACAGCATCGCCAGCAACATGCTCGACGGCACCACCGACACCAACGCCGCGCTCGATGTTTTCGTGCGCAGCGTGCCGTTCAATGCCGATCGCCTGTTCGAAAGCGGCTTCGAATAGCTCGTCGTCCCCGCGCAGGCGGGGACCCAGGGGCGAGGCACATCGGAATGCACCGCACCTGGATTCCCGCCTGCGCGGGAATGACGATGCGTCGGGCTAGGACGCGGCCGTCGCCAGCTTGCTGTGCCGCATGCCGTAGCCGAAATACACCAGCAGCCCGAGCGCCAGCCACACCAGGAAGCGTTCCCAGGTCGGCCAGGGCAGGTGGGTGAGCAGCCACACCGAGAAGCCGATGCCGATCACCGGCACGAACGGCACCCACGGCGTGCGGAAGGCGCGCGGCAGTTCGGGCTGCTTGTAGCGCAGCACCAGCACCGCGCCGCAGATCACCACGAAGGCCGAGAGCGCACCGATGTTCACCAGCATCGCCAGATCGCCGATCGGCAGCAGGCCTGCGACCACGGCCGTCACGACGCCGAGGATCAGCGTCGGGCGATAGGGCGTGCCGTGTTTCGGATGCACCTTCGCGAACCACGCCGGCAGCAGGCCGTCGCGCGCCAGCGAGAACCAGATGCGCGCCGCCGCCAGCATGAAGGCGAAAACCACGCTGATGATGCCGGTGACGGCCGTGGTGCTGATCGCGATGCGCACCCACGTCAGCCCGAGCGCGCCGAAGGCATTCGCCACCGGCGCATCGTTGCCGAGCGTGGAGTAGTGCGCGACACCCGTGAGCACCATCGAGATCGTGAGGTACAACGCCATCGAGATGCCGAGCGAGAGCAGGATGGCGCGCGGCAGGTCGCGCTGCGGCTCCTTCGCCTCTTCGGCCGCGGTGGTCAGCGTGTCGTAGCCGAACACCGCGAAGAACACGACGGCCGCGG
>CAMLOR010000057.1 GCA_946481615.1 uncultured Aquimonas sp.
GCGGACGAGCTCGGGCGCGAGCCCGAGGGACGAGAACGTCATGGGTTTTTCCTTGGAGGACCCGAGCGTTCCCGAAAACCGCGCTGCGAGTGTGAAGCTGTGGGGGGCCGGCGTCGTGCGATGAGTCGCGTTGCGCGACTTGAGGGAAAACGGCGCGCCTGCCCGAAGGAGGCGCGCACTCTACGCGAAAGGGCCGGAATTAGCTACCCGAACGCGTCTGGATGCCTTCCAGGTACCAGCCGCCGTTCACCCGCACCAGCGTGCCGGTGCCCTTGACCTCGCTGCCGCCCTCGTCGCCGACGAACTCGACCCAGGCCTTGTCGCCGTCCATCGTGCCGCCCGTGATGCGCTTGATCTTCGGCGTGAAGAGCTTGGCCATGGTGAGCATTTCCTCGATCTGGCCGGCCTTCTTCGCCTCCACGATGCCGGCGCGCCGTTCCGGGTGGCTGAGCGCGGTCATCTTGTCGACGTCGCCGGCGAGCGTGGCATCCACCACCGCGCGCAGCACCTTGCCCGGTTCGCCGCCATCGGCCGGCAGCGGCGTGCCGGCACGCGCCAGCGGGCCGGTCTTCTGGATCGGCAGGTCGAAGCTGACGTCGGTGACGAGATCCTCGCCTGCCATCTTGACGGTGCCGGCGACGCGCTCGGCGGTGCGCGAGGTGAGCACGACGCTGGGTTCGTAGTCGCTGCTGTAGCCGCCGCTGCTGCTGCCCATCGAATAGCGGATGTTGTGGCCGCCGTAGCCGCCTTCCTCCTCGTCGATGTCGACGCTGAGCGATTGGCCGTCGGCGTCGCCTTCGTACTCCATGAGGTCGAAGGTGCCGAACTCGCCGTCGTCGGCCCAGGCGGCGCGGTCCCACTTGTGCTGCGCGAAGACGATCTGCAGATCCTCGCCCTCCATCGTGGCGATGGCGTCGGCCACGGGCCAGGACTGGCCGTCGATGGTCACCGTGCCGGTGGCGCCGTCCTTGGCGAAGGCGCTGGCGGCGCTGCAGATCAGCGCGGCGGCGAGGAGGGTGCGCGACGGAAACGGGTGCATGGCGTTCTCCTGGTGCGGGGTGGGCAATCGGCACAACGCGGAGAGGGTGGGGCGGAGGACAGCCCGGCGCGCGCTAGTATGCGCCGTCCTCGAGGCCGCTTCGAAATCCATGACCGACACCGCCGCCACCGCGATCCGCGCCGAGCATCCACCCGGCGTTCCCCCCGTGCAGCGGCGCGAGATCGCGGCCTGGGCCTGCTTCGATTTCGCCAACTCCGGCTACACCACGGTCGTCATCACCGCGGTGTTCAACGCCTTCTTCGTCGGCGTGATCGCCGGCAAGGCCGGTTGGGCCACGCTGGCCTGGACGGTGGCGCTCTCGGTCTCGTACGCGCTCAACGTGCTCACCTCGCCGCTGATCGGCGCCTACGCCGACCTTCGCGCGCGCAAGAAGGAGCTGCTGCTGGCGGCGACCGTCGTGTGCATCCTCGGCACGGCGCTGTTGTCGCTGTGCGGACCGGGCGACGTGGTGCTGGCGCTTTGCATCGTCGTGATCGGCAACTTCGCCTTCGGCATGGGCGAGAACCTGATCGCGGCCTTCCTGCCGGAACTGGTGAAGCAGGACGCCATGGGCAAGGTGAGCGGCTGGGGCTGGGCGCTCGGTTATCTCGGCGGTCTGCTGGTGCTGGCGCTGTGCCTGTGGTGGATCCAGTCCTCGCCGCGGCCGGCGGCCGAATCGGTGCCGCAGACGATGCTGATCACTGCGGCGGCATTCGCGCTGGCCGCGCTGCCGACCATGCTGTTGTTGCGCGAACGCGCGCGGCCGCAGACGGCCAGCAAGCGCGAGATCTGGAACCTCGCGCGCAGCCGCGTGCGCGACGCGCTGGCCGGCGGGCACGGCCTGCTAGATCTGCGCCGCTTCCTGATGTGCATCGTCTGCTATCAGGCCGGCGTGCAGACGGTGATCGCACTGGCCGCGATCTACACCGAGCAGGCGCTGGGTTTTTCCACCGCCGACAGCATCAAGCTGATTTTGCTGGTGAACATCACCGCGGCCGCCGGCGCCTTCGTGTTCGGCTGGATCCAGGATCGCCTCGGCCATCGCCTCACGCTCTCGATCACGCTGGTCGGCTGGCTGCTCGCCATCGGCCTGCTGTTCGCGAGCGATACGCGTCCGATGGTGTGGCTGGCGGCGAACGTCGCGGGCCTGTGCCTCGGCGCCTCGCAATCGGCCGGCCGCGCGCTGGTCGGCTATCTGTGTCCGCCCGCGCGCGAAGCCGAGATCTTCGGCCTCTGGGGCCTGGCCGTGAAACTCGCTTCCATCCTCGGCCCGCTGAGCTACGGCCTCGTCAACGCCGCCACGAACGGCAACCACCGCATCTCCATCGCCGTCACCGCCGTTTTCTTCGTAGCCGGGCTGCTGCTGCTCGCGCGCGTCGACGTGAAGCGCGGGCACGAAGCGGCGCGCGCTGTGCCATGACATTGGGCTGAACGTTTCCTTCGGCAGCTCCGGCGCGTACCCGCAACAGTACACAATAATGTGTACACTATCGCGTGCCGGTCGCGGGAGGCGGCTTGAAGCAAAGCGAGTTCAGGCGGTGGCTCGAGGCTCAGGGAGTTTCGGTGGTCGATGGGTCGAAGCACTTGAAACTGCGATATCGGGACCGCCAGACGGTCATGCCGCGGCACCCGGCCCGTGAGATTCACGAGAAATTGCGCCGGAACATTCTTCGGCAACTTGGAATGGAGACGCCGCGATGCTGATGTATCCCGCACGCATCACCCCTGACGGGGCCGGCTATTTCGTGCGTTTCCCGGACATTCCAGAAGCACTGGCCGGGGGCGATAGTCGCGATGATGCACTCGCCGAAGCGCGTGATGCTCTCGAAACCGCGATGGAATTCTATTTCGAGGATGCCCGGCCGGTGCCGATGCCGTCCCAGCCGAAGCGGGGCCAGGTGCTCGTGGAGCTTCCTTCCAGCGTTGCGGCCAAAGTGCTGCTCTTGAACAGCATGATCGAAGAGAACGTGTCCGCGGCCGAACTGGCGCGCCGCCTCGGCACGACCCCGCAGACGGTCAACCGCATCGTCACGCTGCGGCATCCCACCAAGATCGACACGATCGCCGAAGCGCTCCGGGCGCTCGGGCGCCGGCTCACGCTCTCGGTCGTCTAGAACAGCAGGCGCGCGTTGAGCTGCACCTGCGTCGCGCCCAGATCGCGCGAGGGCACGGGCAGGTCGGGTTGCGAGCGGCGGCCGTCGAGGCGCAGCACTTCGCCGGTGAGGCGCAGCCAGGGGCGGGGGCGCCAGTTGAGCGCGAAGGTGAGGGCGCGGCCATGTTCGGCGCTGCCGTCGCCGCCGGTGAGCACATCCTCGCGGGTGTGGAACCAGTCGACGCGCAGCGCGGGGCGCCAGTCGCCGCGGGTCCAGCCGGCGAGCACGAATGCGCTGGCGAACCCGGTTTCGCTGAGGAAGTAGGGGCTCGGCGCGAAGTAGGTGTCGCCGTGCATGGCCTGCGCGATCAGCGCGACGTCGCCGATCTCCGTCTGCGCGGCCAGGGCCCAGAAGCGCGTGTCCCAGGTGAAGATTTCGCTGTGCCCCTGTTGCTCGGAGGTCGAGCCGTCAGCGTTGTTGTCGTAACGCGTGAGGCGCAGGCGGCCGAAGGCCGGCGCCTGCCATTCGAGCGCGGCGTGCCAGCCGATGCGATCGTCGATTTCGCGGTACGGGTCGTAGCGGCGCGGCAGCGGTTCGTCCTGTGCGAGGGCGATGACGTCCGGTTCGCGCAATCGGCAGCCGATGCCGCACATCGCGTCCGTCAGCGCCCAGCCGCGCGCGAACAGGATCTCGCCGGCCGGATCGTTGCGGCCGAACAGTGCGGCGCTGGCTTCCAGCGTGCCGCGCTCGCCGCGCCACTCGTAGCCGCCCTGCAGGCCGACGGTGCGCAGTTCCTCGCCGACCCAGGTGTTGATCGCAGAAGACGTCAGTGTCCAGCGGCTGCTCCAGCCGATGGCGTCGTTCTCGTAGGACACCGGCGGGAAGAATGCCCCGGCCTGCAGCCAGCCGCGGCCGCGCGTGGTCGAGACGGGGCGCCAGCGCAGGTACGCCTCGACGATTTCGACGCCATTGCCGCCGGCGTTCTGCACTTGCAGGTCGGCGAAGGCGAGCAGCGCGGGCGTCATCTGCCAGCTGCCCGCGAGTGCTGCGCTCGCGGCTTCGAGGCGGGTTTCGTCGCCGCGCCGCAGGCGGCCTTCGCCGCCGTCGAGGAAGCTGCGTTCGCCGCCGGTGTCGACGGCGCGCAGGTCGAAGAAGCCGTGCCAGTGGATGTCGGTTGCGTGCGCGGCGCAGCACATCGCCATACCCGTGAGCATCTTCGTCATTCCCGCGAAGGCGGGAATCCAGCGACGTGCGAGGCGCGTGGGAAGGGCGACGTCACTGGGTCCCCGCCTGCGCGGGGACGACGGCCGAAAGGTCATGGCACGAACTCCGCGTCCCGTCCCGCCGCCAGCGCATCGAACGCCGCCACCTGCAGCGGCCGCGAGATGAAATAGCCCTGCGCGTGATCGCAGCCGATTTCGCGCAAGTAGGCGAGGGTGGCCTCGTCCTCCACGCCTTCGGACGTGACGCGATAGCCGAGCCGGTGTCCGAGATCGACGATGGTGCGCACGATGGTGCGGTCCTCCGCATCGCTGGCCAGTTTCAGCACGAAGCTCTTGTCGATCTTGATCTCGCGCACGGGCAGCCGGCGCAGATAGGCCAGCGACGATTGCCCCACGCCGAAGTCGTCGATCGCGATGTCGATGCCCTGATCGGCGATGCGCCTGAGCACCGCGATCGCGGCGTTGGGTTCGGCCATCACCGCGCTTTCGGTGATCTCGAGCAACAGGCGCTGCGGCGGCAGCGCATGCAGCGACAGCAGTTCGGACACACGGCGCGGCAGATCGCGATCGCTCAGATCGCGCGCCGAGAGGTTCACCGCCACGCGCAGGTCGCGTCCGGCCGCCTGCCAGCGCTGCGCCTGCGCGATGCCCGCGGCCAGCGCCCAGCGCGTGAGGCGCCGGATGTTGCCGCTGCTCTCGGCCAAGGCGATGAAGGCATCCGGCGCCAGCGTGCCCAGGCGCGGATGGTGCCAGCGCACCAGGCCTTCGCCGCCGTCGATGCGATGGCTCGCCAGATCCAGGCGCGGCTGGTAGAGCAGTTCGAGCTGGCCGGCGTCGATGGCTTCGCGCAATTCGCCGATCAGCGCCAGGCGCTCGGGACGGTGCGGATCGGAGGCACGGTCGTAGACGCCCACGGCTTCCTCGGTGCCGAGCGCGGCGAACAATGCGACATCGGCATGGCGCAGCAATTCGGCGGCCTGCGTACCGTGCTCGGGCGCGAGCGCGATGCCCACGGCAGGCGCCAGGTCGAGCGCGATGCCCGCTTCCTGATATGGCTCGCCCAGTGCATCCAGCACGCGGAAGGCCATCGCGATGGCCTCGGCGCGTCCCGCGCCCGGCAGCCACAGCAGGAACTGATGCTCGGCCGCACGCGCCGCCACGCGTTCGCCCGCCACGCGCTGCAGGCGTTCGGCGGCATCGTGCATGAGGCGGTCGGCGATGGCATGGCCCATGGTCTTGACGACCTCGGCCACGCGCAGCACGCCGATCATCAGCAACGCGCCCGGCGGCTGCGGCTGCAGGGCGAGGCGATGCTGGATCGCGTCCTCGGCGGCGATGCGGTTGGGCAGTCCGGTCACGCTGTCGTGTTCGGACTGGAAGCGGATGCGTTCCTCGCGTTCGCCGATGGCCTGCGCCATGTTGGCGAAGGCGGCCGCCAGCTGGCCGATCTCGCCGCCCTGGTGCAGCGCCGGCGGCGGTGCGTAGTCGCCGCCCTCGATGCGCCGCGCGGTGGCCGCCAGCGTTTCCACCGGCCGCGAAACTCCGCGCGCGATCAGCCAGGCGCCACCCACGCCGGCCACGAGGCCTACCGCGAGCAGTGCCGACCATGCCAATGCGACCGGCTTGTAGGGCCGCAGCGCATCGTCCAGCGAATGCGCGAGCACGGCCGCCATCGGTGCGGCGCCCGGGGCCGTGCGCAGCGCCGCCGCATGCACGACGTATTCGCGCCCGTCGAGCAGCACCAGCGTCGGCGCCACCGGAAGCTGGGCGCCCTGCGCGAAGCGCGGCGTGATCCGCAGGCCGGCGCTGCCGCTCGCCAGCGCCACCCAATGGCCATCGGCGCCGCGCGCGCTCAGTTCGATCGCGTGCGGCAGGGCGGAGAGCCGCTGCAGCTCGGCCAGGCGCGTATCGTCGATCGGAATGGCCGCGGCGATCAGCGCGATCGGCTGCGGCGCGTTCACCGGCACCACCACCATCCACCATGCGCGCCCGTCGATCGCCGCCACCGCGGCCGCGCGCTTCTCGAAGGCGCCGCCGACGAGTTCGGCCAGCGGGAAATGCGTGGCCGGCGCGTCGCCTTCTTCGCCGGTGTCCGCCTGCACGCTGCCGTCGAGGCCGAGCTGGAACATGCGCGCGGCGCCGACGCGGCGGCCGTGGTTGCGCAGCGCCGAGCGCACCGTGTCGCGATCGCGTTCGGCGATGGCGGCACGCAGGGCATAGTCGAGCGCCAGCACCTGCACGTTGTCGGCGACGCGCTGCGAGAGATCGTCGAGTTGCCGCACGAAGGCCTGCGCGGCGACGCCGAGCTGGCGCTCGCCTTCCGCAATGAGCGCGCGCCGCGTCACCTCGTACAACAGCAGCGCCGTGAGCGCCTGCACCGCCACCAGGGTGGCGACCAGGAACAGCGCGAGGCGCAGGCGGAAACCCATGCGCGGCCCTCAGTAGTCGACCTGTTCGAGATCGCGCTCGCCGCGAGGATCGGGCAGCAACGCGAGCGCGAAGCTGCTGAGCTGGCGCGCATGCTCGCTGTCCAGCACCACCGCGCGCGCCGCGGGCGCGGTGCCCGGACGCAGTTGCGGATGCCACACGCCGAGGCGGTATTCGCCCGGCGGCAGGCCGTCGATGCGGGCGCGGCCGCGAGCGTCGGTGCGCGCCATCCACGGGGCCGCGGAAACGTGCAGATAGGCCACCATGTGATCGTGGATGTTGCAGCCCACCGCGATGTCGCCGGTGCTTTCGAGCGGCTGCGGGGGCGAGCGTTCGCCCGGCCGCAGCACGAACTCGAAGCGCTTGGCCGGCGAGAACGAATACACGTGATGGCGCGTGCCGTCGCTGTTGCTGAAGACCACCGAATCGCCGGGCCGGAACATTTCGACGTAGGGGATGAACCGCTCGTCCTTCTGATCGATGACGAGCGTGCGCGGCGCGGCGGCCGCAGGCGCCTGCACATCGCCGGCGCTGGCGAGTTCGACGACGGTGTCGGCCACGGGGCGCCCGCGCGAATCGGTGATTTCGACGCTGACTTCCGCGCCATGCGCGAGGGCGCAGGCGAACAGGGAAGCGGGCAGGAGGTGCCGGCGTCGCATGCGAGGCAGTCTACGCCTCGCGCCGGGGCTCAGTTCAAGCGCGCGAAGCCGAACAGGCGCTGCAGCGGGTGCCGGCGCCGTTCGATCCAGGCGCGCAGCACGGCGGCGCCGGCCATGCTGTAGGTGATGCCGTTGCCGCCGTAGGCCATCGCGAACAGCTGGCGCGGCCCGCTCGCCCGATGCGGGCCGAAGAAAGGCAGGCCGTCCGCGGTTTCGGCGAACGTGCCGCCCCAGGCGAAGGCCGGCTCGATCACCAGGTCGGGGCGCAGCGCTTCCAGCCGGCGTTTGAGCTTCAGCGTCTTGCCGGGTACGCGGCGGTCGCGGCGTGACGGGATGTCGAGGGCGTCGTCTTCGCCGCCCACCACGAGGCGGCCGTCGCCGGTGGCGCGCAGATACAGATAGGGGCGCGCCGATTCCCACATCATGGCGCCGGCCAGGCCGCCCAGGCGGGCGGGGTCGACCGGATCGGTGATATAGGCGTAGCTGCTGCGATTCTTCGCCACGCGCCGCGGCGACCAGCGCTGCGTTTCGTAGCCGGCGGCGTAGACCACGTGCGCGGCACGCACGGTCGCGCCGTTCGCAAGACGCAGCCGCACGCCGCGCTGGCCGGCCTGCACTTCGCTCACCGTGCTGCGATCGTGCACGCGCACGCCGCGCAGCGCGAGCGCGCGGAAGATGCGGATCGCGAAGCGGTAGGGATCGACGCAGGCGCCCAGCGAACTGAGGATCGCACCGGGAGCGGAAAAGCCGAAGCGCTCCTGCACCTCGCCCGGCGCCAGCCAGCGCACCGGCAGTCCGTGCCGCAGGCGCGTGCGGAACTCTTCGAGCACCGCGCCGTGATGCGACGGGCGGCTGACGCAGTACAGACTGTCGCAGCGCTTGAAATCCACGCGACGGGTTTCCTTCGCGACCTGCGCCAGCGCATCGACGGCATCGGCGCAGGCGCGATAGGCGAGCACCGCGTCGTCCTCTCCGTAGCGCTGCATCAGATCCACGAGATGCGTGTCGATCTCGTACTGCAGCATGGCGGTGCTGGCCGCGGTGCTGCCCCAGCCGAAGTCGCGCCGTTCCAGCACCGCCACCTCGTGCCCGTGCGCGGACAGTTCGCGTGCGATCAGCGCTGCGGTGATGCCGCCGCCGACGATCGCCACGTCGCAGGCAAGGTCCGCATCGAGCGGCGGGAAGACATGCATCAGGCCATTGCGGATCGGCCAGAAGGGGTAGCCGCTCTTGAGGTCCATGCGCGGACCTTATCAGTCGCGCATCGGCCGGCCGCAAGCCTCGCAATCTGCATGCGGAACGCAAGGCGCGAACGGCGATTTGCAACGACAAGCCCGCTTCGCACCGGGCGCCGGAGCCGCCGGCGGCCGCATCACAGCGCCCTCGGCCGCGCACCCACCACGCTCGGGCCCGGCTGGCACGTCTTCTGCTTCACCGGGAGTGGCGGCGATCCCCGTCGTCGCGTCACGACTAAAACAACTTCGGAGAAACGACATGGGCATCATCGTATGGTTGATCGTCGGCGGCATCGTCGGCTGGCTGGCCAGCCTCATCATGCGCACGGACGGCCAGCAGGGCATCCTGCTCAACATCGTCGTGGGCATCGTCGGCGCGCTGCTCGCCGGTTTCATCATCTCGCCGCTGGTGGGCGTGGGCACGATCAACGCCGGCCTGTCGATCGGCACCTTCCTGGTCTCGCTGGTCGGCGCCGTCGTCCTGCTCGCGATCGTGAACCTGTTCCGCCGCGGGCGCGTGCGCTAGGCGCACCGCGTGCAGCCGGCGGACTATGTGGGCTGGGCGGCCAGCGCCGTCCTGTTCGCCACCGTCTGCCGGCAGGTGTGGAAGCAGTGGAAAGAAGGCCAGCGCGAGGGTGTCTCGCGCTGGCTTTTCATTGGGCAGATGGTGGCGAGCGCGCTGTTCCTTGTCTACAGCTGGATGCTCCAGAACTGGGTGTTCCTGGTGTCAAACAGTTTCATGCTGCTTGCGGCCACAATTGGTCAGACCATTTCGTTGAAGACCCGCCGAAAATGACCGGTCAAAGCGGAGCCTCAGGGTCGTCGACCGCAACAGGCGGGCCGCGTCTGACGGCGCCGGGCCGGCACTTGCTCATGCGCGTGAACTGATCGTGATACCTGACGTTCGCGCACGCGATGATGTCGCCTGGATTGGCGATGATGGTCTGCGCATACCCCTGGTTGAAAAGTCCGCCGAATTCCACAGTGCCGCTGGCGTGGGCGCTCAGCATGTCTTGACCGCAACTTTGTCCGGGCCACTGCGTGTTGTTCTTTTGCGTGGAGGGGTCATTGGGGCGGTGAGTCAACAGCCTGCCGACATTCCCTTGGCAATTGATGGTCTTGTTGGCTGGTTGATCGATGATGTTGTTCAGGAAAAGAATTTCATTGGATGCATCGACGCCGGCGTCGTAGATGAAGATCTGCCCGTTTTCCGCGGTGTTGTCATAAATCGTGTTGTGCAACATCCGGAACGAGAATTCACCGCCGAGCAGGCTCTCCGCATTGTGCTCCCCGTCATCCAGTCTCACGATGGCGTTGTCCCCTGTAATCCAGAAGGCTCCGCCTTCGATCAATGCGTTGTTCTCAGCAATCGTGTTGTTCTCGAAGATCAGCGGATCGTCCGCTGCAGACGGATGGACGTAGACCGCGCCGCCCCTTCGGGCTTCATTGCCTACGACGCTGCTCGTGCGCAACGTGAAATCGTCCGCTGCGAAGATCGCGCCGCCCAGACCCCGAATATCCATGCCGGTCTTGTTTGAGATGAAATAGCTCGACTCGATGAACGTCAGGGCTGATGCTGCCTGTTGGTAGATCGCGCCGCCATTACCCGATTCCGCCTCGTTTCCTGAGAATTTTGTGCAGGAAGCGGACAGCAGGGCGCCTGTAAACACCCCTCCACCGTCTCCGCCGATCGCATGATTGTCTTCAATGTACGAAGCCTTGATGTCGATGTCCGCCAGCCCGTCCGCGTAGATTCCTCCGCCCGATCCGGCGGAATTGTCACGGATTCGACTCTCGTGGATATAGGCGAACTCCGCCCCACTTATGAAAAGTGCGCCGCCATTGCGATCGGCGTGATTCTTGGCAAAAAAAGTTTTCTGCAAGTCCAGCAGATTGCAGCTCTGGCATGCAATCGCCGCACCATCGAGTTCGGAGTAGTTTTGCTCGAACCGGCTCTCGTGAACGGTTAGATATCCACCGTCTTCAACCAGGATCGCCCCGCCGAACGGTGACTCGCCGTCCGAGAATTCGTCTTTTTCCAGCACCAGTTGGGCGTCGTACGTGACCCGCAGGATTCGCGTGCCGCCGCTACCCTTGAAGACTCCGTTTCGCACCACAACGATGTTCTTGTTGCTGAAGAAGAGTTCCGACGTCACGGCGAAAGTTCGCCCCTGCGCATCGATCAGCACGACATCATCGTGTTGGATCGTGATCTCCGGACACGCATTGGTGCGCAGGTTGGGATCGGCGTTGTAACCGTTGTTCTTTCCGTCGTTGACGATCTGGTTGGCATCGGCGAAGGAGCATTGAGTCGGATCGCCTTTGGCCCATGCGTTCGTGGTAAGCGTGATCGTTATGTCAGGCGTCATCGGCTCGTAGGGTGTCACCTTGCAGATAGACGGTACGCCTAGTCCAGCGTGGACCTGAGATGCGGCGAACAGGGTGAAAGCAGCGATTTTGCCGCGCGTGAAACTGCGCTTGAATGAAAACATGATTCCTCCGTTGGTCGAGGTCCAGTTGCCAACACTGGACCGACATCGGAGGACGCAGGAGTATCGGAAAAACGGCCGTCTCGGGCTGCGAAGACCCCTAGGGCAGCACCCGCTTCGCGAACCGGAACCGCTCGTTCCAATACGATCCGTCGAGGGTATCGAGCCGCACCGTGCCGCCGGTGGCCGGCGCGTGCACGAAGCGGTTCTCTCCGACGTAGATGCCGACGTGCGTGATGGCATCGCGCACGCCGAAGAAGACCAGATCGCCCGACTGCAGTTTCCGGCGCTCGATCTCCGGGACGGGCAGCGCGGCCATTTCGCGCGAGGAGCGCGGAAGGCCGACGCCGGCGCTGTCGCGGTAGACGTAGCCGACCAGGCCCGAGCAGTCGAAGCCGCCTTCGGGCGTGTTGCCGCCGTAGCGGTAGGGCGTGCCGACCAGGCCCAGGGCGCGGAACAGCACGTCGTTCGCGCTGCCCGTCGCGGCAGCGCCGGGCCGCACGATGGGCGAAGGGCGTTCCGCCGGCCCCGCGCAGGCGTGCAACAGCATCAGCGGCCCCATCAGGGACAGCCAACAGAACAGGGCGTGGGCGCGGGCCATGGCACGCACTGATATCCTGCGCGCCCCTCATTGTCCAGTCTGCATCATGAAAATCGAGAAGAACCGCGTGGTCCGTTTCCATTATTCCGTGGCCGAGGCCGGTGGCGCCGAGCTGGAAAGCTCCGCCGGGCGCGAGCCGTTGGCCTTCCTGGCGGGCTATGGCGGGATCATCCCGGGACTGGAGAGCGCGCTCGAAGGCAAGGCGGCCGGCGATCACGTCGAGGTCACCGTGGCGCCCGATCAGGCCTATGGCGAACGCCGCGAAGGGTTCACCCAGCGCGTGCCCAAGAAGCACTTCAAGGACGCGAAGCTCAAGCCCGGGCAGAGCGTCGTGATCGAGACGCAGCAAGGCCCGCGCCTGGTCACGGTGCACAAGGTCGGCATGTCCGTGGTCGACATCGATCTCAATCATCCGATGGCCGGCAAGACGCTGCAGTTCAAGGTGGACGTGGTCGACGTGCGCGAGGCGAGCGAGGAAGAGATCGCGCACCGCCACGTGCACGGTGAAGGCGGCCATCAGCACGACTGAGCCCGTGCCCGCCGGCGGCGGGCGCGTCGAGGCGCTGGATGCCCTGCGCGGTTTCGCGTTGCTGGGCATCCTGCTCATGAACAGCGAGTTCTTCGCGCGGCCGCTGCAGGGCATCGCGTTGGGGTTCGATCCGCAGTGGCAGGGCCTCGACCGTTTCGCCGGCCTGTTCGTCGCTACCTTCGTCCAGGGCAAGTTCTGGACGTTGTTCTCGCTGCTGTTCGGCATGGGTTTCGCGGTGATGGCCGAGCGTGCCGGCGAGCGCTTCGATGCCGTCTTCCGCCGCCGCCTGGCGGCGTTGCTCGCGATCGGCATCGCGCATGCCTTCCTGCTGTGGGCCGGCGACATCCTCGTGCCGTATGCGGTGGCGGGCTTCCTGCTGTGGGTCGCGGCGCGCTTCCTGCCGGCGGAACACTTCGGCCGCGCCGGCGTGCTGGTGTATTGCCTGCCGCTGGTGCTGATCTGGACTTCGGTGCTGGCCGTGCAGGTGTTGCCGGCCGAAACCAGTGCGGAACAGGTGGCCGAGGCGGCGCGCGAGTATCGCGACGACTACGCCGCCGCCGCGCGCGTCTATGCCGATGGAAGCTACGGCGAAGTCACGGCGCAGCGCATCGCCGATTCGCTGATGCAGTATTCGTGGTTTTCGTCGATCCTGCCGAGCATCCTCGGCGTGTTCCTGATCGGCGTCTGGCTGTGGCGTTCGGGCCTGTTGCGCGATCCGGCGGCGCACCGCGGCACCTGGCGGTGCGTGACAGTGATCGCGCTGCCGATCGGTCTTCCGCTTGCGATCGCCGGCGAATGGCTGCTGTTGACCAACGATCCCACCGCGCTCACGCCGGCGCTGGCGCTGGGCGTGACGCTCGCCAACCTTGCGAACCTGGTGCTGTGCGCGGCCTACGCCAGCGCGTTCCTGTGGCTCGCGACGCGTTCCGGTTCGCGCCTCGCCGGGTGGTTCGCGCCGGCCGGGCGCATGTCGCTCACCAATTACCTGATGCAGTCGCTGGCGTTCACGACGCTGTTCTACGGCTACGGCCTCGGCCTCTGGGGCGAGGTCGGGCGCGCCGGCCAGGTGGGCGCGGCGATCGTGTTCTTCGGGTTGCAGTTGTCGTGGAGCCGCGCGTGGTTCGCGCGCTTCCGCATCGGCCCGGTCGAATGGCTGTGGCGCGCCGTCACCTGGCTGCGGTGGCCGCCGCTGCGGCGCTAGACTCGCCGGCATGCAAGGCGACGATGTGCTGATCGTGGGCGCGGGCGTGATCGGCCTGTCCTGCGCGCTCGAACTGCTCAAGGCGGGGCGCGGCGTGATGCTCGTCGATGCCGGCCGCGTGGGCGGCGGCAGCTCGCACGGCAACTGCGGCACCATCACGCCGAGCCACGCCGCGCCGCTCGCCGCACCTGGCATGATCGGCAAGGCGCTGCGCTGGATGCTGCAGCCGGATGCGCCGCTCTACGTGAAGCCGCGTTTCGATCCGGCCCTGGCGCAGTGGCTGCTGCGTTTCGCGGCGCGTTGCAATCCGCGCGACTACCGCGCTTCGGCGCGCGCCAAGGCCGCGCTGCTCAATGCCTCGCGCGAGCTGCTCGAAGCCAACGTGCGCAGCGAGGGACTCGACTGCGAGTTCTCGTCCGGGGGCCTGATCTACGTCTACCGCGATCGGGCGGCGCTCGGTGCCGCGGCCATGATGACCGACAGTCTGCGCGACCACGGCGTGCGCGCCGAACTGTTCGATGCGGCGACCCTGGCGCGCGAGGAGCCCGCGCTGCGTGAGGGTATGGCCGGGGGCGTCCATTTTCCCGGTGACGCCGCACTGCGTCCGGACCGGCTCGTTGCCGAACTCGCGCGTCGCGTGCGCGAACTGGGCGGAACGATCGTCGAGCACGCGGCCGTCGAGTCCTTCACACGCGACCGCGATGGTCGCATCGAGCGCGTGAGCGCGCGCCGGGCCGCGCACGACGTGCCGCTCGCAGCGCACAGTGCGCAGGCGCACGCCGGCGACGAAAGCATCGAATGGCGGCCTTCGGAAGTCATCCTCGCCGCCGGCGCGTGGTCGCCGGCGCTGTCACGGCAACTCGGCCTGCGGGTGCCGATCCAGCCCGGCAAGGGTTATTCGATCACCTATTCGCGTCCCGCGCTGGTGCCGCGACGCCCGCTGGTGTTGCGGGAACGCAGCGTTTGCGTCACCGCCTGGGACAGCGGCTTCCGCCTCGGCAGCACGATGGAATTCTCGGGCTACGACACCGCGCTCAATCGCGTGCGCCTCGATGCGCTGCCGCGCGGCGCGGCGGAATACCTGCGCGAACCGGTGGGCCCGGAAAAACGCGAGGAATGGTTCGGGTGGCGCCCCATGACCTGGGACGATCTGCCCTTGCTCGGACGCGTGCCCGGCGTGCCGAATCTCCTGCTCGCTACGGGCCACGGCATGCTCGGCGTCAGCATGTCGGCGATCACCGGACGCGTGATTGCGGAACTCGTCACAGGCCGCGTAACCAGCCTCGATCTGGCGCCGTATTCGCCCGCGCGCTTCTCGTAGACTGCGGCGCATGGACGAAATCTTCACCTTGCATCGCGGCACCGCGCCGCTGCTGATCAGCCTGCCGCACGACGGCAGCGACCTGCCGCCGGCACTGCACGCGAAGCTCACGCCCGACGCCGGCCGCCTGCCCGACACCGACTGGCACGTCAGCCGCCTCTACGACTTCGCGAAGGAACTCGGCGCCTCGATCCTCGTGCCGCGCTACTCGCGCTATGTGATCGATCTCAATCGCCCGCCGGACGATCTTTCGCTGTATCCCGGCCAGAACACCACCGGCCTGTGCCCCTCGACGCAGTTCAGCGGCGCGCCGGTCTATCTCGACGGCCAGGCGCCTTCGCCCGACGAGGTGCAGGAGCGCGTGGAGAAATACTGGCGTCCGTATCACCGCGCCATCGAAGAAGAGTTGGCACGCCTGTGCGCAGTGCACGGCCGCGTGCTGCTGTGGGAAGGCCACTCGATCCGCAGCGTCGTTCCCTTCCTGTTCGACGGCCGCCTGCCCGACTTCAACCTCGGCACGGTCGACGGCAAGAGCTGCGCACCGGCGCGCCAGCAGGCGATCGAAGCCGTGCTGCGCGCGCAGTCGGACTATTCCTGGGTGGCGAACGGCCGCTTCAAGGGCGGCTACATCACCCGTCAGTACGCCGATCCGGCCGCCGGCATCGAGACCATCCAGCTCGAACTCGCCCAGTGCAACTACATGGACGAGGAGTCCTTCGAGTACGACGAACGCGTCGCCGCACGCACGCAGGCGCTGATCCGCCGGTTGCTCGAAGCCGCGCTCGCCGCGTGATACGCGATACCGAACGCCGGCGCCGACTGCGACGGAGCGGCCCATACGTGTTCGCGGCCGGCATGGCCTGCGCCGCGCTCCTGCTGCTGTGCAGTGCGCACTTGCCGAACTTCGCACGCCTGGGACTGCTGGTACCGTTGTTCGCCGGCCGCGCGATGATGGACGTGGACGTGTATGCGGATTGGGCGCGCCAGCCGGTGCAGGCGCAGATGCGCGCCGGCATGGTGTTGTTCGCGCTCACCGCGCTCGCGTTGGGCACGCTCGGCTGGTTGCTGTTCGCGCCCATCGCGCGCGACTGATCAGACTTCCAGCGTCGCCAGATCGCCCTTGGTCTCGAGCCAGGTCTTGCGGTCCGGCGCGCGCTTCTTCGACAGCAGCATGTCCATCAGCTTGCCGGTTTCGCCGGCGTCTTCCACGGTGAGCTGCACCAGGCGCCGGGTGTCGGGGTGGATCGTGGATTCGCGCAGCTGCGAGGGGTTCATCTCGCCCAGGCCCTTGAAGCGCGTGACGTTGAGTTGGCCCTTGATCTTCTCGCGCTCGATGCGTTCGAGCAGGATGCGCTTTTCCTCGTCGTCGAGCGCGTAGAACACCTGCTTGCCTACGTCGACGCGGAATAGCGGCGGCATCGCCACGAACACGTGGCCGGCGCGCACCAGGGCCGGGAAGTGCTTCAGGAACAGCGCCGAGAGCAGCGTGGCGATGTGCAGGCCGTCGGAGTCGGCGTCGGCCAGGATGATGATCTTGCCGTAGC
>CAMLOR010000058.1 GCA_946481615.1 uncultured Aquimonas sp.
GCGCGCGCGCGGCGCTGCTCAAGATCGTGGCGGTGCTGCCGCCGGAGCTGCGCGACAAAAGCGCGCGCACGCGCATCTTCGCGCCCGAGGTGAAAGACCGCCGCGAAAACACCGGTCTGATCGACCGCCTGCACGAGGCCATCGAAGCCCTGCTCGTGCTGCGCATCGCCTACCGCGACGAGGCCGGCCGCGAGAGCGAGCGCGAGATCGAGCCGCTGTGCCTGGTGTTCTGGGGCAATGTATGGACGATCGGCGCGTGGTGCCGCGTGCGCTGCGATTTCCGCACCTTCCGCGCCGACCGCGTGCGGCACTTCGAGGCGACCGGCGAACGCTATGCGGCCGATCCGGCGCATGGGCTCGAGGCCTATCTGCGCGCCGTGAGCGGCGGGCGCGACCAGGGTTGAGGCGAGACCCCTTCCTATGGCGCTCTTGCGGTAGCAATTAATTGTTCAGTCAATTAATATGACGTCATGGTCCAGCCCCGCAAACCCCGCGCGCCCGGTCGTCCCGCAGCCGTTTCACGCACGGCCGATCCGCGCGAAGCGCTGCTCGATGCGGCCAAGCTGGCATTCGCGCATTCCGGCTACGCCGCCACCAGCCTGCGGCAGATCGCGCAGGCCGCGCACGTCACGCCAGCGCTGGCCAGCTACTACTTCCGCGACAAGCCCGGCCTGCTGGCCGCGGTGATCGAACAGCGCGTGGCGCCCGCCGCGGGCCGCGTGATCGCGGTGCTGCAGGGCGAGGAGCCGGCGCTCGCGCGGCTCGAGCGCTTCGTGCGCGAGTACACCGACGTGGCCGTGCGCAATCCATGGTTGCCGCAGTTGATCGTGCGCGAGGTGCTCAACGACGAGGGCGTGTTGCGCGATACCTTCGTCGCACGCTTCGGCAGCGGGCTGGGCGGGTTGCTGCGCGGCACGCTGGCGCAGGCGCAGGCCGAAGGTGCGTTGCGGCGCGACCTGGCGCCCGAGCATCTGGCGATGTCGTTGATGTCGTTGTGCGTGTTTCCTTTCATCGCCACGCCGCTGGTGCGCGGGGTGCTCGGCGTGCGCGTCGACGAAACCAGCGCGCCCGCGCTGGCCGCGCATCACTGGTCGCTGTTCCTTGCCGGCGCGGAGGTGCGCCCATGACTAGGTTGCCCACGGTTCCCATCGCGTCCTTCCTCGCTCGTCGGAGCGGTCGTCCCCGGCTGCTCCCCGCGCGCCCCCGCAAGCGGGGGGAGGAGGTGGCGATGGCCGGCAGCGATACGTCCAATGACCGGGCCTCGGCGCTGCTGCTGATCGCGCTCGTGCTCGGCGGCTGCGCGAAGGTCCCCGAAGGCGCGCTGGGCACGCTGGAGCGCGACCGCATCACGCTGCCGGCGCCGGTGTCGGAGCGCATCGCGGCCATCGCAGTGCGCGAAGGCGATGCGGTGCGCGAGGGCGACACGGTGCTCGAACTCGAATCGGAGCGCAGCGATGCGCGCCTGCTGGCGGCGCAGGCGGACGTGGCGCGGCTGGAGAGCGCGCTGGCCGAGGCGCGCAACGGGCCGCGGCCGGACCAGATCGACGAATTGCGCGCCCGCGCGGCGCGTGCCGAAGCGCTGGCCACCGACGCGCGCAAGGAACGCGAGCGCATCGATGCGGTGGTGGCGCGCGGCCTGCTGCCGCGCGCCGAACGCGACCGCGCCCGCGCCGCCAGCGCCGCGGCCGATGCCGACGTGCGCGCCGCGCGCGCCGCGCTGGCGGAACTGCAACGCGGCACGCGCGAGGAGGACATCGCTCAGGCCGAGTCCGCGCTGGCCGCGGCGCAGGCCAATGCGAAGGCGATCGCGGTCGACGTCGAACGCGTGCGGCTTTCCGCGCCGCGCGACGGTGTCGTCGACAGCCTCCCTTACCGCGTCGGCGACCAGTTGCCCGCAGGCACGCCACTGGCCGTGCTTTTGGTCGGCGAAACGCCTTACGCACGCGTCTACGTGCCGCAGCCGTTGCGCACGCGGGTAGCGATCGGTTCGGCTGCCACCGTGTTCGTGCAGGGCAGCGACGAACCGCACGCCGGCCGCGTGCGCGCCATCCGCAGCGAACCTTCCTTCACGCCCTACTACGCGCTGAGCGGCGAGGACGCCGCGCGTCTGTCGTGGCTCGCCGAGATCGAACTGGGCGCCGATGCCGCCGCCCTGCCGGTCGGCGTGCCGGTGCGCGCCGAGTTCCCCGCGCCGTGAACGCGCAGGCGCCGCTCGCGATCCGCGCGCGCGGCCTCACGCGCCGCTTCGGCGATCTGGTGGCGGTGAACGCGGTGGATCTCGACGTGCCGCGCGCGGCGGTCTACGGCTTCCTCGGGCCGAACGGCTCGGGCAAGTCCACGACGATCCGCATGCTCTGCGGCCTGCTCACGCCCACGGCGGGCGAGATCGAAGTGCTGGGCCTGCGCATTCCCGAACAGGCCGAGGCGCTCAAGCGCCGCATCGGCTACATGACGCAGCGCTTCTCGCTGTTCGAGGATCTGTCGGTGCGCGAGAACCTCGATTTCATGGCCACCGTGCAGGGCCTTTCCTCGCGCGAGGTGCGCACGCGCGTCGACGAACTGTTACGGCAATACCATCTCGCCGATCGCGCCGCGCAACTGGCCGGCACGCTGAGCGGCGGACAGAAGCAGCGCCTGGCACTGGCCAGCGCGGTCGTGCATCGCCCGGAGCTGCTGTTCCTCGACGAACCGACCAGCGCCGTCGATCCCGAATCGCGCCGCGATTTCTGGGAAAAACTCTTCGAACTGGCCGATGCGGGCACCACCATCCTGGTGTCGACGCACTACATGGACGAGGCCGAGCGCTGCCATCGCCTCGCCATTCTCGACCGCGGCGTGCTGGTGGCCGACGGCACGCCGGCCGCGCTGGCGCAGGCGCTGGAAGGCCGCACCTTCGTCGTCACCGCCGCCAATCCGCGCCGCGCCGCCGAGCAGTTGCAGGCCGTGTCCGGCGTGGTGAGCGTAGCGCAGATCGGCAACGAGCTGCGCGTGCTGACGGAAGGGCAGACGCCTTCATCCGATGCGGTGGCGGTGCGGCCTTCGTTGGAGGACGTCTTCGTGGCCGCGACCCGGCGCGGCGAACCCGCGGAGCCGCCGCGATGAACGCGCGCCGCCTCTGGGCCATCATCCAGAAGGAGATCCGCCAGCTGCGACGCGATCGCCTCACGCTCGGCATGGTGCTCGGCATTCCCATCCTGCAGCTGCTGCTGTTCGGCTTCGCGATCAATCTGGATGTGCGCCGCCTGCCGGCCTCGATCGCGGACGAGGCGAATACCTCGGCTTCACGCGCCTTCGTGCAGGATCTGCTGGCCACCGGCGTCGTCGAACCCGTGGCCACGGCGCGCACGCCGGAGCAATTGATGGCGCAGCTGCGACGCGGCGAGATCGTCGTCGGCGTCGCGGTGCCGCGCGATTTCGATCGGCGCCAGCTGGAACGGCGCGAAGCGGTGCAGATCCTGGTCGACGGCAGCGACAGCGTGGTCAACAACGTGGCGCGGCAGCTGGCGCAGTACGGCGCCACGCCGTCGAACGCGGTGAGCGTGGTCGCCTTCTACAATCCCGACCGCCGTTCGGCGGTGAACATCGTGCCGGGGCTGATCGGCGTCATCCTCACGCTGACGATGGTGCTGTTCACCGCCGTGGCCATCGTGCGCGAGCGCGAGCGCGGCAACATGGAGCTGCTGATCACGACGCCTGTGTCGCGCGCCGAACTCATGATCGGCAAGGTGCTGCCTTACATCGCGCTCGGCCTGCTGCAGACCACGGTGATCGTGGCGCTGGGCCTGTGGATCTTCGCGGTGCCGATCCGCGGCTCGCTGTTCGATGTCTATCTCGCGGCCTTGCTGCTGATCGCCGCCAACCTGAGCCTCGGCCTGCTGATTTCCACGCGCGCGAAATCGCAGTTCCAGGCCATGCAGATGACGTTCTTCGTCTTCCTGCCCTCGATCCTGCTGAGCGGCTTCATGTTTCCGTTCGCGGGCATGCCGAAGGCCGTGCAGTGGCTGGCCGAGGTGTTGCCGCTCACGCACTTCATCCGCCTGATCCGCGGCGTGATGCTGCGCGGCGCGCAGCTGGCCGAGCTGTGGCCGGACGTGGCGGCGCTCGCGGCATTCACCGTCGTGATGATGACGGTGGCGATCCTCAAGTTCCGCAAGCGGCTGGATTGATGTCGTCCCCGCGCAGGCGGGGACCCAGTGACTTCGAGGCGCCTCGCAAAAGTCACTGGATTCCCGCCTGCGCGGGGACGACGGGCGTCAGTCCTCGAAGCCGTCCGCGAAGATGGCGTCGGCGCGGAACACGTGCTGGTCGGCATCGTCGCTGGGATCGGCGTCTTCCTGATCCGGCCCGGCAACGACCTGCGCGCCGACGGTGAATTCGCCGACGCCGTTCGCCACGACCAGGGCCTGCACCGTGTAGGCGACGCTGCCGTTGACGGGCAGGTCGATGGCATCGGCGATGTCGCCGGTGCCGGCGGCCGTGCAGTCGGCGCCTTCCTGCGGCGTGCAGGTCCATTGCACGGCGGTCAGCTCCGCGGGCATCGCGACGTCGATGCCGGCGTCGACCGCGGCCATGGGGCCGGCGTTTTCCACGCGCACGGTGAATTGCAGCGGCGTATTGTCGACGAAGGCGTCGGGTGCATCGATGTGCGCCGACAGATCCGCGCCGGCCGATTGCAGCACGATGGTGAAGAACTGCGCTGTCGAGCGATCGACGCCGCCGTTCGCGGTGCCGGCGTCGTCGCGCAGTTCCAGGCCGATCGCCGCACTGCCGACGGTGCCGCTGGGGGTGAACGACAG
Organism: uncultured Aquimonas sp.; assembly: GCA_946481615.1. The sequence continues at coordinate 4,797 of CAMLOR010000058.1, forward strand.
CGTTCCGTCCGGCGCCACCGCCGGCGGCACGCTGAAGAGCGCCGGCCGCGTGTTCACCGTGACCACGAACTGCAACTGCTGCGCGGCTTCGTTGACCGGGCCTGCCGAGATTCCCGTCGCCCAGCCCGGCTGCGTCACCGCGCCGCCGCTGCGCAACGCGACGACATCGGGCCCGGCGACGAACGCCGGCGCATCGTTCACCGGCAGCACCGTGATGCCGACCAGTGCCGGTGCGCTGGTGTTGGCGGTGTCGCTGGCGGTGAACTGCAGCGCGTCGGCGCCGAAGTAATCCGGAGCGGCTTCGTAGATGCGGGCCGCGCCGCTGCCGGAAACGCTGCCGTGCGCCGGCATCTCGGTGATGTCGAAGCCGAAGCTCGTATCGTTGATGTCGGTCGCGGTGAAGGTGATCGCCAGGTCCTGGTCTTCCAGCACCTCGAGCGTCTGCGGCTCGGCCGTCGGCGCGCCGGAGTCGACTTCGCCCGAGAAGGTCTTCAGGACGTTGCGGCCGTCGGCATCGAGCGCGACCAGGTTGAACGCGTACGGCCCCTCCGTTGCCGGCGTGCCGGCGAGCAGGCCGTCGCCCTGCATCTGCAGGCCCGAAGGCAGGCGGCCGGCCGTAACGAAGAAGGCATGCGGCGAACGTCCGCCGCTGCCGCCGGCGAACTGCAGCGCGTACGGCACGTCGACGACCGGCAAGGGCAATTCGTCCGGCACCACCGTCACGACGACCGCGGCCTGCGACGAAGACGCGGCCAGCGCGAGCGATACGCCCGCGGCGAGCATGCGGCGCTTCACGGCGCACCTCCGGCGCGCGCTTCGAGCGCATCGAGCCGCGCCAGCAATGCTTCGAGTTCGGCATCGCGCTCGGCCAGTTCCGTGCGCAGCGCCTGTGCCGCCGCCATCGCCAGGCCGGCGACGTCGCCCGGCGCCAGCGAGCGTTCGCCGATGCCCAGGCCGAAGGCTGCGTGCACGTCTTCGGCCATCGGACCCAGATGCTTCACGCCGGTGTCGGCCCGGTATTCCCAGGCATACACCGGCAGCGCCGACACGCGTTCGAGCAGCGCCGCCGGCGCGACGGCTTCGATGGCGTGCTTGAGCGCGCGGCTCGAACCCTGCGACAGCGTGCCGGAAATCGTCAGGTTGCCGCCGTTCGCGAGTTGCAGGTTGCCGGCCGCGGGCAGCGTGGAGGCGATCGCGAAATCGGCGCCCGCGGCCAGGTTCCAGCCGCCGCCGGCGCCGGTCAGCGCGATCGCCGGCGCGCCGTGGTTCTCGATCGCGAACAGCGTACGCGGATCGGCCGCGGCATTGGCTTCCTCCACCCGCAGCTGCGCACTGCCGTCGCTGCGCATGACGTGCAGCGAAGCTTCCGGCATCGGCGTGCCGACGCCGACGCGCACGTCGGGCGCCAGCGTGAGCGCGCCGGTCGGCGCGCCCGCGGCGATGGTGAATGGCAGCGTGCCCGCGGTGACGTCGCGCACGCCGAACACGGTCTCGTCGCCGAACAGTTCCCAGATCCACGCCGTATAGCCGCCCAGATTGCTCTGATCCAGGCGCAGCGTCGGCGCTTCCGGCCCGGTCGCATGGAAGCGCTGCTGCGGCTGTGCCGTGCGCACGCCGAGGTCGCCGCCGGTGGAGACGGCAAGGCTGTCAGCGGGTGCGCCGCCCATCAACCGCACCACCTGGCGCGTGGTATTGCGCTGCAGGATCGCGAACATCGAGGCGCCGCCGGACGGGCTTTCGTTGGCGGTGATTTCCCAGTCGCTGTCCGGTGCGGCCGGCGAGGTGTCCTCGAAGTTGATGCGCAGATTGTTCTCCGCCAGGCGCAGGGTGTGATCCTGGAAGTCCACGCCGTCGACGCAATCGAAGCCCGAGCAAAGACGGCCCTCGACGATGAGGTCGTCGGCGAGCAGCTGGTCCTTGGCGTAGGCATCGCGCTTGCGCGACTTGCCTACCGCTTCTTCGGCAGGCGGCAGGATGCGTCCGTCGACCAGCGTGAAACCGCCGGCCTCGATGGCGCCCTGCGCGGAGGCTTCGCCTTCCTGCCCATCGGCGCCGCGGCGCGCGGCGCGCGGCGGCGCGACGTGCAGTTCGTAGCGATAGACGCCGTCCGGCAGGCCGAGGCCCTCCATCGACCACTGCAGCGTGCTGCCGAGCGCGAACTCGAAGACCTCGCCGCGTTCGTCGGCCAGGCGCATCACGGCCGCGCCGTGCGGTTGCGCGAAGCTCCAGGCGATGCCGCGGCCCTGCGCCAGCGGCACCGGATCGGCCTGCGCCGCACCGGCGCAGGCCAGGGCCAAGCCCAATGCGAAGAGGCGCGGCGTCACGGCTGGCGCGCCTCGAGCGCGTCGATGCGGGCGCGGATTTCGGCGATGTCGCGCTTGCGCTGCTCGACCTGCTGCGCCAGTTCCTGCACTGCCACCAGCGCCACGCCGGCGACATCGGAAGGCGCCAGGCGCGCGGGATCGGCACCGAGGCCGAAGGCGGCGTGGAAATCCTCGGCCATCGGACCGACGTGGCGTTCGTTCGCCGGGCGTCCGAGATAGCTCCACTCGAACACCGGCAGCTCGGCCACGCGCGCCAGGATCGACGGCGCGTCGACCGTTTCGATCGCGGTCTTGAGCAAGCGGCTCGAGCCCTGGCTCAGCGTGCCGGTGATCGCCAGATCGCCGTTGGGCGCCAGCGTGAACTGCGGCGTGCCGGCGCCGGTGGCGCTCAGCGTGAGATCGGCGTCGCCGGCGAGGTTCCAGCCGGTGCCCGCATCGGTGTCGCTCAGGGCCAGTTGCGCCGGGCCGTTGTTGATGAGTTCGAGCATCGTGCGCGGCTCCACCGTGCCGGCGGTTTCCTCCACGCGCACGCTCGCGGTGCCGTCGTCGCGCCGCACGTGCAGCGGCGCCGCGGCGTGCTGCAGGCCGATGCCGACGTGGCCGTTGCCGCTCAGCGCCAGGGTGTTGGTGGCCGCGTTGGGCATGATGCGGAACGACAGCTTGCTGCCGTTGGTGTTGTCGCGCACGAAGAAGTTGGCCTCGTTGCCGGCCACGTCCCAGCTCATCGGCGGGTTGCCGCCGCTTTCGTCCTGCTGCAGGCGCAGGCCCGGCGTGTCGCGGCTGAGCGTATGCAGCTCCTTGACCGGCGCGCTGGTGCCCACGCCGAGCCGGCCCAGGTCGTTGACGAACAGGCTGTTGGCGGGGGCGTTGGCGTCGAGGCGGAAGATGCGCGCGCCGGTGTCGGCGTTGTCGATCGCGAAGAACTGCTGCACGCCTTCGTTGTCGGCGTCGTTCACCACGATGCGCCAGTCGGTGGTGGGGTAACCGACCTGGCTGCTGGTGTCGAAGAAGCCCAGGCGCACCACCGTGTCCTTCAGGCGCACGGTGTCGAAGCCGAAGCTTTCGTTCAGCACGCAGGCCTCGCCGGCGCAGACGCTGCCCTGCACGATCTGGTCGTCGGGAACCACGTTGTCGGCGCCGGCGGCGCCGGCAAGCAAAGCGAGGGCGAGCGGCGCCAGGCGCGCCGCACGGAGCGAAGAAGCGGACATGAGTTTTCCCCTGAGACCAGTGGGGGAAACTTAGCACCGTGCGGCGCGCCCGGCTGTAGGAATTTGTTTCCTCGCGCGTCAGTGCGGCGGCTGCGCGTGCATGAGGAACGCGCGGGCGCCCGCGTCCGTCGAGGTGCCCCGGATCCGACCGGCGACCTTCAGCGCCGCCGCGGCCACGCCGCGAGGAAGGCGCCGAAGGCACCCGCGACCGCGATCCACACGGCGGCCGGCAGGCGCAGCACGATCGGTCCGCCGGCTTCGAGACCGTAAAGCACGGCGCCAACGATCATCAGCGCGCTGCCCAGGATGGCGTAGACCACCTGGCGCTGCGCCTCGCGCGCGATGCGCGTGAGCTGGGCGATGTCGCGCGATTCCATGTGCAGCGAGTGCTTGCCTTCCACCTGCTGCGCCAGCCAGTCGTGCAGCAGGCGCGGCATGTCGGGGGCGCGCGTGATGAGTTCGGGCAGGCGCTTGCGGAACTCGCGCGCCAGCTGCGCCGGCGAATAGCGCTCGCGCAGGATGGTTTCCAGCACGGGGCGCGCCACGGCCCAGATGTCGAGTCTGGGGTCGAGCAGGCGGCCGACGCCTTCGATGTTGAGCAGCGTCTTCTGCAGCAGGATCAGCTGCGGCTGCAGCGTCAGTTCGTAACGCTGCGCGGTGCGGAACAGCTTGACCAGCACCTCGGCCAGCGAGATGTCGGACAGCGGCCGCGTGAAATACGGCTCGCAGACCGCGCGCGCCGCGGCTTCCAGCTCGTCGATGCGGATGTGGCGCGGCATCCAGCCGGCCTCCACGTGCAGTTCGGCGATGCGGCGGTAATCGCGCTGGAAGATCGCCATGAAGTTTTCGGCGAGGTAGTACTGATCCTGCGCCGAGAGCTGGCCCATGATGCCGAAGTCGAGCGCGATGAAGCGCGGATTCTTCGGATTCGAAGGATCGACCCAGATGTTGCCGGCGTGCGCATCGGCGTGGAAGAAATTGTCGCGGAAGACCTGGGTATAGAAGACCCGCACGCCTTTCGCCGAGAGCACCTTGCGGTCGACGCCGGCGGCATCGAGCGCGGCGATGTCGTTGCTCGGGATGCCGCGCACGCGCTCGAGCGTAAGCACGCTTTCGCCGGTGTGGCTCCAGAACACCTCGGGCACGTAGAGATCGTCGCTGCCCAGCCAATGGCGGCGCAGCAGCGAGGCGTTGGCGCCTTCGCGCTGCAGGTCGAGCTCGCCGCGCAGCGTCACCTCGATCTCGGTGACGACTTCGTTGGGGCGGATCTTGTCGGCGTTGGGGTGCGTTCGTTCGACGAGGCTGGCCAGCGTGCGCAGCAGCGCGATGTCGCCGGCGATCTGCTTTTCGATGCCGGGGCGCAGCACCTTCACCACCACTTCGCGGCCGGGATCGCCGTGCAGGCGCGCGGCGTGCACCTGCGCGATCGAGGCCGAGGCCAGCGGGGTTTCGTCGAACTCGGCGTAGAGCGCTGCGATCGGCTGCCCCAGCGCGCGCTCCACCATGCAGCGCGCGGTCTCGCCGTCGAAGGGCGCGACGCGGTCCTGCAGCAGGGTCAGTTCGTCGGCGATGTCGAGCGGGACGATGTCGCGGCGGGTCGAGAGGATCTGGCCGAACTTCACGAAGATCGGGCCGAGCTCCTGCAAGGCCATGCGCAGACGCGCGCCGCGCGGAAGCTCGGCCACTTCGGCGCGCGCCGCGGGCACGAAGGGCTTGAGCAGCGCGAGGCGGCGTTCGAGCGGCGTGCCTTCGAGCAGCGCATCGAGGCGCCAGCGCAGCACGACGCGCGCGATCTGCAACAGACGGAGGGAGCCGCGGGTGAGCATGGGCGGCACTTTGCCACAAGAGCGGTGAAGACCGGGGCGGCGGATTCGACAGGCTCACCGCGAACGGGAGGAGAGGTTGAAGAGCGAATCCAGGTCCCGCGACCACCGTTCACGGTGAGCCTGTCGAATCCGCCGCCAAGTCCTATGCGAACCGCGCCAGCCGATACGGCTCCACGTCGATGCTCGTCGCCACGCCCGCCACCATCTCTCCGATCACCTGCCCCGTGATCGCCGATTGCGTGACACCCAGATGACCATGCCCGGTCGCCAGCCACAACCGTTCGCCGAGGCGGTCGATCACCGGCAGCGAATCCGGCGTGCAGGGTCGATAACCGGCCCATTCCGACGACGGTGGACCCGCCAGCGCGGGAAACAGGCGGCGTGCATCCTCGTCGCGGCGATGGATCCAGCCGAAGTGGGCCGGGCTGCCGAGCGTGGTGAGTTCCTTGATGCTGGTCATGCGGATGCCGTCGCTCATCGGCGACACCACCATGTAGCGCTCGGCCCACAGCGTGGGCCGCCGCACCACGTTTGGCTGCGGTGCGTACATCAAGTGGTAGCCGCGCGCGGCCGCCATCGGGATCGATACGCCCAGCGGTTGCAGCAGCTCGTTGCTCCATGCACCCGCCGCGATCACCGCATGGGCCGCGTCCACCGGGCCCGTGTCGGTGTGCAAGGTCACCCCTTCCGCTCGCGCATCCACGCGCTGCACACGCGCGGCGACGGTCTTCGCACCGCGCGCAGTCAGCGTATCGGCGAGGCGGCGGCAGAAGCCGCCCGGATCCGCCAGGGCGAGCGCATCGCGCTGGAACACGCCATGCCGGAATTGCAGACCAAGACCGGGCTCGAGTGCCAACAGCCCTGCGCGGTCGAGCACATCGTGGCGCACGCCGCGTTCGCGCATCAGCGTGCGTTCCCATTCGCCGCGCGCGAAAGTCTCGTCCTCGCTGTACACGTGCAGATAGCCGGTCTCGGCGAGCAGATCTTCGGCACCGATGTCGTGCGCCATCGCCAGCCACGGCGCGCGCGTCGCGCTGTTGATCGCGTGCATCGCGTCGATCAGCGGCAGGATGGCGCTGCGGTCGCCGTACCGCACGAAGCGCCACAGCCAGCCGGCGTAGGCGGGCAGCCGCGGCAGATCGAGCTTGAGCGGCGCATCGCGGTCGAACAGCATGCGCACCGCCTTGCCCAGGATACCGGGCGTCGACTGCGGCAGCACATTGCCCACCGAAATCGAGCCGGCGTTGCCGTACGAGGTTTCGCGGCCCGGGCCGCTGGCATCCACCAGCACGCAGCGATAGCCGCGCTGCATCAGATGATGCGCGCAGGCCAGGCCCACGATGCCGCTGCCCAGCACCGCCACATCCGCGTTCATCGGATCGGGAAGTCGTAGGCCTGGGTGGCGGGCGGATCGAGCGGCAGCGTGTAGTGCCACCACTCCATCGCGTAGTTCACGAAGCCGGCGGCCTGCATGGCATCGCGCAGGCGGTGGCGGTTGGCGCGCTGTTCTTCGCTCGCCTGCGGCGAATCGGTGTTGGCGCGCGGGTCGAAGAAATCGAAAGGCGTGCCCATGTCGAGCGGCTGGCAGCGCGGGTCGCAGCGCTGCAGCGTGAGGTCGACGGTGGCGCCGCGGCTGTGGCCGGATTTCTCGGCGATGTAGTCCGGCACCAGCGCGGTCTTGTCGAGCGCGGGATAGAACGCGTCCTTGGTGCGCCGGTCCTTGTCGTCCCTGGCCCAGCGCATGAAATGCGCGACGGCCCGTTCGGGGCGATAGCAATCGTGGAGGCGCAGGCGATAGCCCTGCGGGCGCAGCGCCTCTTCGACCTTCGCCAGCGCGTCGGCGGCGGCCGGCAGCAACAGGCACTTCTCCGCCTCGTAGCCTTCGATGCGCGCCCCCACGAAGTTGTCGCGGCCGGCGTACTTCATGTCGAGATCGAGATCCGGCACGCGCGTGGCCACGTCCACCAGCGGCGAGGCGCCGCAGTCGCGCACGCGCACGAAGGCGAGGTCCTGGTAGTCGTAGCTGAAGTCGGCGTCTGGATCGACCAGCGTCATCGTGAGCTTGCCGCCGTCGGCGAAGTGCAGCCAGGCTTCGGCGTCGACGCTGGCTTCGTTCCAGTCGACCAGCCACGCATCGCCCACGCGCTGCACCTGGCCGGTGAGCTGCGGCGATTTGTGCGAGCGCCACTCCACTTTGTCGTCGAGCGCGCAGATCGAGGCTTCGCCGAACCACGGATCGCGGTACACGCCGAGCCTCTCGCGCAGCTGCGCCGGCGTCGCCGGCACACGTTGTGTGGTGTCGGTGCGGGTCGCGGTGTCGGCCTTCTGCGCCGCCGCGGCCTGCTGCGCCATCTCGTCGGCGTAGGCCGCCACCGTCTTCGCGTCCGCGCGCCGGGTGAAGTGTGCAATCAGGGCCTGATTGAGCACGACGCGCGCTTCGCCGCCGTTGCCGTTGATCAGGATCACCCAGCCGGTCTTGGTTTCCGGCAGCAGGTCGAGATAGGAATACATGCCGGCCAACGTGCCGGTGTGCGCGGCCTTGAACTGGCCATTGGCATCGGAAAGTCGCCAGCCGTAGCCGTAGGAATAGAAGTTCGCGTCTTCCCAGCGGCGCGTGGAATCCGACAGCGGCAGCGGCATGTGCGGCGTCCACACCGCGGCGCGCTGCTCGGCCGAGAGCCACTCGCCGGGCACCAGCCAGGCCTTGGCCCAGGTCAGCATGTCGTCCAGGCTGCAGCGGATGCCGCCCGCGGCAGCCGAGGTGCTGGTCGGCACGGTGCGCTCGTCGAGGCGGATCGGTTCGTTCGCGCCACCCACGAGCATGTGCGGCTGCGCGACATTGCCGACGGCCTTGGCATCGAAGCCACCGGCCTGGCAGCGCGCCATGCCCAGCGGCGCGAACACCTCGCGCTGCATCAGGTGTTCGTAAGGCGCACCGCCCGCGGCGGCGGCCACTTCGCCCGCCACGATGTAGAGGATGTTGTCGTAGGCGTAGTGACTGCGGAAGCTGTGCGTGGGCTTGAGGTAGGCGAGGCCCGCGATCACGTCGGCGCGCGTGAAGACGTTCGGCTCCGGCCACAGCATCAGATCGCCCGCACCGAGCCCCAGGCCGCTGTTGTGGATCAGCAGATCGCGCACCTGCATCTGCTCGGTGACCCATGGATCGAACATGCGGAACTGCGGCAGGTGCTTGCGGACCGGATCGTCCCAGCGCAGCTTGCCCTGGTCGACCAGTCGCGCCAGCAGGGCGGTGGTCATGGCCTTGCTGTTGGAGGCGATCTTGAAGAGCGTGGCGCGGTCGATCTTCTTTCCGCTGCCGGCGACCAGTTCGCCTTCGGTGCGGGCGTAGACGATCTCGCCGTTCTCGATGATGCCGAGCGCCATGCCGGGCAGGCGATAGCGTTCGTAGGTTTGTTCGAACATGGTGTCGAACACCGGAACGCCCCCACCCCGGCCTTCCCCCGCGAGCGGGGGAAGGAGCAGAGCGAGGGCGAGAGCCAACCGTTTCATTCGGCGCGTTGCCAGTCGCCGGCCAGGGCTTCGCCGGCCAGCATCTGGTCGAAACTCTGGCGCTGCCGGATCACGGCGTAGCGGCCATCGTCGATCAGCACTTCGGCGGGCAGCGGGCGCGAGTTGTAGGTGGAAGCCATCGACATGCCGTAGGCACCCGCGCCGCCGATGGCGAGCAGGTCGCCGGTGGCGCAGCGCGGCAGTTCGCGCGCCTTCGCGAAGATGTCGCTGCTTTCGCACACCGGCCCGACCACGTCGTAGCGCGCGGCCGGATGCGGTTCGCCGTGCAGGGCGCGGATGTCGTGCCAGGCGCCGTAGAGGCTGGGCCGCGCGAGATCGTTCATGGCGGCGTCCACCACCAGGAAATCGCGGCTCTCGCCCTTCTTCACGCGGATCACGCGCGTGAGCAGCAGGCCGGCTTCGGCCACGAGATAGCGGCCCGGCTCCAGCACCAGCCGGCCGTCGAAGCCTTCCAGCGCGTGGCGCACGGTTTCGCCGTAGCTGCCCACGGCCACCGGCGCTTCGTCGTCCGCGCGGTAACGCACGCCCAGGCCGCCGCCGATGTCGATGCTTTCGATGGCGTGGCCGAGCCCGCGCAATTCCAGCCACAGGTCGCGCACGCGTTCGAGCGCGCGGCGGAACGGCTCCAGCGCGACGATCTGCGAACCGATGTGCACGTGCAGCCCATCGAGGCGCACGTGGTCGAGCGCGTCGCTGGCGAGGAACCACTCGCGCGCCTCGTCCACGCTCACGCCGAACTTGTTCTCGGCGCGGCCGGTGGAAATCTTCTCGTGCGTGCCGGCATCCACGTCCGGGTTCACGCGCACCGCGGCATGCGCGACCACGCCGCGCACGGCGGCGATGCGGTCGAGCAGGCGCAGTTCGTCCTCGGATTCGACGTTGAACTTCCAGACGCCGGCTTCGAGCGCGAAATCGATCTCGGCAGCCGTCTTGCCCACGCCCGAGAACACGATGCGGGAAGGCTCGATGCCCGCCATCAGCGCGCGGCGCAGTTCACCCGCCGAGACGATGTCGGCGCCCAGGCCCTGCTGCGCCATCAGGCGCAGCACGCCGAGCGCCGGATTGGCCTTCACCGCGAAGCAGATGGTGGGATCGAGGCCGTGGAAGGCCTCGCGCAGCGCGGCCACCCGTTGCCGGATGGCGCGCGCCGAATACACGTAGAGCGGCGTGCCCAGGCGCGCGGCCAGGGCATGCAGGTCGACGCCGTCGAGCTGCGCCGCCGCCGGCCGCGGCGGCGCAGGAATCCCCTGCCCGTCCACCAATCAGAAGTTGAGCGAGATGGTGAGCTGGCCGTAGCGCGGGGACTGGAACGACGTCCCGCGCAGCCAGTCGGGGTTGGGGTCGCCGATGCCGCTCTCGAATTCGTCGTCCACGTCGATCGCCTTCTGCCGGTTCAGCAGATTGTAGACCGCGAACTTGACGTTCAGGTCGTAATCGCCGAATTCGCGGTGGTAGGCGATGCTGGCGCCCATGTCGATCAGCCAGGGCGTGCGGCCGTAGCTGCCGCGCGAGCTGAGCTCGTAGACGCGCTCGGAAGGATCGTAGGCGGTGCCGTCCGGACGCAGGCCGCAGCGATCCACGCAGATGTAGAAGCTGTGGTAGTCGGTGGCGTCGATCGGGTTGCCCACGCCGAAGCCGCTCTGCGGGCGGCCGCTCTGCGCGCTCAGGGTGGCGCCCAGCAGCCAGTTCTCGGCCAGCGCGTAGCTGCCGCGCACCTTCACCTGGTGGCGATGGTCGTTGGCGAGGTAGCCGACGCCGTCGAGGTTGACGAAGGGATCGTCGAAGTTCTCGGTGCGGCCCGAATCGCCGAAGTTGGTGTCGGAGTTCACCGGCCCTTCGGCGTTGCCGCGCGAGAAGGCCAGCGTGTACGAGGCGTTCAGGGCCCAGACGCCATCCCAGGCGCGGTCGATCTGGAATTCCAGGGCCTTGTAGTCGCGCTTGGGCTTCTCGAAGCCGATGTCGCCGACGTAGTTGCCGTCGTCGTCGTAGACCGCCCAGCCGGCCACGGAGGTGTCGATGTCGACGAAGCCGTCGTTCTCGCCGTCGCAGTCGGTGTCGGTCCAGATCGTGGCCACTTCACCCGGATTGCCCATGATGTAGCCGTTGGAGCCGGGCTCGCCGTCGCACAGGATGCCGTTGGAGGTGATCTCCATGTCGTCGATGGCGTTGTGCAGCTTGCGGTAGGTGCCGCGCACGCCCCACGACCAGTGCTCGTCGATCATGTCCTGGAAGCCCAGGATCAGTTCGTCCTGGTAGACCGGATCCATGTCGTTGTCGACTTCGGCGCGCAGGTCGCCCACCGTGCCGTCGCCCTGCGAGTTGTCGACCGGGCCGATCTGGTCGCCGAGGACGGGCATGAGGTAGGAGCGGCCGTTGAGCGTGCGCTCTTCGAAACCTTCGAACAGGTAGAAGGTGCGCTCGTCGAGGAAGCCGCCGGCCTGCTTGATGTTGATGACGTTGGCCACCGGCAGGAAGTAGCGGCCGAGGTTGGCGAAGACCTTGGTGCGGCCGTCGCCGTGCACGTCGAACGAGGCACCCAGGCGCGGCGCCAGCATGTCGTCGATCTCGATGTAGGTGTCGCCCTCGCCGTTGCGGTTGTCGAAGGCCTCCATGCGCACGCCGGC
>CAMLOR010000059.1 GCA_946481615.1 uncultured Aquimonas sp.
AGAAGCCGCCGTCGATGCCGATCACGTGCACGGCCTGGAACCAGCCGCCCAGGATCGCGAAGCCGCAGAACACCGCGGTCAGCAGCGGCACGCTGATCAGCCCGGCGAGGAAGCGCGGCACGACCACCTTGCCGACCGGATCGATCGCCATCATCGAGAGCGCGGTGATCTGGTCGGTGGCGCGCATCAGGCCGAGCTCGGCCGCCATCGCCGAGCCCGCGCGTCCGCAGAACAGGATGGCGGCCAGCACGGGCCCGAGCTCGCGGTACAGCGAGAGCCCGAGCAGCGTGCCGAGCGCGTTGCCGGCGCCGAACACGCTCAGCGTGCGGTAGCCCTGCAGCGTCATCACCAGGCCCACGAAAGCACCGCCCACCGCGACGATGGGCACCGAGCGCGCGCCCACGGTATAGATTTGCCGGACGGTGTCGGCGAACTGCGCGCGCGTCGGGCGCAGCGCACCCAGGATGCGGAACAGGAACAGTCCGAAGCGGCCGATGACCGCGAGCTGCCTACCCATGCGCCACCTGCGCGTCGCGGCGGTAATCGAAGGCGATCGGACCGTCGGGCGTGCCATCGAGGAACTGGCGCATCAGCGGATCGGTGGTCGCCATCAATTCGTCCGGCTTGCCGTCGAAGGCGATGCGGCCGTTGGCGATCGCCAGCACGCGGTCGGCGAAGGGCAGCGATTCGCGCACGTGATGCGTGATCACCAGGCTGGTCAGCCCGAGGCTGTCGTTGAGGCCACGGATGAGATCGAGGATGACCCCGCAGGCGATGGGGTCCAGACCCGTGAGCGGTTCGTCGTAGAGCATCAATGGCGGATCGAGCACCAGCGCGCGCGCCAGCGCCACGCGCCGCGCCATGCCGCCGGAGAGTTGTTGCGGTTCGAGCTGCATCGCTTCCGCCAGGCCGACGGCGTTGAGCTTCAAGCGCACCAGCTCGACGATCACGGGTTCCGGCAGCGGCGTGTGCGCACGCAGCGGCAACGCCACGTTGTCCAGCACATCCAGATCGGACAGCAGGCCGTTGCCCTGCAGCAGCACGCCCATGCGGCGGCGCAGGGCGAAGAGCTCGCGCACCGTCCTGCGCGGCAGCGACTCGCCCAGAACCTCCACCGTGCCCTGCGCCGCGCGCAGTTCGCCGGTGATGGCCTGCAGCAGGGTCGATTTGCCCGCACCACTGGGCCCGATGACCATCGTCACCGTGCCCGGCGCGAGCGCGAAGCTCGCATCGCGCACGATCACGCGTTCGCCACGCGCGAGCGTGACGTCCTGGAAGCGGACGGCGGGAGAAGCGGGGGGGGACACGTGGCGATTATCGCAGAGCGGGACCGGGGCGTGGGATTCGACAGGCTCACCCTGAACGGGTTTGGAGCGTCGTCTGCCTGGACTGTGGCGTGGGTTCGACGAGCTCACCCCGAACGGTTGAGGTGGTATCCGTTCACGGTGGGACCTATCGAATCCGACGCTCCAGTCCCCGCGCAGGTGCTTGCCTCACCCGTTCACGGTGAGCTTGTCGAATCCGCCGCCCCGGTCCCGCGCACCGTGCTTGCTTCATCCGTTCGCGGTGAGCCCGTCGAATCCGCCGCCCCGGTTCCGCGCTACTCCGTCCGCAGCGCCGCGATCGGATCCAGCGCCGCGGCCTGCTTCGCGGGGTACACGCCGAAGGCCAGCCCCACGGCGGCACAGGTGATCGTGGCCAGGAAGATCGGTACCGGCGCCCACGCCACCTGCCAGCCGGCCAGTGCCGCGATCAGGTAGGCCAGCAGCCCGCCGAACAGCAGACCGAAGGCCGCACCCAGGCCGCAGATCACGCTGGCTTCGCGCAGGAACTGCGCCACGATGTCGCTGCGGCGGGCGCCCAGCGCGCGCAACAGGCCGATCTCGCGCTTACGTTCGAGCACGTTGGCCAACATGATGTTCATGATGCCGATGCCGCCCACCAGCAGGCTCACCGCGGCGATCGCGGCCATCACGATGCGGAAGATGCGTTGCGTCTGCTGGTGCTGGCGGAACAGTTGCGCCGGCACCACCAGCTTGTAGTCCTCGACGCCCGCGTGGCGCTGCTGCAGCACGGCCGACACCACCTTCGCGGCCGGCGCCACCTGTTCGGCTTCGGCGAGCCGGATCCAGAAACGATCGATCTCGTCCTCCAGCGGCTGGAAGCGGAAGCGCGCCCGCGCGCTGGCCAGCGGCAGGAACACGCGATTGCTTTCCAGCCCGAGCTGCACGCCTTCGAAGCGATCGGCGGAGAGATCGCGATCGGCCAGCACGCCGACCACTTCGAGCCAGACATGATTGACCTTGACCGATTGCCCGACCGCGCCGCCTTCGGGAAAGAGCGTGCGCGCGGCCTGGTGGCCGAGCACCGCGACCGCGGCCAGGCCGCTCTCGTCGGCGTCGCCCAGCGCACGCCCTTCGGCGATGCGCAGCGAGGCCAGTTCGAAATAGCCCGGCGTCACGCCGCTGGCCTGCGCATCGCCGGCCGAATGATCGCTGTAGACGGCGTGCGTCTTCACCGGCTTCTCGGCGGCGAACTGCGTGGCGCCGGGCGTCACCGCCAGCGCCGCGCGCGCATCGTTGAGCGTCAGGCCCAGGCTGCGCTCGCGCCGTTCGCGCTGCGATTCGGCATCGGCGCTCACCGATTCGACGATGAGGTTGTTGAGGCCCAGGCCCTGCACCAGCCGCAGCGCTTCGCGGCGCGAGCCCTCGCCCACCGCCTGCATCGCCACGATGGCGCCCACGCCGAAGATCAGGCCGAGCAGCGTCAGGCCGGTGCGCAGCTTGCGGCGTGTCAGTTCCTCCAGCGCCTCGCGCCAGGGGCGCGCATGGGCCGGCGTCACGATTCGCTCCCCGTTGCCGCCGGCGTTTCGTCGGCGCGGCGCGGCGTGAGTACGACGGCGTCGCCGGCCTGCAATCCTTCCAGCACTTCCGAACGCGCCGGCCCGCGCGCGCCGAGCTTCACCTCGCGCTTCTCGACGCCGTGCCCGTTGCGCACGTCGACCCAGGTCCTGCCGTCGTCGGAAACCACGGCGACGTTCGGCACGCTCAGGCCCTGCTCGCGGCGCTGCACGAAGATGCGGGCGCGGAAGGCCTGGCCCGGCACCCAACCGTGTTTCTGCGCCACTTCAGGCGGCACCAGCGCCTTCATCAGCACGTATTTGACGGGACTCTGCCGGTTGCGCACCGCCGCCGCGGCCGCCACCCAGGAAAGCTTGCTGCGCACCGTCTGCGCGGGGCGCCCGACCGGATACAGCTCGACTTCGGCACCGGCCGCCGCGCCCTGCGCTTCGAGCTGCGGCAGCGCCAGTTCCACTTCGAGCGCGGCCGGATCGGGCAGCGAGGCGAATTCGTTGCCGGCCCACAGCGTGGAACCGATCTTGGGCTTCTCTCCGCTCCAGTTGGCCGAGATCACCAGCACGCCGGCGTTCGGCGCCTTCAGTTCGAGTGCGGCCAGGTCGTCGCGCCGGCGGTCGCGGTTGAGTTCGAACGTCGCCTTCTGGGAATCGAGCACGGCCAGTTCGGTCTCGCCCCGCGAACCGGCCTGCCCGCGTTTCCACTCGAGCACGCCGCGCTTCTCGCCGAGGAAGCGTTGGTCCTGGATGGCGTCGAGGATCTCGTTGCGCGCGAACATTTCCAGATCGGCGCCGGCGTAGCGCTGCGCGATCGTCAGATCGGAGCCGACCTGCGCCAGATCGACGTCGACGCGGCCCTGCAGCGTGCCCAGTTCGTCCTGCTTGGCCTGGCGCGACAGCGCGTTGCGCTGCAGATCGAGCAGGGCCTTGGAGAGTTCGAGTTCGCCCTGCGCCGGCGAGAAGCGCGCGACGACTTCGCCGGCTTCCACGCGGCTGCCGTCGTCCTTCATCCACACCAGCTGGCGCGCGGCCCATTGCGTGCCCGGCACCGTCAACGGCGTGGACTTCGAGGATTTGAGCTGGCCCGCGGCTTCCACCACGAGTTCCAGCGGCTGCAGGCGCAACTGCTCGACCGGCGCATCGGCCGGACCTTCCGCGCCGCAGCCGGCGAGCAGCAGCATCGCGGGCAGGACGAGCCGGCGCATCACGGCGCGGCTCCCGGCAGCACTTCGACGCGCACCGGCTGGCCGGGCTTCAGGCCCTGGGTGTCGCCTTCCAGCGCCAGCACCACATCGACCACCTGCACCGGCTGCACGCGCGATTTGCTGCGCACGGCGGGCGAGATCTCCTGCACGGTGGCGACCAGCGCGCGGCCGGCGCCGCCTTCCACGCTCACCCGCGCCCTGGCGCCGATCGCGAGTTTCATGAGCGAGCGCTCCGGCAACTGCGCGCGCACCGCGAGCGTGGCCAGGTCGGGAATCTCGGCCACCGTCTGGCCGCGCCAGACCTGCGAGCCGGCGTCGAATTTCTCGCCCTGGAAATCGGTCTTGTGCAGCATCACGCCGTCGCGCGGCGCGGTCACGTTGAGTTGGTCCATCGCCTGCTTCAGCTGCCGCACTTCGGCCTGCAGCTGCGCCAGTTCCGATTCGAGCAGGCGCTTTTCCTGGCGGCGCTGCTCGGCCGCGGCGGTTTCGCGGCGTTCGGCCAGCGTCATCTGCGCCTCGGCCTGTTCGCGTTCGATCACGAGCTTCTGGTAATCGACGCGGCGCAGCAGCTCGGCCGGTTGCGTGGCCTTGCGGCGCGCCTTGTCGAGCGCGGCGCGCTGTTGCTCGGTGGCGATGCGCTCGTCGCGCTCGCGCTGGGCCAGGTCCATCAGCAGCCGATCGAGCTGGGTCTGCTTTTCCTTCAGCGCGCTCTGCTTTTCCATCAGCTTCTTCTGCGTATCGCCGCCGTCGAACACGAGCACCACATCGCCTTGCTTCACCGGCGCGCCGTCCGGATGCAGGCGCGTGATGTTGAGCTGCCACAGATCGTCGATGGCGGGCGGCACCAGCGCCGCGCTGGAGCGCGCGATCACTTCGCCATCCATCCGCAGCGGCTCGGCCTGCACGGCGCCGGCCGCGAGCAGCGCGGCAAACAGCAGGGAGCGGCTCATGGCGCCGCTCCCGCCGATGCCTCGGCATCGATGAGGATGCGTGCGCTCATGCCGGGCCGCAGCGCGTCCAGCGCCTGCGTCAGCTCGATGTCGACGGTGAAGTAGCGGCCTTCGCCCCATTCGGCCTTGGGTTCGGGCGCCCCGGCGATGCGCGCCACGCGGCCCTGCGCCTGCACGCCGGGCAAGGCATCGAAGCTGAGCGCGACCTGCTGGCCGTCGCGCAGCGCGGCGCGATCGGGCTCGAGCACGTAGGCCCGCACCGACATGCCGCCGGCGCCCACCACCTCGCCGATCTTGCCGCCAGGATAGGCCGTGCTGCCTTCGTCGAAGCGCACCCCGCGCCAGTTGTCGAAGCCGTGCAGCACCAGCCCGTCCATGCTGGCGCGCTGCTCGGCATTCTCGACCTGGGCTTCGTGATAGAGCCTGTCGGCCTGCAGCTTGCGCACTTCCAGATCGCCGTCGGCGCGCCGGCGCGCCACCGCCTCGGTGGCGGTCGCGAACTCGGTCTGCTTGAGCGCGAACTCGCGCTCGGCGCGATCGAGTTCGCCGCGATAGCGATCGTGATCGAGCGCGGAGAGATGCGCGCGTGGAATGGCGGCGTCGACGCGCGCCTTGTCGCGCGCGGCCCTGGCATCGACGAGCGCCTTCTCGGCGTCGATGGCCTTGACCTGCAGCTCGGCCAGTTCCTTGGCGGCCCTGGCCTCGGCCTGCTCGATCTGCGATTGCAGTTGCTGGATCTGGGTCAGCGAGGCGCCCGGATCGATCCGCACCAGCACGTCGCCGGCCTTCACCCGGGTGCCCTCGGGCACGTAGTAGCGCAGCACCACGGGGCCGTTCGCGGGCGGAGCGATGATGGCCTCGGCGTTCTGGGCGCGCACTTCGCCGCTCACCAGCACGCGGGCGTGGGTGGCGGCGGCCGTCAGGGCGCACAGCAGTGCGAAGGCCGGCGCAGCCAATACATTTCGGGGCAAGCCTGTCGTACCCGGGCCTCGAGGCGACGGTTCGACAGGCTCACCGCGAACGGGTGAGGCGGATCGATGGCGGTTCGGCAGCCTGACGCTGAACCGCGGCCGCGGACTTTCAATGCGCCGAATCATGTTCCACTTTTCCGTCTCGCAGGCGGATGCGTCGCGGTGCGCGCGCCGCCACCTCGTTGTCGTGCGTCACCAGCACCACGGTCTGGCCGCTCGCGTGCACCTCGTCGATCAGCGCCAGCACGTCGGCCGCGCTTTTCGAATCGAGGTTGCCGGTCGGTTCGTCGGCCAGCAGCAGCGCGGGTTGCATCAGCAAGGCGCGCGCGATGGCGGCGCGCTGCATCTGGCCGCCGGAGAGTTCGTTCGGCCGGTGGTTGCTGCGTTCGGACAGGCCCACGCGCTCGAGCAGCCGCTGCGCGCGTTCCGGCGCCTGCGGGTCGGGCACGGCCGCGTAGCGCAAGGGCAGCAGGACGTTTTCCAGCACCGTCAGGCGCGGCAACAGATGGAAGCTCTGGAACACGAAGCCGATGCGGCCATTGCGCAGGCGCGAGGTGGCCTCGTCGTCGAGCGAGGCGACGTCGACGCCGTCCATGCGGTAGTGCCCGGCATCGGGTTTGTCGAGGCAGCCGAGCACGTTGAGCAGCGTCGATTTCCCCGAGCCCGAAGCGCCGGTGATGGCGACGAACTCGCCCTTGTCGATGTGGATGTCGACGCCGGCCAGCGCCTGCACGGTTTGCCCGCTCATCGCGTAGCGGCGTTCGATGCGATGCAGTTCGATCACGTGGCGCGCCCTTCCCCAGAAGCAGCCCGGGAGACAGGCTCGACCGTGCCGAAGTTCCGCGAAGCTTACCGGCTTGCTTGACGCCGATGCGCGCCCCATGTCAAAAGTAACGCGTGCTCCCCACGACCGGGGGGCGCCCCATGAAGGGGAGTAGCTCTTCGTCGCGGTGCCGTCAGTACGGATCCTCCGGATCCCGGTTCCGTGGGCATGGTCCAGCCGGCCATGCGAGCAAGACCTTCGCCGATTCGCTCTGGCGGAGGTTGCATGGAAACCATCGGTACACCCTGGATGTGGGCGGGTTTCGGCCTGTTCGTGCTGGCCGCGCTCGCGGTCGACATCCGCCTGATGAAGCATGGTGGGCCGCACAAGGTCACGACGAAGGAAGCGCTGCTGTGGAGCGTGTTCTGGGTCGGCGTGGCCATGGCCTTCGACGGCGCGCTCTGGTGGTATCTGCAAGGCAAGCTGGGCAGCCCGGAGGCCACGCGCATCGCGCTCGAGTTCTTCACCGGCTATCTCGTCGAGAAATCGCTGGCGGTCGACAACATCTTCGTGTTCCTGATGTTGTTCACCTATTTCTCGGTGCCGGCCGAACAGCAGCAGCGCGTACTGGTGTACGGCGTGCTGGGCGCGATCGCGCTGCGCGCCATCATGATCTTCATCGGCGCGGCGCTGATCGCGCGTTTCCATTGGGTGCTGTATTTCTTCGGCGCCTTCCTGTTGCTCACCGGCATCAAGATGCTCTGGGCCGCGGGCAAGCAGCCCGATCTGCAGAAGAATCCCGTGCTGCGCTGGCTCACTTCGCACCTGCCGCTCACGCCGGGCTACGAAGGCGGCCGCTTCTGGATCGGCGCCGGGCCCGCGCGCCGCTACACGCCGCTGTTCGTGGTGATGGTGATGATCGGCGTGACGGACCTGATCTTCGCGGTGGATTCGATCCCCGCGATCTTCGCCATCACCGAAGATCCCTTCATCGTGCTGACCTCGAACGTGTTCGCCGTGCTCGGCCTGCGCGCGCTGTTCTTCCTGCTGGCCGGCATGGCCGACCGCTTCCATCTGCTGGCCTATGGCCTGGCCTTCGTGCTGATGTTCATCGGCGGCAAGATGCTGTTGATGGAGGTGTGGAAGATCCCGATCCTGGCGTCGCTCGGCGTGGTGGCGGCGATGCTGGCGGCGTCGATGTTGCTCAGTCTGTGGATTGCGCCGCGCAAACCCGCTTCCGAGGGGGCTTGAGGACGCTCGCGGCGGCCCCAGCTTTGGGCCATGCATATCCCCCTGCCCGAACTTCCCGCCGATCCCCGCGCCCAGGCGCGCGCGGATCGGCGGCGTTTCTGGAACGCCTTCCTCGTCAGCGCCTTCTTCGTGGTGGGCCTGTGGTGGCTCAAGCTGCTGGAAGGCTGGCTGGACCAGCCGCTCGGCGGCCTGGGCGTGCGGCCGGGCGAGTGGAGCGGGTTGATCGGCGTGATCGCCGCGCCGCTGATCCACGGCTCGACCGCGCATCTGGTGCACAACACGCTGCCGCTGCTGGTGCTGGGCACCTTGCTGCTGGCGGTGTATCCGCGCACGGCGTGGCGCGCGGTGGCCTTCGTCTGGATCGCCTCGGGCGTCGGGATATGGCTGTTCGGGCGGCCCTCCTCGCACATCGGCGCCAGCGGGCTTTCGCACGGCCTGATGTTCCTGTTGCTGGTGCTGGGCGCGATCCGCCGCGATCGTCCGGCCGTGGCCGCGGCGATGATCGCCTTCTTCATGTACGGCGGCATGTTGCTCAGCATCCTGCCCGGCGATCCGCAGGTCTCGTGGGAAGCGCATCTGTTCGGTGCGCTGTCCGGCGCGGTGGCCGCGGTGCTGTGGCGCAAGCGCGATCCGGCGCCGCCGCGCAAGCGCTACTCGTGGGAAGACGAGGACGAATCGATCGAACCGCTGTATTCCGAGCTGCAGGAACGCGATCGCGGCATGTACGAGCCGCCGCCGCCGCGCGACGTGCCGGTGCTCTGGCACCGCGTGCCGCCGCCACCCACCTCCGTGGTCGTGCGGTTCCGTCCACGCAGCGCGCCGCCGCCGGCGGAGTGATGCCATGATGGCCCGATGGAGATCCTCTATCGGGACGAGGCCATCGCGGTGGTCGACAAGCCGGCCGGCCTCATGGTGCACGACAGCGCGCTGGCGCGCGGCGAAACCGATTTCGCGGCCGACCGTCTGCGCGATTCGCTGGGCTGCAGGATCCACCTGATCCATCGCCTCGACCGCGCGACCAGCGGCTGCCTGCTCATCGCGTTCGATCGGGACGTCGCGAGCACGCTCGGCAAGCAATTCATGTCGCGCGCCGTGCGCAAGCGCTATCTCGCGGTGTGCCGCGGCTGGCCCGAGGAGAGCTTCACCGTCGATCACTCGCTCGACGGCGGCCCGGGCAAGCCGGAGAAGAAGCCGGCGGTGACGCAGTTCCGGCGCCTCGCCACGGGCGAGTTGCCGGAACCCGCGGCGGGGTTCGAAACCTCGCGCTACGCGCTGCTCGAATGCGAGCCGCAGACCGGTCGCTTCCGGCAGATCCGGCGCCATCTCAAGCACGTCTTCCATCACCTGATCGGCGACACCAGCCACGGCGACGGCCGCCGCAACCAGGCCTTCCGGCGGCTGGGCGTGCACCGCATGCTGCTGCATGCGCGGGCGCTGGAATTCGCGCATCCGGTGAGCGGCGAAGCGCTGAAGGTGGTGGCGCCGATCGATCCGGAGTTCCGGCGCGCGCTCGATCTATTCGGCTGGACCTTGCCGGAAGCCTGATGTCGTTCCCGCACAGGCGGGAACCCAGCGACTTTCGGCTCGCGAAAAGCAAAGTCACTGGCTCCCCGCCTGCGCGGGGACGACGGCCGCTATGATTCGGCCATGCTGGAAATCTCCCCCGCCATCGCCATCGACGACAGCGAACTCGTCGAACGTTTCGTGCGTTCCTCCGGCCCCGGCGGCCAGAACGTCAACAAGCTCTCGACCGCCGTCGAACTGCGCTTCGATGCGAAGAACTCGCCCTCGCTGCCCGAGCCCGTGCGCGAGCGCCTGCTGGCCAAGCGCGACCGTCGCATCACCGACGAGGGCGTGATCGTGCTCAACGCGCAGCGCTTCCGCACCCAGGAGCGCAACCGCGAGGACGCGCGCACGCGGCTGGCGGAGCTGATCCGCAGCGTGCTCGCACCGCCGAAACCGCGCGTCGCCACGAAGCCCACGCGCGCCTCGAAAGAGCGCCGCCTCACCGGCAAGCGCGAGCGCTCGCAGGTCAAGCGCACCCGCTCGGACCGCGGCTGGGAGCGCGATTCGTGAGCCTGCGGGTTCCTGCCCTGCCGCCGAATGCGCCGCGCACCGGCGGCCCTTTCGGCCGCTGGCTGGGCCGCACCGTCCTGCGACTCGGCGGCTGGCGCATCGAAGGCCAGTTCCCGGACGAACCGCGCCTGGTGCTGCTCGCCGCGCCGCACTCTTCGGCCTGGGATGCGGTGTGGGGCCTGGCCGCCAAGCTCGCGCTCGGCGTCGACATCGCCTTCATGGCCAAGGCCGAACTGTTCAAGGGGCCGCTCGGCTGGCTGCTGCGCAAATTCGGTGGCCTCCCCGTCGACCGCAGCCAGGCGCGCGGCGCCGTCGAACAGGCCGCCGCCAGCATCCGCAACGCCGAACGCATGTGGTTCGTGCTCGCTCCCGAAGGCACACGCCGCCGCGTCGAACACTGGAAATCCGGCTTCTGGCACATCGCGCGCGCGGCGCAGGTGCCGGTGTTCTGCGCGTACTTCCATTACCCGGACAAGGTGATCGGCCTGGGCCGGCGTTTCGAGATGACCGGCAACCTCGCCGCCGACATGGCGGCGATCCGCGAGTACTACCGTCCCTTCATGGGCAAGCACCGCGGCACCGTGTGATGCCTCAGCGCTCCGAGTGTCCCCACTCGCGCGAGAACAGCGACGGCTTGACGAGATCGACGAACGTCCGCGCTTGCGGGCTCAGGTACTTGCCCTTGCGGATCACGACGCCGTAGCTGCGCGGCGGGAACCATTCGCGCAGGGAGCGGATGGCGAGGCGGCGGCGGTCGTCGTCTTCGATGCAGATGCCGGTGACGATGCTGATGCCAAGGCCCATGGCGACGTATTGCTTGATGACTTCCCAGCCGCCGACTTCGAGCGCCACGGTGTAGGGCACGCGTTTCTGCTGGAACACGAGGTCGACGAGGCGATAGGTCGTCAGGCGGCGCGGCGGCAGGATCAGGCCGTAGGGCGAGAGGTCCTCGAGCTTCAGCACTTCCTTGTGCGCCAGCGGGTGATCGAGCGGCGTGATGAGCATCGGGTCGAAGCTCTGCACCGGCGCGTAGTCCAGATCGTTGGGCACGTCGAGCATCGAACCCACGGCCAGGTCGACTTCGTCCGAACGGATCAGCGCCAGGCCGTCCTTGCCGGTGACGTTGTGCAGCTTCAGTTGCACCTGCGGGTGTGCGGCGCGGAAGGCCTGCACCAGCGGCGGCAGGAAGTAGAGGATGGTCGAGGAACCGGCCGCGATGTTCAGCTCTCCCGCCGAAAGCCCGCGCAGGCGCGTGCGGAAATCGCCTTCGAGCGAATCCAGCCCGTCGACCAGCGGCCGGGCCAGTTCGTACAGCGCCTGGCCTTCGCGCGTGAGGTTGAGGCGGCGGCCGATGCGCTCGAACAGCGATACGCCCAATTCGCTCTCCAGCGCGCCGAGCTGCAAACTCACCGCCGGCTGGCTCAGGAACACGGCTTCCGCGGCGCGGGAGACGGATCCCAGCCGCGCGACGTGGCAAAACGCCCGCAACTGCTTGAGGCGGCTGCCTTTGTAGTAGAAGCGCGGCGCTTTGTCCGGAGTCGCCATGGGTTCCTATTAAATACCCTAATGGAATCCATTGAAATATTTGTGTGGGCAAACTCAAACGCCCGTTCTAACTTGGAGCCGCGGCAATGAAGGAAACCAACCCCATGGCGGATGCGACGGCAGGCGGTGGAATCGAGGTCCGGGGCGCGATGCGTCCGGGCTACGAAGGCATCCTGACGCCCGCCGCCCTTGCCCTGCTGGCCGAGCTGCACCGCCGCTTCGAACCCGTCCGTCGGCGCCTGCTGGCCGCCCGCCGCGAGCGCCAGTCCCGCTTCGACGCGGGCGAGTTGCCGGACTTCCGCGCCGACACCCGCGCCATCCGCGAATCGGACTGGAAGGTGGCCGCCATCCCCGCCGCGCTGATGGACCGGCGCGTCGAGATCACCGGCCCGGTCGAGCGCAAGATGATCGTCAACGCGCTCAACTCGGGCGCGAAAGTCTTCATGGCGGATTTCGAGGACTCGACCAGCCCGGCCTGGGACAACCTGGTCGAAGGCCAGATCCACCTGCGCGACGCCGTGGACGGCCGCATCGATTTCACCGCGCCCGATACCGGCAAGCGCTACGCCCTGCGCCCCGAGGCGACCACCGTGCTGGTGGTGCGTCCGCGCGGCTGGCATTTGCCTGAGAAGCATCTGCTGATCGACGGCCAGCCGATCAGCGGCTCGCTGTTCGACCTGGCGCTGTTCGCCTTCCACAACGCGGTGGCGCTGCAGGCGCGCGATCGCGGCCCCTACTTCTACCTGCCGAAGCTGCAGGCGATGGAAGAGGCCGCGCTGTGGGACGAGGTGCTGGCGTTCCTCGAAGTCCGCCTCGGCCTCGACATCGGCACCATGAAAGCCACGGTGCTGATCGAAACGCTGCCGGCCGCCTTCGAGATGGACGAGATCCTGCACGCGCTGCGCGGCCGCATCGCCGGCCTCAATTGCGGGCGCTGGGACTACATCTTCAGCTACCTCAAGACCTTCCGCCGCCAGGCCGGACGCGTGCTGCCCGAACGCGGGCAGGTCAACATGGGCGTGCCCTTCCTCAAGACCTATTCCGAGCTGCTGATCCGCACCTGCCACCGCCGCGGCGCGCACGCGATGGGCGGCATGGCGGCGCAGATCCCGATCTCCGGCGATCCGATCGCCAACGAGGAAGCGCTGGCCCGCGTGCGCCTGGACAAGGAGCGCGAAGCCAAGGCCGGCCACGACGGCACCTGGGTCGCGCATCCGGGGCTGATCCCGGTGGCGCAGCAAGTGTTCGACACCTTCATGCCGGGTCCGCACCAGCAGCCGGTGATGCGCGACGACGTCGGCGCGAAATCCGAAGACGAACTGCGCGATCTGCTGATCACGCCGAGCACGGGGTCGATCACGCGCGGAGGCTTCCTCAACAACCTCGATGTCTGCGTGCGCTATCTGGCGAACTGGCTCGGGGGCCTGGGTTGCGTGCCCATCCATCACCTGATGGAGGACGCCGCCACCGCCGAGATCAGCCGCGCGCAACTGTGGCAGTGGCTCCACCTGGAAGCGCCGCTGCGGCTGGAAGACGGCGCGACCATCGATTTCGCGCTGTTCGACGAGGCGCTGGAAAGCGTCGCGCAGCGCATCCCGCCGCATCCGCGCAACGACGACGCGGCGCGGTTGCTGCACCAGATGACGCACGCGGAAGAGCTGGCGGAGTTCCTGACGCTGCCGGCTTACGAATTGTTGCCGTAAAGCCCTCTCCTTCGAGGGGAGGGAGAAGTGCGAGACCGGGGCGACGGCTGGGAGGACGGCGCTCCGGAAACACCCACCCACGAAGGACGCCATCCCATGAAAGCCTCACTTCCCACCGCCGAACAACTCAAGCTCGACTGGACCAACAACGCCCGCTGGGCCGGCGTCACGCGCCCGTATTCCGCCGAGGACGTGGTGCGCCTGCGCGGCACCGTGCCGATCGAGTATTCGCTGGCGCGCCACGGTGCGGAGAAGCTCTGGGCCTCGCTCAACAGCGAACCCTTCGTCAACGCGCTGGGCGCCCTCACCGGCAACCAGGCCATGCAGCAGGTCAAGGCGGGACTCAAGGCGATCTATCTCTCGGGCTGGCAGGTGGCGGCGGATGCCAATCTCGCTGGCGAGATGTATCCGGACCAATCGCTGTATCCGGCCAATTCCGTGCCGCAGGTGGTCAAGCGCATCAACAACACGCTGCTGCGCGCCGACCAGATCCAGCATTCGGAAGGCAAGCACGAGGTCGATTTCCTGCAGCCCATCGTGGCCGATGCCGAAGCCGGTTTTGGCGGCGTGCTCAACGCCTTCGAGCTGATGAAGGCGATGATCGAGGCGGGCGCCGCCGGCGTGCACTTCGAGGACCAGCTGGCCTCGGTGAAGAAGTGCGGCCACATGGGCGGCAAGGTGCTGGTGCCCACGCAGGAGGCGATCCAGAAGCTCGTCGCCGCGCGCCTGGCGGCCGATGTGTGCGGCGTGCCGACGCTGATCGTGGCGCGCACCGACGCCGAAGCCGCGGACCTGCTGACCGCCGACATCGATCCCAACGACCAGCCCTTTTGCACCGGCGAGCGCACCGTGGAGGGCTTCTACAAGACCCGCAACGGCCTCGACCAGGCCATCTCGCGCGGCCTGGCCTACGCACCCTACGCGGACCTCGTGTGGTGCGAGACCGGCAAGCCGGATCTGGAATTCGCGCGCCGGTTCGCCGAGGCCATCCACGCGAAACATCCGGGCAAGCTGCTGGCCTACAACTGTTCGCCTTCCTTCAACTGGAAGAAGAACCTCGACGACGCCACCATCGCCGCGTTCCAGAAGGAAATCGCGGGCTACGGCTACAAGTTCCAGTTCATCACGCTGGCCGGTTTCCACTCGCTCAACTACTCGATGTTCCACCTGGCGCACGGCTATGCGCGCCGCCAGATGAGCGCTTTCGTGGAACTGCAGGAAGCCGAGTTCGCGGCGGCCGACCTGGGCTTCACGGCCGTGAAGCACCAGCGCGAGGTGGGCACGGGCTATTTCGACGCCATCACCCAGTGCATCCAGAACAACCAGTCGAGCACGGTGGCCCTGCGCGGCTCGACCGAGGAAGAACAGTTCCACGGGCCGAGGTCGGTCGCGGCCTGATCGCAAACTTTGGGGACGCAGGGCCGGGGCGGGGGAAAGCCCCGGCCCCTTTTTGTGGGGCGCTTGCTAGACTTTGCGCTGGTTTCGGGGCGGGGGGCGCGCCGTGGCGAGTGTCATGCAGGGATCGAATCCGGCGGTGCGGGATGCACCCGGGCTGCGGCTGCTGCCGCGCCAGCTCTCCGAGGAGGAACGCGCCCTGTTCCGCAGCGCCGGCGAACGGCGCGAACTGCAGCCGCGCGAGGTCATCTTCAAGCGCGGTGAACTCGGCCGCGCGATGTTCGTGATCGAACGCGGCCGCGTGCAACTCGAATTCGGCGACGGCGTCGCCGACAAGTTGATCGGACCCCTCGAATATTTCGGCGAACTGGCGCTGTTCATCGGCAACCACGCGCGCATGGCCAGCGCCTGGGCGGTGGAGCCGGTGACGCTCTACGTGATCGAGGCCGACGCCTTCGAAGGCCTGCTCGAACGCGAACCGGCGCTGATGGCGCAGTTCATGCGCCGCTCGTTCTCGTACCTCGTGGCGAGCGAGCAGCAGCTGATCTCCAACCTCAAGCGCCGCAACGAAGACCTGATGCTGACGCTGGATTCGCTGCGCCAGACGCGCACCCAGCTCAACACCGCCGAACGCCTGGTGCAGACCGACGAACTCACCGGCCTGTGCAACCGGCGCGGCCTCTACGCCTATCTCGACGGCCTCGCCAACAATCTGCTGCCCGGCACCTGGCTCGGCCTGCTGCTGGTCGATCTGGACCGCTTCAAGCAGGTCAACGATCACTTCGGCCATGTCGCCGGCGATCGCGTGCTGACCGCCGTGGCGCAGGAACTGCAGGCCGCCTGCGGCGTGGGCGATCTGCCCGTGCGGCTGGGCGGCGACGAATTCGCGCTGCTGGCGCAGGTCGGCTCGCACGAGGAACTCGAGGCGCGCGCCCGCCAGGTGGTCGACGGCGTGCGGCGTCTGCGCTTCCCCGAACCGCTGGATGCCATCGGCATCTCCGTCAGCGTGGGCGGCGGCATCTGCTCGCGCGCCGGCAGCTGGTCGGTGTGGTACAGCGATGCCGACAGCGTGCTGTACGGCGTCAAGGGCGAAGGCGGCGACGGCTATCGCCTGACCCGCTGAGGGCCCCACGCCCGGTGGCGCCCCGTGCGTGGCGTCGCTCATAATCGCGCATCCCGACGGACGGCCCCCGTGATCGACGACCGCGAGCCCCTCGTGCATGCCGCAGCGCATCCCGCGCCGCAGATCCGCGCGGTGCTGGTTTGCGATCTGGCCGACTCCACCGCCCTGATTGAACGCCTGGGCGATGCCGCGGCGGCCGACCTCATGCGCCGGCACGACCGCGTGGCGCGCGCCCTGATGCACCAGCACGGCGGCCGCGAGATCGACAAGACCGACGGCTTCCTCGTG
>CAMLOR010000060.1 GCA_946481615.1 uncultured Aquimonas sp.
ACGATCTGGTCGCCGCTCGCCTCCGGCCTGCTGAGCGGCAAGTACGCGCAGGGCACGCCGGCCGATTCGCGCCTCAACACGCCGGGCTACGCCTGGCTCGAACGCCCGATGTTCGCCGGCGAACGCGAGGCACGGCTGGCGCGCGTGGCGCGCTTCGTCGAAGTGGCGAAGTCGCTGGGCGTGGATCCCGCGCCGCTCGCCATCGCCTGGTGCCTGAAGAATCCGAACGTCAGCACGGTGATCCTCGGCGCCACGAAACCGGAACAGCTGCGGCAGAACTTCACCGCGCTGGACCTGCTGCCCAAACTCGACGACGCAGCGCTCGCGCGCATCGAGGCCGCGTTCGCGTAACGCGCGGCATACACGCGCCCTTGCCGTCATTCCCGCGCAGGCGGGAATCCAGGTGCGGTGCGCTACGAGTCCTGCATCGCCCACGTCGCGAGAACGACGAGGTCTTCGTCTTCGCTTGCATGCTGGAAAGGCAACGCGCCGTGCGCCGCAGCGTTCCGCACCTGGGTTCCCGCCTGCGCGGGGGCGACATCAGCCGGCGAGCACGCGGTCGAGCACGCCGGGGCGTTCGTCCGGCGGCGGTGCGGGCACGGCCGGTGGCGATGGCGGCGCGGGTGGCGCCGGCGCGGTGTGCGCGGGCGGCGCAGGCGCGGGCGGCGGCGAGATCACCGGCGCGGGCGGAGCAGGCGGTGCGACAGCCGACGGCGGCGACGGCGGCGACGGCGGAGCCGGTGGCGCCGGTGGGGCGGGAGGCGCCGGCGGCACGCCGAACGGGATGCGTGCGAGCTTCGGCGCTTCGATGCGCAGATGCTGCGTCTTGCGATCGCGCAGGAACCGCAGCTCGATCTGCGCGCCCGGCTGCTTGCCGCGCATCAGCCGCATCGCTTCCTGCGTTTCGTCCACCGGCTCGCCGTCGATCGAGGTGATCACATCGCCCGGTTCGAGGCCGCGCAGCGCATCGTCGGGCGCCGTCAGCACCAGCACGCCGCGGTCGGTACCGAAATAGCGCCCGAGTTTCGCATCGAGTTCGGCCAGGCGCAGCCCGCGCCAGCGGAAGGCTTCGGCCCACGGCACGATCATGCAATCGTCGCCGTCCTTGCCGCAGCCGGCGAGCGGCGCGATCTGCCCGATGCGGAAATCCTTCATCGCGAGCTTGTCGAGCTTGTCGAGTTTGATGTCGGGCACCACGCGCACGTCGGGCGAAGCTCCGCGCCAGAACGCGACGCCCGGCAGCACCGCCGCCTTCACCGTCACCTCGCGCTCCTGGCCTTCGCGCCGGTAGGCCAGGCGCACCTGCTGGCCGTCCTGGATTTCCGCCAGCAAGCCGCGCACCTGCTCGAGGCGCGCATCGGCGCCGGCGGCATCGAGCGCGGTGCCGTCGATGCGCAGCAGGCGATCGCCGCTGCGCAGGCCGACCTTCTCCGCCGGGCTGCCGGGCGTGATGCCGGCCAGGCGCACGCCGGGGCCGTCGTCGTCGGCCGCCATCACGATGCCGATGGCCGGACGCGTGAACACCGGACGGCGCAGCTGGAATTCGAGCTCCTCGCTGGCGAGTTTCTGCGCCAGTTCGGCATAGCGCGCGCTGGCGCGTTCCACCTCGCGCTGCGCGCGCTCCATCTCGCGCCGCCACTGCGCCTCGACCTCGGCGCTCGCGCGGGCGCTGGCGTGCGCCGTGGCGCGGGCTTCGGCGGCGGCGGCGTGCGCGGCGCGGGCCGCGGCCTGCGCATCGGCGCGTGCCTCCGCGCCTTGCGTGGCGCGCGCCTGCGCGGCGGGCGCGGCCTCGGCCGCGAGTGCGGCCAGCCGCACCGCGTCGCGTGCGGAAACCGCGGCGGCGATGTCGCCATCCGCCGCGCCGCTTTCGGCGCGCTCGGCCCAGGCCGCCGCCGGCAACAGCGCGGCGGCGATCGCGAACGGAAGGAATCGGGTCTTCATGGCTTGCACTCCTTGCATCCGGAATCAGAACGCGAGCACCGGCGCGCCCGGATCGGCGTCGCCATTCGCGGCCAGCAGCTGCTGGGTGGTTTCGAGATCGGCCCACTGGCGCAGGCGCAGCACGCGCTCCTGCCACAGCGGCAAGGCGGCCTCGGGATCCAGATCGCCGCGCGCGAGCAGGCCGTCGATGGTGGCCACGCGCTGCTGCAGCCCGTCGGACAGCGTGTCGAGCGAGCCGACCGCCACCGCATCGTTGCGGCTCCAGGCGATCAAGGCTTCGAGCTGCGCCGATTCCTGTTGCAGCGCCTGCAACTCGGCGCCGGCCGGATCCGCGGCGGAAGGCTGCACCGCGATGCTCGCCGGAACGGGTGCGGGCGATGTCAGCCAGCGCGGCAGCAGCAGGGCGCAGGCCAACGCCGCCGCGGCAGCGAAGGCGAACAGGGCGCGGCGCGGCACGGCACTGCGCCGCGCCTGCAACTGCGCCTGCAGCTGCGGCCACGCCGAGCGCGGCGGCGTCAGCAGGGGCAGGTCTCGCAAAGTGATGTCAGGCATTGGCGGTCGCCTCCAGGTCGACCTTGAGCAGCTCGCGCAAGCGGCGCGTGCCGCGCAACAACTGGGTTTTCGAGAAACTGGTGCTGCGCCCCATCAGGCCGGCGATTTCCTCGTGCGTGTAGCCCTCGCCGTGGTAGAGCCACAGCACGCTGCGCGTGGTGGGCGAAACCTGCTCGAGCGCGCGCACCAGCGCACCGGACTCGGCCGCGCTCGGCGGCAGCAGCGCGGAGGGTTCGAAGTCGGGCTCCGGCACTTCCTCCATGTAATCGACGCGGTGGCGGCGGCGCAGCTTCATCAGCGCCTCGTTCACCGCGATCTGCCGCAGCCAGCCCCAGAACGGCGACTCGCCGCGGAAATCGGCGAGGCGCTGGAACACCCGCAGCATGGCGTCGTGCAGCACTTCCATGGCCTCGTCGACATCGCCCAGCATGCGCGCCGCCAGCGTGTAGACGGGGCGTTCGAACAGCCGGTAGATCTGCTCGAAGGCGCGCAGGTCGCCGCGCCGCGCCTTGTCCAGCAGGGCGTCCGGCACGTCGATGGCGAAGGTGGATGGGCAGCTCACGGGGAAGAGGATGCGCCCGATGGCCGGAGGGTCGCACGCATCCCTCGTCGTCCCCGCGCAGGCGGGGACCCAGCGACTTTGCTTTTCCGCGCGGCTCCAGTCACCGGCTTCCCGCCTGCGCGGGAACGACGAGCCCCGATGCTATGATCCGGCCAACAGGGGACTCCCAGCCGCGCATGACCTCGCCG
Source organism: uncultured Aquimonas sp. (assembly GCA_946481615.1). The sequence continues at coordinate 3,244 of CAMLOR010000060.1, forward strand.
GTGTACGACATCCCGGGCTATGAGTACGTCCGCGAGCTCGGCGTCGGCGGCATGGCCACGGTCTATCTCGCCATCCAGCGCTCGCTCGAGCGCTCGGTGGCGATCAAGGTCATGCGGCGCGCCGGCGCCGACGAAAACTTCGAGAAGCGCTTCCTGCTCGAAGGCCGCACGATGGCGAAGCTGCCGCATCGCAACATCGTGGGCGTGTACGACATCGTCCAGAACGAGACGATCAACTACATCGCGATGGAGTACCTGGGCGGCGGCACGCTGAGCGACCGCCTGCGCCAGGGCCTGTCGCTGGCCGAAGCCATCTCGATCGTGGTGCAGATCGCCGGTGCCCTGCAGTTCGCGCACGACAACGGCGTCGTGCACCGCGATCTGAAGCCCGCCAACATCATGTTCCGCGACCAGCACACGCCGGTGCTGACCGACTTCGGCATCGCGCGCCAGAAGGACGCGCAGTCCACGCGCCTGACGCAGACCGGCATGATGATCGGCACGCCGACCTACATGAGCCCCGAACAGGCCATGGGCACCGACGTCGACGGGCGCAGCGATCAATATTCGCTGGGCGTGCTGTTCTACGAAATGCTCACCGGCGCGCCGCCGTTCGGCGGCGAGACGCCGCTCAACGTGGTGCTGGCCCACATCAACCAGCCGCCGCCGCCGCTGCCGCCGGCCTTCGCGCACTTCCAGCCGGTGATCGACCGCATGCTGGCCAAGGATCGCGAGCAGCGCTACGCGGACCTCACCACGTTCGTCAAAGAACTCAAGGCGATGCTGACGCAGAGCGATACGCTGCTCGCGCGCCTGCAGATCGATCCCAGCCAGAGCACCTCCGAGCAGCTGCGCGTGCTCGGCTTTTCCGAAAGCCAGATCAACACCGGCTCGCGCCGCGCCGCCGACGCGCGCCGCAGCGCCGAACGCCCGAGCGTGCGCTCCACCGGCCCCGGCGTGCGCATGGAACCGCTCGGCCCGCCGCCGCCGGTGCGGCCCAGGTGGATGCTGCCGGCCATCGGGCTGGCGGTGCTGCTGGCCGTCGGCCTCGGCCTGTGGTTCGTGCTGGGCGGCAGCGACGAACTCAGCTCGGCGCAGCGCGTGGCGCTCACCGCGATGGTGCGCGACGCCGACCGCCAGATCGCCGAGAAGAAATACGTCGCGCCGCCGGGCGACAACGCGCTCGAATCGCTGCAGGCCGCTTCGCAGACGCTGGGCGACCAGCCCGAGATCGTCGAGCGCTTCGACCGGCTTGCGAAGGAACTGCAGGGCCAGGCCGAGCAGGCGCTGGCGGCGAGGGATTTCCGCGAGGCCGAACAGCGCATCGGCGAGGCGCTCGCGGTGGCACCGGAGAACGCCGAACTGGCGGCGTTGCAGAAGCGCATCGAAGGCAGCAAGGCCGCGGTCGAACGCGAAGCGCGCGTCGCCGCCGTGCTGCTGCGCGCCGAGAACGCGCGCAAGGCCGGCAAGGTCTACGGCGACGATGGCGAGAACGCACTGGCGCTGGTGCGCGAGGCGCTGGAACTCGACCCGCAGAGCGAGAAAGCGCGCGCCGCGCTCAAAACCATCACTGATGCCGCGCTGGCCGATGCCGCCGCGGCCATCCAGGCCGGACAGCTCGACCGCGCGCAGGAACGGCTGGTCGCGTCCGGCGCCTATTTCGCCAGCGAAGCCGGCTGGCAGGAACTCAACACGCGCCTCGACGCCGCGCGCAGCGCGCAACTGCAGCGCTCCCGCATCGAAGGCTTCCTCGAACAGGCGCGCTCGCACGTGGCCGCCGGCCGCTACGCGGAACCCGCGGGCGACAATGCGCTGGAGAGCCTGGCGCGCGTGGCGGAGCTCGAAGCCAACAATGTCGCCGCCGCGGCGCTGCGCCGCGAGATCGGCGTCGCCCTGTCGAAGCAGGCGGCGCAGGCGGAGAAGGCCCGCCAGTTCGGCATGGCGCTGGCACGCTACGACCAGGCCTTGCAGGCGCAGCCCGGCAATGCCGACTACACATCAAAGAAACAGGCGCTGCAGGCGCAGCTCGGCGCGCGCGAGCTGGAGCTCGCGACCGCGCTCTCGAACGCGCGCAGCGCGATCAACGGCCGCCGCTACGTGGCACCCGCGGGCAACAACGCGCGCGAGTATCTGGAGGCCGCGCTGAAGCTCGACCCGGCGAACGCCGATGCGCAGCGCCTGCAATCCGAGCTGCCCGGCCTCGTGCGCCAGGCTGCGGCGGATCTGGGCAAGGAAGGCCGCTACGACGACGCGCTGAAGCTGCTCGCCGATGCGACCAAGGTCTACACCAACGACGGCCAGCTCGTGGCGCTGACGCATTCCCTGCAAGCCGAACGCGACCGGCTGCAGGCCGCGCAGCTGCGCCGTCAGCGCGTGGCCGAACTGCAGGAACTGCTGGCGCGCCGCCAGTACACCGCGGAGAACGCCAAGGCCTTCGGCGTGGCGCTTTCCGCCCTCGTGAAACTCCATGCGGCCGATGCCGACGCCGCCCGCCTGCGCCAGCAATATCTCGAGGACTTCCGCCGCGCGCTCGCGGCCGCCGACACGCCCGACCGCCTCGCCGGCTTCAAGCCCGCGCTCGACGAATTGAAGAAGAGCCTCGGCGCCGGTGCCGCCGACGTCGCTGCGCTGCAGGAAAACTTCACGCAGGCCGCCGCGGCCGTGGAAGCGAAGGAGCGCGCGCGCCTGGCCGAAATCAGCGGCACGCTGGTGCTCAACGCCTATCCCTGGGCCAATGTCGAATCCGTGGTGGACCAGGGCACCAACAAGGCGTTGGTGCTGCCGCGCGACCGCGCCACGCCGCTGCGCCTGAACGTGCAGGCGGGCACCTATCGCGTGACGTTCAAGCACCCGTCCGTGGCCAAGCAGGTGGTGCTGGTGGCCACGGTCGTGGCCAAGAAGGAGCAGGCGGCGAACGGCAGTTTCCCGACGCTCACCGCGCGCGACTATCTGAAGCGGGCGGGCTATGCGCAATAGGCTCGCGTTCGCTGCCGCGGCACTGCTCGCGGCTTCCGCCGCGCAGGCGGACTGGAAGAAGGATTACGACCGCGGCGTGAAGGCCGCCGAATCCGGCGATTGGGCGCAAACCGCGAGCGCGATGCGCGCGGCGCTGGCCGAGGACGCCGAACCGAACGCGCGCAAGCGCTTCCAGGGCGTGGTGTACAAGGTCTACGTGCCGCATCACTACGCGGGCCTCGCGGCGTATCGCCAGGGCGATTGCAAGACCGCGATGGAATACTGGAGCAACGCCGCCAATGCCGGCGTCGTCTCCGGCATCGCCGCGCTGTCGTCGGTGCAGAGCAAGGGCATCGCGGACTGCAACGTGAAGCTCGCCGCGGTGGCGAAGCCGCCGCCGCCCGTCGCGAGCACGACCTCGCCGCCGGCCACGACGACGCCATCGAAACCGGTCGCGAGCACCACCGCGACGCCCGCGAAGCCGCCGGTCACCACCGCCGCGAAGCCGCCCGAAACTGCGCCGGCGAAACCGGTCGCGCCGGCCGCGGGTCCGGCGCCCGCGGCGCTGGTGCAGAATCTCGAAAGCTTCCTCGCCGGCCGCTACGCAGCGGTGGCCGCGAGCGACCCGAACACGCTGGGCGATGCGCGCGCCAAGGCGCAGGGCTTCCTGCTGCGCGCCGCTTCACGCCACGCGCTGGTGCAACTGGCGGGCGGTGACGATGGTCAACTGAACTCCGCGCGTGCCGACGTGCGCGCCGCGCGCGCCGCGAACGGCGCGCTGGTGCCGGACGACACCTTGTTCTCGCCGCGCTTCCGCGCGTTCTGGAGCGCGACGCGCTGACAGCCGTCATTCCCGCGCAGGCGGGAATCCAGGTGCGGGGAGTGCCGAAGTGCCTCGCACCTGGATCCCCGCCTGCGCGGGGACGACGAAGCGTTCGTGCACGCTGCGCCGGATCACGGGCACTACGGCACCGCCGCCCACGATGTTGACGATGTCGCTGCGCGCCGCGCGCACGACGCCGCCCCAGGCCGCTTTCGCGCCCACCGACGCGAACGCCGCATAGTCGGTGACGACCGCGGCTTCGCGCACCGCTTCGGGTGTGCATAGCCATTGCGGCGATTCCTCGCGCGGCACTGCGCGCTGCACCACGAAGCCGCCACCGCGGCGATCTTCGGCGGCGCGTCGCACCAGTTCGGGCCACGAAGCCACGCCGGGGAAAGCGCGTTGCGCGCGCTCCAGCACGTCGTCGGCACGGCCGACGAAGACATCGCTGCCGCCGTAGCTCCAGCTGCGCTTCAACACGAAGCGTTCGGGCGAGCGCGCCACTTCTTCCGCAACCTCCGCGGCATCGAGCGCTCGCGTCCACGGCACCGAAGCGGCGAGGGCTTCGCATTCCTCCGGCGTCAGTGCCATGGCCTCGGCGAGCGGCGCATCCTCCGCGGCACGCGACAGCCAGGCCAGCGTCGATTTCATTTCCAGATGCGGCGCCGGACGATTGGCCACGAGCGTTCCGCGATGCCCGTCCGCGGCGAGCAGCGCCGCTTCCAGCGCGGGTGCGGGATGGGCGTCGAGGCGGCTGAGGAACAGGTGGCGATACACCAGATCGAACGGCGCGCCTGCGTGCCGCAGCCACGCGCCGTCCCAGTCCAGTTCGTCCGGATGCAGCACGCGCGCCTCGATCCCGCGCGCCGCGAAACGCCGCGCGAGATGATCGAGCTCGGTGCGCTGCGCATCGCCGCGCCGGCACAGCAGCGCGAGTCGCTGCACGCGGCCGCCGCGGTCCTGCGCGTGCAGATCGAGCAGCGCATCGAGCAATGCATCCGTGTTGGAACCGTTGGCGGCGATCGCGGCCGGGGCGTCGCTTGCGAATTCCTCCAGCCAGCTCGCCGCCGCGATGTCGGAATAGCCCTGCATGGCGGGGATGGTGGCGTTCACCTCCAACGCCGCGCCGCCGAGAAAATCGACGCGCGCCACCGCGAGCGCGGATTCACGGGCGGTGGCGTGCACGAGGCGGCGCTCGGCGGGGCCGAGCGCATCGAACACGGCGTCGCGATCGCCTGCGGCGAGCCGCCACGCCGCGGCCTTCGCCGTCGCGCTCGCCAGTTTCTGCGCCAGCGCGGCACGTCGCGCGATTTCCGCATCCTCCAGCACCACCGGCAACGCGCCGATCGGGATCGGCACGACGCCGCCGTCGCCGCGCGTCACGGCCAGCCCCGCGCCGAACGCGCGCACCGCGAGCGCGCGCCCGCGCGCTTCGTCAAACGCCATCGGGGCAGCAGGCCGCGGCGGGCAGGCAGGATTGGCCGGCACAGCAGTTCTCCGTGAGATAGCCGAGCAAGGCCGTCATCGCCGCGAAGTTGGCGCGGTAGCGGATGGTGCGGCCGCGCTGTTCGGCTTCCACCAGCCCGGCGCGGCTCAACTCCTTCAGATGAAAGGAGAGCGTGGCCGGAGGAATCCCCAATCCGGCGCTCAGTTCGCCCGGCAGGCGACCGTCGCTGCCGGCCTGCACCAGGCTGCGGAAGATCGAAAGGCGGGTCGCCTGGGCCAGGGCGCCGAGCGCCGCCACTGCCATGGTCATTTCCATGTTTGTAGAATAATCGAAATTTCGACTCGAGGGGATGGCGATGGCCGAGCGTGTTTTCAATGTCCTGTTCCTGTGCACCGGCAATTCGGCGCGCAGCATCCTGGCCGAGGCCGCGCTGGGCGTGTTGGGGCAGGGCCGCTTCCGCGCCTTCAGCGCCGGCAGCCATCCCAGCGGCCGGGTGCAGCCGATGGCGGCCGAGATCGCGCTCGCGCTCGGCTATCCCGCCGACAGGCTGCGCAGCAAGAGCTGGGACGAGTTCGCCGAGCCCGGCGCGCCGGTCATGGACATCATCATCACCGTCTGCGACAGCGCGGCGGGCGAGGCTTGTCCTGTATGGCTCGGTCATCCGGCCGCGGCGCACTGGGGCGTGCCCGATCCGGTGGCGGTGCAGGGGGACGAGGAAGCGCGCCGACGCGCCTTCCGCGACGCGTACGCCACGCTGCGCAAGCGTGTCGAACTGTTGCTGGCCTTGCCGCTGGAGAAACTCGAGAAGCTCGAGGCGCAGGCGAAGCTGCGCGAGATCGGCACGGTCGTCTGACGGTGCGCCGCGTTTTCGGGGAATTCCTCGCGACGGCGCTGCTGCTCGCGGTGGTGATCGGGTCGGGCGTGATGGGCGAGCGTCTCGCGGGCGGCAACGCCGCGATCGCATTGCTCGCCAACACGCTGGCCACGATCTGCGGGCTGTACGTGCTGATCGAGTTGTTCGGCGCGCACATGAACCCGGCGGTGAGCCTGGCGCTCGCGCTGGGCGGCGAGATGCGATGGCGCGATGCGTGCGCGTACGTGCCCGCGCAACTGGCGGGCGCGGCCTGCGGCGCGTGGCTCGCGCACGCGATGTTCGAACTGCCCATCCTGCAATGGTCGGCGCACCTGCGCACGGGACCGGGACAGTGGCTGGCCGAACTCGTCGCCACCGCCGGCCTGCTGCTCGTCGTGCTGCGCGCGCCGGCCTCGCGCGTGGCACCGATGGTGGCCGCCTGGATCGGCGCGGCGTACTGGTTCACCGCATCGACTTCGTTCGCCAACCCGGCCGCCGCGTTCGGCCGCATGCTCAGCGACACCTTCGCCGGCATCGCGCCGGCGAGCGTGCCGATGTTCGTGCTTTCGCAACTCGTTGGGGCTGCGCTCGGCTTGCTGCTGCATCGCGCGCTCGGAATGTCTCGAAGCGGGGTTGCGGAAGATTGAGGGGTTCGGTCGCGTCCCGCGCGCGAGGCGGGACGCGGGGGCGCTTCAAAGTCACCAGCTTCCCGCGCGCAGCGCGGGCGCCGCAGCCGGGCCGGCCACCCACCCCGGCAAGAGCACGTGCGACAACACCGCGCCGCCCCACCTGCTCCCATCCCACGAAGAAAAAAGGCGCCGTCACCGGCGCCTTTCTTCGCAACCGTGGAGCAGGATCAGAAGCGCCACACTCCCGACAGGCTGAAGATGTCCTGGCGATCGGAGGTGTCGAACGCGGCGTCGACCTGGAAGCTCGAGAACACGATGCCCAGGCCCGCCGACCAATGCATCTCGTCGTCGCCGGTGGAGAAGACCACGGCGTTGAGTTGCGAGTTGAGGTCTTCGTCGCTGGTGCCGGTGCCAACGTCGCCCTGGAAACGCAGCGTGTGGTTTTCCTCGTACCAGGTGCCCAGGCGCAGCGCGAGCGGATACTTCATTTCGGCGAAGATCCACTCCATGCCCAGGCGCGGCTCGAACACGTCGTCGATCTGCACCAGGCGCGCGGCGGCGATTTCGGCGGGCGAGGCGAAGATGTCGCTGATCGGCGTGCCGGCCGGGATCGTTTCGCCGTTGATCGTCACCGGCACCTGCGTGACGATGGTGAGCGGATTGTCCGGGCCGTTGAGGAAGGGCGAGACGTTGCCCTCGCTCAGGTTCGAATACGCGATGTGGTTGACGTCGAGATTGATCGTCAGATTGTCCGACGGACGCCAGCTGAAGCCCACGCCGAGCGTGTCGGGCGCCTTGAAGCCGACGTTCTGGTCGGCCAGCAATTCGCCCGTGAAGATGCCGGGTGCCAGCGCGTCGGCGAGGAAAGCCGGGCCGGCGATGTTGAAGGCGCGGTATTCGAACTCCGGCGCGCTGCGGTAGGCCACGCCGATGCTGAAATTGTCCGAGCCGCGGAAGATCAGGCCGAGGTTGTAGCCGAAATCGGTGTCGTCGCCCTGCTGCTGCTGCGAGGAGATCAGCGCGGCCGTCAGATCGCCGCTGCCGAAGCGGTTCGGATCGAAGCGCGTGACCGCGGTGTCGATCTCGAAATCGTAGTACGACAGGCCGGCGCCGATGGCCAGGTGATCGTTGACGTCGTAGGCGAAGCTCGCGCCCCACGTGACCATTTCCAGGTCCGTGCTCGCGACGTAGGGATTGGTGAAGTAATTGCCGAAGCTCGTCGCCTCGGCCACGTAGTTGGCATCGAAGTCGAGCGTCTCGTGGCGGTACAGCGCCAGCGCCCAGTTCTCGCGCGGCAGCACCCAGCTCAGGAACGACAACGAATTGGTGTCGCTCGAGGCCGCGCCGTAATCGATGCCGGACGGATCGAACGGGTCCAGGCCCGCCGTGCCGCCGTTGGCGAACGGCGCATCGAAACTGGTGCGGCGGAACTCGATGCCGACCTGCTGTTCGAGGCCCAGGCCCGTGAGGCCGGCCGGGTTGGTGTAGGCGGCGGTGGCGTCGTCCGCCGCGCCGACGAAGGCACCGCCCATGCCGAGGCTGCGTGCACCCGGGTTGGAGAAACTGAAGGGAATGCTCGAATTGTTCTCGACGTTGGTGATGGCGCAGGCCGATCCCGCCGCGGCGAGCAGGGCCAGGGCGACGGCACGAGAAAGGATGCGATGCTTCATGTGGTTTTCCCCAAAAGGACGACGCAGTCCCATGCGCCGTTAGGATAGAACAAAGCGTGGACTGCGTCGCAGTCCGGCCGGGCGGCATTCCTAACGCCGAACGGGGTCGCCGTGCGTCATGCGGTCACGTTGCGCGGCGCCGGGCGTCGAGGCAGCATGCGGGCACGAGCCATGCTAGGGGGAAGGCGATGACGATTTTCGTATGGGTGCTGCTGGCCTTCGTGGTCATCACCATCCTGAAGGGCGTACGTTCGGTGCCGCAGGGCTACGAATACACGGTGGAGCGCTTCGGCCGCTACATCCGCACCCTCTCGCCGGGCCTGGGTTTCATCATTCCCTGGGTCGACGGCATCGGCCGCAAGATGAACATGATGGAGCAGGTGCTCGACGTTCCCTCGCAGGAAGTCATCACCAAGGACAATGCCGTGGTGAAGGTGGACGGCGTGGTGTTCTTCCAGGTGCTCGACGCGGCCAAGGCGGCCTACGAGGTGGCTCAGCTCGAGATCGCCATCCTCAACCTCGTGATGACCAACATCCGCACCGTGCTGGGTTCGATGGATCTGGACGAATCGCTTTCCAAGCGCGACGAGATCAATGCGCGCCTGCTCAGCGTCGTGGACCAGGCCACGCATCCCTGGGGCCTGAAGGTCAACCGCATCGAGATCAAGGACATCCAGCCGCCGCGCGACCTGGTCGATTCGATGGCGCGCCAGATGAAGGCCGAGCGCGAGAAGCGCGCCAACATCCTCGAAGCCGAAGGCTTCCGCCAGGCTGCCATCCTCAAGGCCGACGGCGAGAAGCAGGCCGCGGTGCTGGAAGCCGAAGGCCGGCGCGAATCGGCCTTCCGCGACGCCGAGGCGCGCGAGCGTCTCGCCGAAGCCGAAGCCAAGGCCACGACGCTGGTGTCGGAAGCCATCGCCAAGGGCGACGTGCAGGCCATCAACTACTTCGTGGCGCAGAAGTACGTCGAGGCGATGAAGGAATTCGCCACCTCGCCCAACCAGAAGACGCTGCTGCTGCCGATGGAGACGACCGGCATCCTCGGTTCGCTGGCCGGCATCGTCGAACTGGCGCGCGCGGCCGATCCGGGCGCGCCGCGCACGCCGCCGCCGAAAGGCCCGCGCGAGCCGCAGGCCAATCCGCAGCGCGCCGTGTTCCCGCCGCCGCAGGGCTGATCGATGGACTGGATGAACAACGAGTGGTTCTGGTGGGCGCTGGCGCTCGCGCTGTTCGGGCTCGAGGCGCTGATGCCCGGCACCTTCATGCTGTGGCTGGGCTTCGCGGCCGCCGGCGCGGGCATCGTGCATTTCGTGGCGCCGGGGCTCGGGCTTGCGGGCCAGTGGATCGTGTTCGCGCTGCTGTCGCTGGTGGCGGTGGGCATCGGTTGGCAGTGGAAACGCCGCCATCCGCCGACGGTCTCGGACCAGCCGCTGCTCAACCAGCGCGCGTCGCAATTGATCGGCCGCGTTTTTCCCCTCGACACGCCCATCGTCGACGGGCGCGGGCGCATCAAGGTGGGCGATGCCTACTGGCAGGTGGCCGGCAGCGACCTGCCTCAAGGCACGCGGGTGCGTGTGGCCACCGTCGAGGGGATGCTGCTGCGCGTCGACCGCGCGGACTGAGGCGCGGGTTCGACCGGCTCACCCCGAACGGGTTTCGGAAGCCGATTGCAGAAGCCGTTCGCGGTGAGCCTGTCGAATCCGCCGCCCCGGTCCCCGCGCATTTGCTCCTCCAAATGCGAATGGCTAGCATCTGGCGCTCTTCGATCCTCCCGGAGCGCCGATGCGCGTCGCCTTGCTGTCCCTGTTGTTCGCCGCCTCCTTCGCCGCGCCCGCCGACGAACTCGTCGTCTATTCCGAGCGCAAGGAACCGCTGATCCAGCCGATCTTCGAGACCTACACGAAGGAAACCGGCGTCGAGGTGAAGTGGCTGACGGACGCCGCGCCGGTGTTGATCGAGCGCCTGGCCGCCGAGGGCGACGCCACGCGCGCCGATCTGCTGATGACGGTGGACGCAGGCTCCCTCTGGCAGGCGGCGCAGCGCGGCGTGCTGCAGCCGATCAGGTCGCCCGTGCTGGAAAAGAACATCCCCTCGAACCTGCGCGATCCCGACGGCCAATGGTTCGCGCTCTCGCAGCGGGCGCGCACCATCGTGTACTCGACGCAGCGCGTGAAGCCCGAGCAGCTCTCGACCTACGAGTCGCTGTCCGATCCGCAATGGAAGGGCAAGCTCTGCCTGCGCTCGTCGAAGAAGGTCTACAACCAATCGCTGGTCGCCATGCTGCTGGCGCGCAGCGGCGCGGAGCAGGTGGAAACCGTCGTGCAGGGCTGGGTCGCCAATCTCGCCGCGCCGCCGTTCGCCGACGATACGCTGCTGGTGCAGGCGATCGCGGCGGGGCAGTGCGATGTCGGCGTGGTCAACACCTATTACCTCGGCCGCCTGCTGAAGGACGATCCTGCGCTGCCCGTGACGGTGTTCTGGCCCAACCAGATGGACTCGGGCGTGCACGTCAACATTTCCGGCGCCGGCGTGGTGAAGGGTTCCAAACACAAGGAAGCCGCGCAGAAATTCCTCGAGTGGCTGTCCTCGGACGAAGCGCAGGACGAGTTCGCGCGCCTCAACTTCGAGTACCCGGCGAAGAAGGGCATCGCGCTCGATCCCGTCGTCGCCGCCTGGGGCGAATTCCGGCCCGATCCCATCAACATCGTCGAGGCCGGCCGCCGCCAGGCCGAGGCGGTGAGATTGATGGATCGCGCCGGCTGGAAATAGGCGCGCCGTGAGCGCGGCCATGCCCGCGCGTGCGCCCCGCGCCGCACGCGTCGGCGCGTGGGTGCTGACCTTGCCGCTGCTGGCGCCGCTGGCCTGGCTGTTCGCGGCCTGGGGCACGCCGCAGGCGGAGATCTGGAACCATCTGCGCGAATTCGTGCTGCCTGCGGTAGTGGCGAACACCGCGTGGCTGGCGCTGACGCTCGCGGTGCTGGTGACGACGCTCGGCATCGCGCTGGCCTGGTTGTCCGCGCGTTGCGAATACCCGGGCCGCGCCTGGCTCGACTGGGCGCTGGTGCTGCCGCTGGCGATGCCGGGCTACGTCGCGGCGTTCGCGTGGGTGGGATTGCTCGACTACGCGGGGCCGGTGCAAGGCGCCTGGCGCGTGCTATCGGGATCGCGCGCCGCGTTGCCCGACGTGCGCAGCGTGTTCGGCGCGGCCTGCGTGCTGTCGCTGGTCCTTTATCCCTACGTCTACCTGCTGGCGCGCGCGGCCTTCCTGCGGCAAGGCGCTGCAGCCTACGACGCCGCGCGCAGCCTCGGCCATGGGCCGGTATCGGCTTTCGTGCGCGTGGCCTTGCCGCTGGCGAAGCCGGCATGGCTCGCGGGTCTGGTGCTCGCCTTGCTCGAGACGCTGGCCGACTTCGGCACGGTCTCCATCCTCGGCGTCGACACCTTCACCACGGCGATCTACAAAACCTGGTACGGGCTGTATTCGTTGCCGGGCGCCGCGCAGCTTTCGTGCCTGCTGCTGGTGGCGGTGGCGCTGGCCTTGCTGCTCGAAACGCTGCTGCGCGGACGCGGCCGCGCCGTCGAGCACAGCACGCGCCGGATGCCGCGACGCGTGCTTGGCGGATGGCGCGCCGCCGGCGCATCGATGTTCGCCTTCACGGTGTTCGCGCTCGGCTTCGCGGTGCCGGCCGGCCGACTGGTGGCCTGGGCCATCGACGTGCGCGTGCCGCTGGCGCCGCTGCTCGAGGTGGCGGGCAACACCGTCGTGCTCGGCGGCGCCGTGGCGCTCGCCGTCGTGGTGTTGGCGCTTGCGCTGGCATTGCTCGAACGCCGTGCGCCGCGCGATCCGTGGCTGCGCGCGCCGATCTTCCTCGCCAACCTGGGTTACGCGGTGCCGGGCACGGTGCTCGCGGTGGCCACGATGCTGCTCTTGCTCGACGCCGACCGCTTCACCGGCGTGGCCCTGTCCTCGAGTGCCTTCGCCATCGTCGCCGCGCTCACGCTGCGCTTCCTGCGCGTGGGCTTCGGCGCCGTCGATGCCGGCCTGCACGGCGTGCGCAGCGAACTGATCGAATCGGCGCGCGTGCTCGGCGTGCCGCCCCTGCAGCGGCTGCGCCGCATCGTCGTTCCGCTGTTGCGGCCCAGCCTGCTCGCCGCGTTGCTGCTGGTCGGCGTGGAAGCGATGAAGGAGATGCCGGCCACGCTGATGCTGCGTCCCTTCGGCTGGGACACGCTGGCCGTGAAGATCTACGGCTACACCAGCGAGGGCCTTTGGCAGGAAGCCGCATGGCCCGCCTTGCTGCTGGTCGCGGCGGGGCTGTTGCCGGTGCGCTGGCTGGTGCGGATGCGATAATCGCGGTCTTCGCCTTTCACGGATCGCCCCATGCCCCAGAAGACCATCCTCAACGACACCCACCGCGCGCTCGGCGCCAAGATGGTGGACTTCGGCGGCTG
>CAMLOR010000061.1 GCA_946481615.1 uncultured Aquimonas sp.
TGACCCGCGAATCGGCCAAGCTCGAGAACGGCCTGACCTGGCTCGCCACCGTCGGTTCGACCGCTCCGTTCGTCGGTCTGCTCGGTACGGTGTGGGGCATCTACGGCGCCCTGATCCGCATCGGCGCCACCGGCCAGGCCTCGATCGACGCCGTCGCCGGCCCGGTGGGTGAAGCGCTGATCATGACCGCCCTCGGCCTGTTCGTCGCCATCCCGGCGGTGCTCGCGTACAACTTCTTCGTGCGCATGAACCGCAACACGAACGCCAAGTTCGACACCTTCGCGCACGACCTGCACGACTTCTTCGCCACCGGCTCGCGCGTCGGCGAAGCGGCCCCGGTCAAGCGCTAAGGCCACAGGAAGACGGAGTCCCGATCCATGGCCTTCAGCAATAGCAGCGGCGGCGGCGGCCCGATGGCCGAAATCAACGTCACGCCCCTCGTGGACGTGATGCTGGTGTTGCTGATCATCTTCATGATCACGGCGCCGCTGATGGCCCACAAGGTCAAGATCGAGCTTCCGGAAGCCACGCTCGAGACGCGGCCGGAAGGCAACGATCGGCCGATCACCCTGGCGATCAAGGAAGACGGCGAGATCTACTGGAACGACGAGCGCGTGCAGATGGCGGTGCTGGAATCCCAGCTCGCCGTCGAGGCGCAGAAGAAGCCGCAACCGCGCATCGACATCCGCGCCGACAAGACCACCAAGTACCGCCTCGTGGCGCAGGTGGTGAAGACGGCCAAGGACGTCGGCATCGCAAAGGTCGGCTTCGTGGCCACGCCGGACCGCTAAAGGCAGGACAGAACCATGGCATTCAGCTCCAACTCCGGCGGCGGCAACAACGCCCCGATGGGCGACATCAACGTCACGCCCCTCGTGGACGTGATGCTGGTGCTGCTGATCATCTTCATGGTGACGGCGCCCATGCTCTCGTACGAGATCCAGATCGACCTGCCGCAGGCCAGCAACCGTGTGCCGGACGAGCCGGTCGATCCGCCCAAGCCGATCCGCCTGCGCATCGACGACCAGGGCCAGCTCTACTGGGACAACTCGCCGCTGCCCAAGGCCGCGCTCGAGCCGTCGCTGAAGGTCGAAGCCACCCGCGACCCGCAGCCCACGCTCGAAGTGGAAACCAGCCCGGAGGCGCAGTACGAGACGCTCGCCGAAGTGCTGGCCACGGCCAAGAACGCCGGCATGATCAAGATCGGCTTCGTCGAAACGCTGCAGTAAACGGCAGCCGAACCGCACGTCAAGCAAAAGCCGCCTCCGGGCGGCTTTTGTTTTTTCCGGCCGGTCTTTCGTGCATGCTGGAACTGCCCTTACAGCGAGGAGCGGAGCATGGCCTTCAGTGCGCAAGCCCGGAACGGTGTGGTGGCGGAAATGAACATCACGCCGCTGGTGGACGTGATGCTGGTGCTGCTGATCATCTTCATGGTCGCGGTGCCGATGCTGAGCAAGACCTTCGAACTCAACCTGCCTCAGGCCGGACCGCCCTCACTGCCGCCGCCGGAGATGGTGACGCTGCGGATCGCCTCGGACGGCGCGCTCACCTGGGAGGGCAATGCGATCCCCGCCTTCGCCATCGACGCGGCGATGCGTGCCGAAGCCGGACGCAAGGAGCCACCGTTGCTGAGCATCGAGGCGGACCCCGACGCGCCCTATCAGAACGTGGCCGATGCCATGGCCCGCGCGCAGCGCGCCGGCCTGGAACGCATCGCGCTCAACTGACGGACGCGATGATCCCGAGGTAGTTGCGCACGGTGGCGTCGAGGCCCGCATACAGGGCCTCGTCGAACAGGGCGTGCCCGATCGAGACTTCGAGCACGCCCGGCACCGCACGCAGGAAGTCGGCGAGATTGACCTGCGACAGATCGTGCCCGGCGTTCACGCCGAGGCCCACGGCCTGCGCCGCCACTGCCGTCTGCGCGCACAGGTCGAGCTCGCGCGCAGCGTTGCCGGCGGCATGCGCATGCGCGAACGGTCCGGTGTAGATCTCGACGCGTTCCGCGCCGAGTTCAGCCGCCAGTTCGAGGTCGCGCACGCCTGCATCCACGAACAGGCTCACGCGCGTGCCCAGCGCGCGCAGCTCACGCACCAGCGGCCGCAATCGCTGCGCGTCGCGCGCAAGGTCGAAACCGTGGTCGCTGGTGATCTGGCCGTCGCCATCCGGTACCAGCGTCGCCTGCTGCGGACGCACGGCATCGACCAGCGCGACGAAGCCCGGATAGCCTTCCCGCGGAGGCGCGAAGGGATTGCCTTCGAGGTTGTATTCGACGCGGCCACGAACGATGTCGGCCAGGTCGAGCACGTCCTGCGGGCGGATGTGGCGGCGGTCCGGCCGCGGATGCACGGTGATGCCGCCGCAGCCCGCGGCGATCGCGGCAAGCGCCGCCTTCACCGGCGAAGGCGCGTCTCCGCCGCGCGAATTGCGCAGCACGGCCACCTTGTTGACGTTGACGCTGAGGATCGTCATCGCCCCCAGCTTAGCGGCTCTGTCATTCCCGCGCAGGCGGGATTCGAGATGCGAAGCGCTACGGCCGAGTGATCGCCATCAGCGGCAGGTTTCCGGCAGTTCCTTCCAGATCACCGGATCCCAGTAGGCACCATCGCGGATGCTGTTGCGCTGGTCATAGTTGAAGCGCGCCGCCAGGCGGTAGGTGACGCCGGGCTGCACGTCGATCTCCAGATCCTTGTAGCGATCGTCGCCGCGGCGGCGGTCACGCGTGAGGCGCTGCAGATCGCTGAACTGATGCGCGTCGATGGCCTCGGCCACGCGCAGCACGTGGCGCCCCGGCGTCAATCGGAAGACATCCGAACTGGTCGGTCCCGGCAGCTCGCCGTCGACGGCAATCAGCACGGCGCGATGCAGCTGCTGGTTGCGCGGTGCGACGTCGAACACGCTGACGCGGCCGCAGGAGGACACGCCGTCGCCGCCGCCGGCCTGCGCCAGCGCGGCCGTGGCGATGGCGGCGCCGAGTTCGAGGCGGTACGCCGGCACCTGCACCACGTCGACGGTGCCGCGCAGCACCTGCACGCCTTCGCCGCGCTCCACGCTCAGCTCCAGGCTTTCGCTGTTGGCCAGCAGCGCGTCGCGCAGCGCACGCGCGGCCACCGCGCGGCCGTCGGCATCGCCACCCAGCCCGGCCAGCGAAACGCCGTTGACGGCAAGCAGCCGATCACCGGGCTTCACGCCCAGGCGCGCGGCACTGCTACCGGGCGTGACGCCCAGCACCGGAAGACCGGTATCGGCCGCGGCGCGGTAGCGCACATCGAGGATGGCGCCAAAATCGGGCTGACGGCTGGCCGGCGCGGCAAGCGACAGAGCCTGCGCGCCGTCTGCCAATGCGCCGCTTTCGACCAGGCGCACCAACAGGGTCTGCATTTCTTCGTGCAGGCGCTGCTCGATGGCGGCCGGCGCGGCTTCCTGCGCTCCGGCCAGACCGCCGAGCGCCGCGAACACGGCACCGGCGAGCAGCGACAGGGGGCGGGAAAAGGTCATAGGGTTCTCCAGGTCACGCGACATCGGGTCGTCCGGGCGATCAAAGACGGGCCAGCAGCGGCTCGGACTCCGCAGGGCTGCCCAGCAGGCGCTCGCGCGTCTGCCAGAGGGAATCGAGTTCGTCCTGGCTGGCGTCGCGCGCATAGGCCAGGGCGATAGCATCGTCGAGCGTGCGCAGCGCCTCGCTGTCGGCCACTGCGGCAAACCCGCCGGACGATGGCGACGCAGCATCCGGCGCCGGCACGCCGCGCGGAAGGGTCAACACCGCGGCCATCGCCACCGCCGCCGCCAGGCCAGCGGCCGCCAGCCAGCGCGGCGCGCGGCCCGGGCGGGCCTGCGCGGCACGGGCCTGCGCGATGCGCTGCCACAGTGCCTCCGGCGGATCGGCCTCGGGCAAGGCATGCAGATAAGTGCGCCAGTCGTTCATCGTGCTTCCTCCATCGCGCGCGGCGAGGTATCCGGTTCCAGCAGGCCCCGCAGGCGCCCGATGGCGCGCGACAACAGGGACTTCGAATAGCTTTCGCTCTTGCCGAAGAGTGCGGCCAGCTCGGTGTGGCTGTACCCTTCGAGCTCATGCAGGACGAGCGCCGCCCTGGCCGGTGCGGACATCCGCGACAGCAGCCCGAGGGCTTCGACCTGGGCTTCGCTGCCGGCCTCCTGTTGCGGTTCGGGCAGCGCGGCGAATTCCGGGTCGACCCAGCGTTTTTCCACGCGCAGGCGGTCGATCGCGCTGTTGGCCACCAGGCGCTTGAGCCACGCCCCGAAGGGCGCGTCGCCGCGGTAGCCCGAGAGTTTCTCGATCGCCTTCATGAAGGCCTCCTGCACCACGTCCTCGGCCATGTCGGCGCGCCCGCACAGACGCAGCGCCAGGGTGTAGGCGGCGCGCGAGTAACGGCGGTAGATCTGCTCGAAGGCCGCGCCATCGCCGCGGCGCGCGCGCGCCAGAACGAGGTCGTCGATCTCCGCGCCGAAACCGGTCGCGTTCATGAGGTTTCCGTCTGCCATTCGCCCACCAAGACGCACCGCCCCCGGCGTCCGTCGCAGACACCGCGCCCCGGTGGTGTGAATTGTGGTGGCGCGCACTTTAACGCGCAGTCACCGGCCCCGTCTTTGCGGCAGACTGGGGGGATGCCCCGCGTTCTCCGAATCCTGGCCCTGGCCGGCCTGCTGGCGCATGCCGCCTGCGCGCTGGCGGCGCCGATCCGCGGCCAGCCGCTGATGCAGCGCTACACCTCGGAGGATTATCCGTCGGCGCCCTCGCACCTGTCCGTCACCTCCGACGATGCTGGCGCCATCTACGTCGGCAACTTCGAAGGCGTGCTGCGTTTCCGCGGCGGCAGCTGGGAAAGCTTCGAGCTGCCCGGCCGCTCGCCGGCGCGCGTGCTGCAGAAGGGCTGGGACGGCCGCATCTATGTCGGCGGCTACGATCACTTCGGCGCCATCTCCACCACCGAGGCCGGCGAACTGCGCTACGAAGATCTGCGCGGCAAGTTCGGCCTCGCGGGCGAAGCGGGCAATGTCGGTGATGTCTGGGGCGTGCTGGAAACGCAGCGCGGCCTGTGGTTCCGCGCCAGCCGCGAACTGTTCTTCCTGGGCCGCGACGGAAGCACTCGGCGCTGGCCGTTGACGGCCCAGGTGCGCGGTTTCAACGTGCTGGGCGAAGCGCTCTACGCGCGCGTGCAGGGCGTGGGCGTCACCCGCTTCGAGGACGGGAATTTCGTGCCGCTGCCGGGCGCCGAAGTGTTCGCGGACCGCACCCTGGTGCTGGTGGCGCAGCGCGGCGAGACGCTGCTGCTGGCGAGCGAAGACGGCCTGTTCGAAGCCGACGCCAGCGGCATCCGCCGCACGCCTTCCGAAGCCGACGCCATATTCGCCGAGCATCAGCCCTATTCGGGCCTGGAACTGGCCGACGGCACCTTCGTGTTCGGCACCTTCGACGGCCTGCTGTTGCGCTTCTCGCGCGAGCTCGCGCTGCTCGACCGCGTGCCGCTCGGCCCCTACACCGTCAGCTCGTTCGGCACCGACCGCGAAGGCGGCCTCTGGGTGGCCACCGAAGGCGACATGGTGCGGCTCAAGCTGCCCTCGCCCTGGACGGCCTACACCGGCGCGCAGGGCCTCATCGGCTCGCTCTCCGACGAAGTGGTTCACGACGGCGCGCTGTGGGTGGCCACATCGGTCGACGTGCTTCGCGCGATCCCCGATGCCAACGGCCAGCCGCAATTCCATCCGCTGGGCTGGACCAATCTCGAAGCCTTCGATCTGGAATCCACCGACGCCGGCCTGCTGGTGGCCGAGCGCGAAGGCGTCCTGGCGCTCGATCCGGGCGCCGCCGAACCGCGCCGCGTAGCCGCCGCCGAAGCGGTCTATCTGATCGTGCGCTCGCCCAGCAACGCGCACCACGCCTACGCGCTGGCCGAACGCGAAGTGCTGTGGCTCACGGTGCAGGACGCGCGCTGGCAAGTGAGCGCGCGGTGGCCGCTGGAAGGCAGCAATCCCGGCGGGCTGTACGAAACGGCGCCGGGCGAACTGTGGCTGAGCAATCTGCGCGGCGCGCCGCAGCGCTGGCGCGTCGACATGGCGCAAGGCGCGATCAGCGAGCGCCGCGACTTCGGCGCCGAAGCCGGCCTGACGCCCGATCCCGAACGCGGCACCGTGCTCTATCGCCTCGACGGCGTGCTGCACGCGGTGAGCGGCGATCGCATCTACCGCTTCGAGAACGAGCGCTTCGTGCCGGCCGAGCTCGGGCCGCTGGCGGCGCTGCGCGAGCGGCCGATGGAGATCGCGGTGCGCGACACGCCGCTCGGCACCTACGCCTGGACGTCGCGCCAGCTGCTGCACCGTGCGCCCGGCGTGCAGGACTTCCGTCCGCTGCGGCTGGGTTCGAGCCTTGCCCGCGGTTTCACGCAGGCGCAGGTCGATGCCGACGGCATGCTGCGCGTCATCACGTGGAGCGGCTTGCTGCAATTCGATCCGGCGGTGCCCGAATCTCCCGATGCACCGCTGCAGGCCTCGCTCGAACGCTTCGAACTGCGCATGCCCGAAGCCGCGCCGCAGGCGCTGCCGTTGGTGCCGGGAAGCACGGCGCGCGACTTGCCGCCAAACCCCGGCCTGTTCTTCCGATTCGGGCTGATCAGCATGGAGCCCGATTCACAGTTCCGCTACCGCATGCTGGGCCACACCGAAACCTGGACCGAATGGCGCAACGAACGCGAGCTGCTCTACCGCAGCCTCGCGCCCGGCGATTACACGCTCGAAGTGCAGGCCCGCACGCGCAGCGGCCGGGTGGCGAAACCGCTGCGCTATCCGCTGCACGTGCAGCCCTACTGGTATCAGACGCCGCTGGCCTGGGCCGCGGGATCGCTGGCGCTGCTGCTGCTCGTGGGCGGCCTTACGCAGCTGATCGTGCGCATCCGTTACCGCCAGTTCGTCGCGATGCGCAAGCGGCTCGAGCATAAGATCTCCGAGCGCACCGCCGAACTGGAAACCGCCAACCGCAAACTGGCCGAACTGGCCACCGAAGACAGCCTCACCGGCGTGCCCAACCGCCGCGCGCTGGAACAGGCCCTGGCGCGCGAATGGCAACGCTGCGGCGAACTGCAGGTGCCGCTGGCGCTGGTGATGATCGACGTCGACCACTTCAAGCAGTTCAACGATCGCCACGGACATCTCGAAGGCGATCAGCAACTGCGCTGGGTCGCGCAGCAACTCGCGAACGGCGTGCATCCGGTGCGCGAACTGCTGGCGCGCTTCGGCGGCGAGGAATTCGCCCTCGTGCTGCCGGGCCTGCACCTCGACGAAGCCGTGGCGCGCGCAGAGCGGTTGCGCCAGCGCTTCTCGCAGGCCGACAGCCCGCTCACGGTGAGCCTGGGCGTGGCCGCGCAACTGCCCGAAGCGGGCGGCGACCCGGCCCAGCTGCTGCGTCGCGCCGACACCGCGCTGTATCGCGCCAAGCGGCGCGGACGCAATCGCGTCGAAGCTGCGGAAGACTAGCCGGCGAAGACCAAAACCTGCGGCCGCGGCACATAACCGTCGCAGGCCAGCACGCAGGTGTAACCGGGCGCGGGTTCGATGCGCGCGTGGTGCCAGCGTTCGCGCGGGCCGCTTTCCTGCGGCCAGGCCAGCAGCACCGGGTCGCTTTCGGCCTGCGCATCGAACTGCCAGCGTGGCAGCTGGCCGTAGATGCCGGTGCCGGTGGATTTGCAGGTCGCTTCCTTGGCGGTCCACAGCTTCAGGTAGGCGACGCGCGCTGTCTCTTCATCCATCGCCTGCAGCGCCGACTGTTCCTGCGGCGAGTAATAGCGTGCGGCGAGCCGGCGATGCGGCAACACGCGATCCAAGCGTTCGAGATCCACGCCGAGCCGCCCGCCCTCCGCCACGGCGACGACGGTACCGCCCGTCGTATCGCTCAAGTTGAAATCCGGACCGCCGCCGGCGAGATATGGCCGGCCCTTGGATTCGCGCGCGAAACGCAGCTCGCCGTCGACGTATTGCGCCAGCACCGCGCGCAGCAGTCGATCGAGGCGGCCGCGGCGCTGCTGCGGCGCGGCTTCCTCCGGCGGCGTGGCGTGCCACCACACGTGCACCGCGCCGGGCGTCCACGGCGGCGGCACGCGGCGGTTCACGCCGAGATCGCCAGCTTCTCGCGGTGGTACATGCGCGCGGCCAGCCACCACATCGCGCCGCCCAGCGCCAGCGCCACGCCGAAGTAGGTGGCCCACTCGGCCGCCGCCACCGTCTCGTGGCGGACGATCTTCATGATGATCTGGTTCTGCGCCAGGAACGGCACGGTGAACATCCACAACTGGTTCTTGACCGGATTCACCATCAGCATGATCGAGGGGATCATCGGCAAGAGCATCAGAAGGCTCATGTAGCTGGTGGCTTCCTTCACCGATTTCGCGGAGGCCGCGATCAGCGTGAGCAGCGTGGTGCCGATCAGCACCATCGGCGCGAGCACGAGCAGCAACTTGCCGATCGCCGCCACGCTCACGTCCACGCGCGTACCGAGGTTGGAGAACTGGAAACCGGCCTTGAACGCGATCAGCGTGAGCAAAAGACTGAGCAGGCCGAAAGCGACGGCGGCCGCTACCTTGCCGCTCATGATGGCCTCGCGCGAGGCGGGCGTGGCGAGCAGCGGCTCCAGCGATTGCCGTTCGCGCTCACCGGCCGTGGCATCGATCATGAGATACGCACCGCCGAGGAAGGCGCTCAGGATCAGCAGGTAGGGCAGGAACGAAAGAATCTGTCCTTGCCTTGCTTCCGGCGTCGACAGATCGGTTTCCGCCACGCGCAGCGGTTGCCCCACCGTCGGGCTCACGCCGCGCGCCAGCAGCCGCAATGCGCCGGCACTGCCTGCGTACGCATCGAGCAACCCGCGCACGCGCTGCACGGGAATGCGCGAATCGTCGCGCGAGGCATCGTGCAGGATCTCCACCAGCGCCGGCCGGCCAGCGCGCCAGTCCTCGGCGTACTGCGGATCGATGCGCAGGATGACATCCTCGGCCTGCGAACGGATCGCTTCCTGCGCGTCCTCCGGTGCCGCTTCGATGCGCAGGTTCTGGCCTTCGAGCCATGCCACGAGATTGGGTGCGCGCTCCGCGCCGATCACCGGCACCTCGAGCGTCTTCTCCAGCTGCGAACTGACCTTCTTCGAGGCAAGGCCGATGATGCCGATCATCAGCGCGGGGAACAGCAGCGGGCCCATCACGAGCGAGATCGACAGCGTGCGCCGGTCGCGCACCAGATCCTTCAGTTCCTTCAGCATCACCGTGAGCAGGGGGCTCATGCGAACAGTCCTTCTTCCGAGCCGATGGCGCGCACGAAGGCGTCCTCGAGATTGTCTTCGCCGGTCTGCGCGCGCAGCTCGTCCGGCGTGCCCTGCGCCACCACGCGGCCCTTGGCCACCACCACGATGCGATCGCAGAGCGCCGCCACCTCCTGCATGATGTGGCTGGAGAAGATCACGCAGCGGCCTTCGGCGCGCAGCTGCTTCAGGAAGCCGCGCATCGCGCGCGTGGTCATCACGTCGAGGCCGTTGGTGGGCTCGTCGAGGATGACGTTGCGCGGGTCATGCACGAGCGCGCGCGCGATCGCGGTCTTGATGCGCTGGCCCTGCGAAAATCCTTCGGTCTGGCGGTCGGCGACATCCTGCATCGCGAGCGCGCCGATCAGCGATTCGGTGCGGCGCGCGATGTCGGCTTCCGGCATGCCGTGCAGGCGGCCGAAATACTCGATGTTCTCGCGCGCGGTCAGGCGCTTGTACACGCCGCGCGCGTCCGGCAGCACGCCCAGGCGCCGCCGCACGGCTTCGGCATCCTTCACCGCGTCGAGGCCGTCGACGCGCACGCTGCCGCGGTCCGGATGCATCAGCGTGTAGAGCATGCGCAGCGTGGTGGTCTTGCCGGCGCCGTTGGGGCCCAGCAGGCCGGTGATCTCGCCGTCGCGCGCCGTGAAGCCGACGCCCTCGACCGCGTTCACCACGCCGGCCTTGGTCTTGAAGCTCTTATGCAGATCCTGGACTTCAATCATGGCTCCCATCCGTAGAAACCGGCGAACGGTGCGGCGTAGGCGAGGCGGTCGAGACAGGCGGCGTCGAGCCCCTTCGCGTCCGCGGTGTCGATGAAGCGCGCCACCAGCCTGGGCGCGCAGCCCACGCCGATCACGTTGTGGCCCTGGCCGCGCAGCACCAGATGGCGGCCCTTCGCCAGCGCGAGCGTATCGCGCTGGCCCTTTTCTCCGACCTCGGCCCAGCCATGCATCACGGCATCCCCGTAGCGCGGCGGCGTCACCGGATCGAACTCGCCGGAAAGCAGCAGCACGGGCACGTCGCTCTTCACCGGCGCGTGGAAATCGGCCGGCACCTCGCCCTTCGGCCACACCGCGCACTGCGCCTGGCTGAAGTCGACGAACTCGGTGCCGAGCACGGTGTTTGCATCTTCCGGATCGGCGGTGAGGTTGGGTGCATCCTCGCTGCACATCACCGAAAGCTGCATGCCGTGCATGATCTGTTCGCCGACCTGGGTGAGCAGCAGCTGCGACTGCGCCATCAGCACGTCGCTGCGGCCCTGCGCGGCTTCGTGCAGCACCAGCGGCAGCATCGCGGCGGCGGCCGGGGCGTAGGTGAACAGGCGCACGACGCTGGCCAGATGGCCGTAGGTCAGTTCGCCGGTCTTCCATTCGCCCGTCATCGCGTCGCGATAGGCGACCTCGCGCGGCGTGGCGCGCAATTCGGCCGACAGCGCATCGAGTCCGAGGCGCGGATCGCCGAGGCGGCCCTTGCAGGTCGGCTCGTCGCGGCAGCGATCGAAATGCAGTTCGAGCGCCGCCTCCAGGTTCTTCGCGTGCTCGCTGCCCAGCACGAGCACGTTCGGCACCACGCCGTCGAGCACGACGCTGCGCACCCGCTCCGGGTAGCGGCGCAGATACTGCTGCGCCACGCGCGTGCCGTAGGAAATCCCGAGCAGGTTGATCTGCTCCGCGCCGATCGCGGCGCGCACCGCATCGAGATCCTGCACCGCATCGGTGGTCGTGTAGAAACGCGGGTCGACGCTGCGCTGCAGGTCCTCCAGGCACTTGCGTGCGAAGGCCGCGGCGGTGGCGGCATCGTCGCTCAGTTCCTCGCTGATGGCGCTCTTGCCATGCTCGTCGCGGCACATCAGCGGGCTGGAGCCGCCGGTGCCGCGCTGGTCGACCAGGATCACGCCGCGCTTGCGCAGCACCTCGCGGAACGCGGGCGCCACGGTGGGATAGCTCTCCTTCGCCGACTGCCCCGGCCCGCCGGCCAGCATGAACACCGGGTCCGACGCCGCCTCGTTGTCGGTCGGCACCCAGGCAATGGCGAGCTCGATCTTGCGGCTCTCGGGATTGGCGTGGTCTTCGGGCACGGCCAGCGTGCTGCATTGGGCTTCCACCGACGCCGTGCCGTACTCGGGCGCCAGCGTGCAGGGTTCGAACTCGAGCGTGCCCAGGGTGCGCGACTGCGCCGGCAAGGCGGCAAGCAGACACGCACCGAGCAAGGTGCGACGGAACATGCGATGGGTTTCCTCGGCGCCGGACGGTGCGCCGGCATGCTGACGCGTGACCCCTGCGCTCGTCAAAACGTGACCCGGCGGCCGCCCCGTGCCGGCCACGGTTCGTCCCGACCTGCCTTCGCGGCCCGATCGCGCCCCATGGCGCGTAAACTGAAACACGCGCCGCGCAGGCGCAAAGAAGCCGTCCGCATCGGGTGGGGCCCGATGCAGCCGGGTTCGCCGTTCTCAGCGGCGGACCGGCAGGCCGGCCACTGGGGCGGAGAGGGGAAGAACACGGGATGGGTGAGGGCGATCGCTCGCTGCCGGTAGCGCAACCGCGCCGCCGCGCGTGGATCATCGCGGCGGCGATCACGGCGCCGGCCCTGCTGTGCGCGGCCGCGTGGCGGCTCGATCCGGTCCGCTTCGCGGCCGAACCCGGCCTGTTGCTGCTGAACGTCTTGCCGGCGTGGCTGGCGTGGCTGCTGCTGCTGGCCGCAACGCGGCGCGTGCTCTGGTCGGCCGCGGTCGTGCTGCTGCTGCTCGCCGCCGTGCAGGCGATCAACGCGCGCAAGCTGGCCGAACTCGAGATTCCGTTGCTGCCTTCGGATCTGGCCGTGCTGCCGCAGGTGCTGGAAACCAGCGGCCTTTATCTGCGCTATGCCGCTGTTTCGGCCTGGTGGTTGCTGCTGCTGCCGCTGGCCGTGCTCGCGTATCGGTGGGAACCGGCCTGGCGCGCGGGCCGCATCGCGCGTTCGGCCGTGGCCGCACTGTCCGCGGCGACCCTCGCCTCGCTGGCGCTCGGCCATGCACCCTGGGTGCGGCTTTACGAAAACGCGGTGCCGCCCTTCGAGCCCTGGGCCACCATGGCCACCGTGCGCACGCACGGCAGCGTGGCCTACTTCGTGCGCGCGGGCTGGGAAGAACCCTGGCAGTTGCGCGAGGCCGATCGCACGCAGCTGGACGCGTTCTGGCAGCGACCGGAGATCGCCTCGCTGCCGCAGGCCGGGACGGCGCCTCCGCCGCGCCCGCCCGACCTGATCGTCTGGCAGAGCGAGGCGTTCTTCGATCCGGCGATCGTGGCCGGCCTCGACGACGGCTGGCTGCCCAACCTGGCCATGCTGCGCAGCGGCCATCGGCATGGCGACCTGCACGTGCCCACCTACGGCGGGCTGACCTCGCGCACCGAATTCGAAGTGCTCACCGGCGCGGCGCTGACCGCCTTCCCGGGCGTGCAATACCCGTATCAGCGGCTGATAAACGGGCCCATGCCGGCGCTGCCGCACCTGCTGCGCCAGCACGGCTACCGGACGCTGGCGGTGCATCCCTTCGACGCGCGCTTCTATCGCCGCAACAAGGTGTATCCGCTGCTCGGCTTCGAGCGCTTCCATGCCGATGGCGAGTTCCGGACGCGCGACCGGCACGGCTTCTTCGTGTCGGACACGGCGTTGACGCATCGCGTGCGCGAACTCGCCGGCGCCGCCGGCCCGCAATTCGTCTTCGCGATCAGCATGGAGAACCATGGCCCGTGGACGCCGGACCGTCCCGTGTCCGAGGAAGAGCTGGCGCGCATCGCGGTGCCCGCGCAACTCGACGCCGACGCCGCGCACGAACTGCGCTTGTATCTGCATCACCTGCAACGTGTCGACGCGGCGCTCGGCGAGCTGGTGCAGTGGGCGCGCGAGCGCCCGGAGCCGACCCTCGTGCTGTTCTACGGCGATCACCTTCCGGCGCTGGACGCCGCGTTCGACACGCTCGGCTTCGACGACGGCCGGCCGGCGAACACGCAGCCGGTGCCCTGGGTGCTGTTCGACAACACCGGAAGCGCGGCGCCGCATACCGCCGAAAGCCGGCACAGCTACGCGCTGGCGTCGTTGCTGCTGGAAGCCGCCGATATCCGCGGCGACGATCACTTCCGCGCGATGGGCCTGCTGGGCGATCCGGAGACGATATTCGATGCGGATGAGCGTGCGAGGCTGATCGCCGAGTTCGCGCGCGACCGCGTTGGCCAGACCACCGACCGCATCCAGGCCGTGCCCGCCACGCCGGCGCAGTTCGTGCGCGTCGAATCATGGGGGCCGCAGAACGTCGAAACCGAGCCGGGCTCCGAGCGTGCGCCGGCCATGCTCTGGGTGCGCGCCGCCGAACCGATCGCGCGCAGCACGCGTCTGCGCCTGGGCGGCATCGACCTCGACACGCGCTTCGAGAACGACCGCGTGGTGCTGGCTTCGATGCCGCGCGATGCCGGCGGCCGGCAAGTGCAGGCGCCCGGCGACGCCGAACTGACGCTGTTCGACCCGATCGACAACCGCGTGCAGCCGGTCGGCACCTTGCGCGTGCGCCCGCGTGCCGAACGCGTGCGGCTGGCCTCGGGCCAGCGTGCGACGTCGCTTTGCGCGGTCGAAGGCTGGGGGCCGAGCGAGACCTCGCTGTCGCAGCCGGTGAATCCGCAGACCGACGGCGGCGAAGGCTTCTGGGTGCAGGCCGGTTGCCTGCCGCAGCGGGCCGAGATCGAAATCGGCTCGCAACGCTACCGCGCCGCGGTGGAAGGACGCCTGGCGACGATCAGCGTCCCGCGCGACCGCCTGCCGGGCGGCGAACGCGTGCAGGTGGTGCTGGTCGATGCGGAAACCAGCGAACGCCTGGTGCTGGGCGAAACACGCGTCGACCTGTAGCGCGCGCCATGCGCCGCATGCGCGGGCCTTACTTGCTGCTGATGTACTTCTCGCGCCGCACCTGCGGCACCGGGAAGCCGGCACCCTTCAGGGCTTCGAAACAGGCATCGACCATGTTCGGATTGCCGCACAGATAGGCGATGTCGTTCGCCGCATTGGGTGCGAGTTCGGCGAGCGCGTCCTGCACGTAACCGCGGCGCACGTCGGGATGCGGATCGGCAGGCAGTTCGCGCGAGAAACACGGCATGAAGCGGAAATTCGGATGCTTCGCGGCGAACGCGTAGAAGTCTTCGGCGTAGAGCAGTTCCTGCGGCGTGCGTGCGCCGAACAGCAGCACCACCTCGATGCCGCGCGCGGCGATCTGTTGTTCGATCAGCGGCAGCATGGCGCGATAGGGCGTGACGCCGGTGCCGGTGCCGATCAGCAGATAACGCTTGTTGGCGTCCTGCGGCATCAGGCAGAAGCGCCCGTACGGTCCGCTGGCCTCGATGCGGTCGCCTTCGCGCAGGTTCTCGAACAACGCGGTGGCCGCGCCGCCGGCGACGTAGCTCACGGCGATCTCGACGACTTCGCCCGGCCCCAGCGCGTGATCGTGGATGGTGGCCAGCGAGTAGCTGCGCTTGGTGGCCGTGCCGTCGGCGTAGGCGAAATGTACCTGTACGAACTGTCCAGGAATGAAGTCGAGCGGCTGCCCGTCGTCGCGCGCGAACGCGAGGTGGCGCACGCTCGGCGCTAGCATGCGGCTGGAGACCAGTCTTAGCGGGAAATGGACGGGCAAGGCGGCGGCGCGCTCGGGGAGGGCCGATATACTAGCCGCCTTTCGCGCCGAGCGTCCCCCGCATGTCTTCCGTCCCCGCGCTTTCCGTCCGCGATCTGCGCAAAACCTACGCCAATGGCGTCGAGGCCCTCAAAGGCGTCTCGCTCGACGTGGCCGAAGGCGATTTCTTCGCCCTGCTGGGCC
>CAMLOR010000062.1 GCA_946481615.1 uncultured Aquimonas sp.
TCATCGGCCAGACCGAGGCGCCGCTCACCGTGCGTCCCTACATCGGCCGCATGACGGAATCCGAACTCATCACGATGATGATCGGCGGCATGGCGCACATCGCCGGCGGCGTGCTGGCGGCCTACGTCGGCATGCTGGGCGGGGGCGACCCGGTGCAGCAGGCCTTCTACGCCAAGCATCTGCTGGCGGCCTCGATCATGGCCGCGCCGGCCACGCTCGTGATCGCCAAGATCCTCATCCCCGAGACCGGCGAGCCGCTCACGCGCGGCACCGTCAAGATGGAAGTGGAGAAGACCGCCAGCAACGTGATCGACGCCGCCGCCGCGGGCGCGGCCGACGGCCTGCGCCTGGCGCTCAACATCGGCGCGATGCTGCTGGCCTTCATCGCGCTGATCGCGATGCTGAACGCGCCGCTCACCTGGCTCGGCGAAGTGACGGGCCTGGCGAGCGCGCTGGGCCGTCCGACCGACATCGCCAACATCCTCGGCCTGCTGCTGTCGCCGCTGGCCTGGGTGATCGGCGTGCCTTGGCAGGACGCCACCGTGGTCGGCGGCCTGATCGGCCAGAAGGTCGTCATCAACGAATTCGTGGCGTACCTGCAGCTCGCCGACATCGTGAACTGCAAGACGCCGGGCGTCGCGCTCACCAACCAGGGCGCGCTGATCGCCACCTACGCGCTGTGCGGCTTCGCCAACTTCAGCTCGATCGCGATCCAGATCGGCGGCATCGGCGGACTGGCACCGGAGCGCCGCAGCGATCTGGCGCGCTTCGGCCTGCGCGCGGTGCTGGGCGGCTCGATCGCCACCTTCATGACGGCGACCATCGCCGGCGTGATCTACATGCTGCAGCAGTCGAGCGAGACCGCGGCGGCGGTGGCCTGCGCGGTGACGCCGTAACGCGATGGCCGACGTCGTCGTCGTCGGGTCGTACAACCAGGACCACGTCTGGCGCACGCCGCGTTTTCCCGCACCGGGCGAGACGCGGCTGGGCGAGTTCTCTTCCGGTCCGGGCGGCAAGGGCTTCAACCAGGCCGTGTCGGCGGCGCGCCAAGGCGCGAAGGTGGCCTTCATCGGCGCGTTCGGGCGCGATGCGATCGCCGATTCGGCGCTCGCGCTGGCGGCGCGCGAAGGCATCGAGGCGCGCTGCGAGACGCGCGACGATGCGGCCAGCGGCACCGCCGCGATCCTCGTCGAGCATGCCGGGCAGAACCTGATCGTCGTGGGTCCCGGGGCCAATGCGAAGCTCTCGATCGAGCACATCGACTCGCAGGCCAGCGTGATCGGCACCGCCCGCGTGGTGGTGACGCAGCACGAGATCAACATGACGGCCACGCGCCGCGCGCTGGAGATCGCGCGCGCCTCGGGCACGCTCACGGTGCACAACCCCGCCCCGCCGTTGGCGGACGAGGACGGCTCGCTGCTCGACCGCATCGACGTGCTGACGCCGAACGAATCGGAGTTCGCGCATCTGCTCTCGCGCGCCGGCGGCCGCGAGATTCCCGCCGCTTCGCTCGCCACGCTCGACGATGCGGCGCTGCATGCGCTGTGCCGCGAACTGCGCGTGCCGACGGTGGTGCTGACGCTCGGCTCGCGCGGCGCTTTCGTCTCGCACGACAGCGACGATCTGCGCGGCGACGACGTACCTTGCTACCGCGTCGACGCCGAACGCGTCACGCCCGTCGACACCACCGGCGCCGGCGACGCCTTCACCGGCGCCCTGGCCGCCGCCCTCGCCGAAGGCCGCGTGTTCCGCGAAGCCGTGCGCTTCGCCAATCGCGTCGCGGGCATGTCGACCGAATCGCACGGGGCGGCTTCCGCGATGCCGCTGCGGGCGGGGGTCGAAGCGCGCTTCGGAAGTTGAAGCATCGCGTCGCCACGCCTTGCGGCGCGACGGACAGCGTGCTTCCATGAGGTCGGGCATCGAGTCGTAAGGGGGCGCTCATGCGCAGGCTCACGATCCTGGCGGCAGTGCTGGCCGCCTGCGGATGGAACGCGCCGCAAGCCGCCGTCACGGCGAGCAAGGCGGTCGCCGAGGCGCTGGTGGCGCCCGGAGAGACGGCGACCTACAGCATCGTTCTGGTCAACGACGCCAGTGGCGCCCAGCCCGACAATCCCGGCAACGAACTGGTCGATGTCCTGCCCGCGGAGCTGACGCTGGCGAGTGCTTCCGCCACCTCAGGGACCGCGGTCGCGGATATCGGCGCCAACACCGTGACGTGGAATGGCTCGATCCCGTCGTCCGGCAGTCTCACGCTCACGATCGGCGCGACCCTCTCGCCGGCAGCCATCGGCGGCAGCAGCGTCTCCAACCAGGCCACGGTCAACTTCGACGGCGACCACAACGGCAGCAACGAGAGCAGCGCTGCCAGCGACGACCCCGCCACCGCGACGGCGGGCGATGCGACCGCGCTGACGGTGCATGCGCTGCCGCCGACGGCCACACCCTTCGTTTTCCATCTGCGCGGCGACCAGGAGGTTCCGCCGACGCCCGAAACCGCGCGCGGCGGCTGCCTGGCCTGGTTCGATGCGGGGATCTCGCAGCTGACGGTCAACTGCGTGCATGACGTCCCCGGCACGACGATGGCGCACGTCCATCGCGGCGCGCCGGGCGTCAACGGGCCGGTCGTCTTCGATCTGGGCGCACCCGTCAGTCCCCTCATCGCCGTGTGGAACGGCATGACTCCCGCCGACGTCGCCGATCTCTTCGCGGGCAACTTCTACGTCAACGTGCATTCCGCAGCCTGGCCCGGCGGCGCGATCCGCGGCCAGTTGCTCTCGCGCACGGTGGATACGCTGGGCTTCGCGCTGGCCGGCGCGCAGGTGGTGCCGCCGGATCCGACCGCCTCCACGGGCAACTGCACGGCCGACCTGGACGCGACCGCCACGCAACTCGCGCTGGCGTGCACGCACGATCTGCCGACGCCGCAGGATGCGCACCTGCACGACGCACCGCGCGGCCAGAACGGTCCCCTCGTGCACACCTTCGCGAGCCCCGCCTCGCCGTTCTCCGGACCGGTGCCGCTCGGGGTGCTCCAGGTGGCGAGCCTCGCGGCGGGGTTCCTTTACGTCGACGTGCATGGCACCGCGGTCGATCCCGGCACGCTCGCGATCCGCGGCCAGATCGATGCGGGTCCGGCGCCGACGGTGGATCTGGAAATCACGCTGAGCGACACGCCCGATCCGCTCGCACCGGGCGCAACGCTGACGTACACCCTGACCGTGAACCAGCACGGTCCGGCCGCCGCTGCCGACGTGGTGGTGTCGGATGTGCTGCCGGCCGGCACGACCTTCGTATCGCTCACGGCACCAGCCGGCTGGAGCACGACCACGCCGGCGGTCGGCGCCGCCGGCAATGTGGAGGCCACGATCGCCTCGCTCGAACCGGGCGCGTCGGCGCAGTTCACGCTGACGGTCGGCATCGACGCCGGCATCGCCGATGGCACCGTGTTGAGCAACACGGCGAACGTCGCGAGCTTCACGTCCGACACCGACCCGGCGAACGACAGCGCCACGGTCACGACCACGATCGACGCGCCCGAGGCCGATCTGCGCACGACTGCGAACGCATCGCCCGATCCGGTCGCGCCGGGCGCCACGCTGAACTACACGCTGCAGGTCTACAACGACGGTCCCGCTGCGGCGGCGAATGCGACGCTGGCCGCGACGTTGCCGGCGGGCACGACGTTCGTGTCGCTGAGCGCGCCGGGCGGATGGAGCACGACCGCACCGGCCGTCGGCAGTGGCGGCGACATCGGCGCGGGCATCGCCAGCCTCCCTCCCGGCGGACCGCACGTCTTCACGCTCGCCGTCGCGATCGACGCAGGGTTGGGTGACGGCACCGCGCTGGCGCTGACGGCTACCGCCCACAGCGATACGGCCGATCCCGACGCCGCCAACGACAGCGCGACCGCAACGGCGACGGTGGACATGCCGCCGAGCGCGGATCTAGTGGTCACGATCAGCGATGCCCCGGATCCGGTGGCTGCAGGGGACACGCTGACCTATTCGATCACCGTGACCAACCAGGGGCCCGATGCGGCGCCCCAGACCATTCTCGCCGTCGGGCTCGCGGCCGAAACCGGATTCCTCTCGCTGAGCGCGCCGGCCGGCTGGACCGCCACCCCGCCCGCGGTCGGCAGCAGCGGCAATGTGCAGATCATCGCGGCCACGCTCGCCGCCGGCGCCAGCGCGGACTTCGCGCTGCAGGTGACGGTGGCGGCCGCGACAGCGCACGGCAGCGCGCTCACCGCCAATGCTTCGGCGGTGTCCGATATCGTCGATCCGCTCGCAGCCAACGATGCCGCCTCCGCGAGCACGACGGTCACGGCGCTGCCGGTGGTGAGCGCCACCAAGACCTTCTTCGGCAACGGCGCGCCGGGCACCACGGTGATCTACACGATCGTGCTGGGCAACACCGGCGCCGCCCCGCAGCCCGACAATCCGGGCGACGAATTCATCGACGTGCTGCCGGTACCGCTGATCCTGCTCGAGGCCTCGGCCGACATCGGCACCGTGACGGCGACGCCGGCCACCAACACGGTGGCCTGGAACGGCGCGATCACACCTGACGGCGCTACGCCCACGCTGCGCATCGTCGCCGAAGTGTCGTCCGACGCAGCGCCCGGATCGCTCATCGTCAATCAGGGAACGGCCTGGGTCGATCTCGATGCGAACGGCAGCAACGAGACGCCGGTGCCCACCGACGACCCCGGCACGGGCACGGCGGGCGACGGCACGGCCTTCGTCGTGCCCGACAACGCACGCGCGACGATCCCGGCCGGCGGCGCCGCCTTGCGCGCGCTGCTCGCCGCGCTGCTCGCCGCTGCGGCCTGGTCGGCCTTGCGCCGGCGCCCGGCCTGAGTCTGTCTCTCACGCGCGCAGGATCGTCGCGGCGTAAAATCGCCGCATGCTCCGCATCGGCCCGCATGCCATCGACCCGCCGCTGATCCTGGCCCCCATGGCCGGGGTCACGGACAAACCGTTCCGCATGCTGTGCAAACAGCTCGGCGCGGGTCTGTGCGTGTCGGAGATGACGACCAGCGATCCGCGCTTCTGGCACACGGCGAAATCCGTGCATCGCATGGATCACGCCGGCGAGCCGGCGCCGATCAGCGTGCAGATCGCGGGCACGGTGCCGGAGATCATGGCCGAGGCCGCGCGCTACAACGTCGATCACGGCGCGCAGATCGTCGACATCAACATGGGCTGCCCGGCCAAGAAGGTGTGCAACGCCTGGGCGGGCTCCGCACTGATGCGCGACGAGCCGCTGGTGGCGCGCATCGTCGAGGCGGTGGTGAAGGCCGTCGACGTGCCCGTCACGCTGAAGATCCGCACCGGCTGGGATGCGCAGCACCGCAATGCGCTGGCCATCGCGCGCATCGCGCAGGAGGCCGGCATCGCGGCGCTCGCCGTGCACGGCCGCACCCGCGACCAGCAATACACCGGCATCGCAGAATACGAAACGATCGCCGCGGTGAAGGACGCGCTGGCGATCCCGGTGTTCGCCAACGGCGACGTCGACTCGCCGCAGAAGGCCGCGCGCGTATTGCGCGAAACCGGCTGCGACGCGGTGCTGGTGGGCCGCGCCGCGCAGGGCCGGCCGTGGATCTTCCGCGAGATCGCGCACTACCTCGCCACCGGCGAAACTCTGCCGCCGCCGACGCCGCGCGAAGTGCGCGACATCCTGCTCGCCCATCTCGGGCACCTGCACGCCTTCTACGGCGAGCCGGCCGGCGTGCGCATCGCGCGCAAGCACCTGGGCTGGTATGCGAAGGACCGGCCCGAGAACGCCGCGTTCCGCCATGTCGTCAACCGCGCGGAGAGCGCGGCCGAGCAGCTGCGCCTGACCCGCGATTATTTCGATGCCCTGCAGGCCGGCGTGCCGCCGGATCTCGCCGACGCCGCCTGAGCGGCGCCCGAAACCGTCCGCCGCCGCACGCGATTGCGGGAAGCCGTGGCTGACGGCGCTATCATTTTGCGTCAACAGGATCGGCGCCGAGGATCCGGCGCGTTCCAGGAGGAGCGATGAAGGCACGCGCATCGGCATGGCTGCTCTGTTGCATCGCCTTCGGTTCCGCGGCGGCGCAGCCTCCACCGGCCGAACCCAGCGTCGCGCGGCATCCGGAAGAAACGCGGGCGCTCACGGCCCCGGCCGACGTGCTCGCCGGCCTGCCCGCCAGGCTCGAAGCAGCGCAGGCGCGCGGCGATGCGCGTGAGGAAGCCCTGCTGAGGCTGGCCGAGTCGAATGCCTGCCGCATGGTGGTGCGCGTGCCCTGCCAGGCGCAGGCTGCCGCCCAGGCGCGCGAAGCGGCCGCGAGGGCCGGCTCGCACGACCTCGTCGTGCGCGGCTACATCCTGGAAGCCAGCGCCGAGATCGCGCGCCAGGATTTCACCCGTGCCGAGCAGCTGCTGATCGAAGCCCAGGGCGAGCTGCGCCGCCATCCGCATCCGCTGCTGCTGGGCGACGCGATGCTCGCGTATTCGACGATCAGCTATTCGCTGGGCAACGAAGCGCGCTCGGAAGACTACGCGCACCGCGGCCTCGAGGCGCTGGGGACGACGCCGGCCCTCACGATCCGCATCCGCCTGTTGCGCAACCTGGCACGCGCGCAGGCACAACAGGGCCGCTACGACGAAGCCGAACGAGCGCTCGAACAAGGCCTGGCGCTGTCGCCGCCCGGCGAAGATCCGCGCCTGCGCGCCGAACTCCACACCGAATCGGCGCGCCTCGCACAGCAGCGTCACGATCCTGCCGCGCAACGCATGCATGCCGAGGCCGCCCTCGCGATCGGCCTGGAGCTCGACAATGCACCGGTCAGCGGCGGCGCGCGCGAATTGCTCGGCGACGCTGCACAGGCCGCCGGCGACCTGGCCTTGGCCGAAACTCGTTTCGGCGAAGCGGTACGGGATTTCGAACTCGCCAGCCTGCCGCGCGACGAACGCCGCGCGATTCGCCGCCTGATCCCGCTGCTGCTCGATCGCGGCGCCGATCCGCTGGCCGAACCGCACGTGCGGCGGCTGATCGAACTGGACGCGCGCCTGGAAGCGCAGGACCAGTCCGCCATGTCGGCCAACTTCGACGCCCGTCTCGCGCAGGCCGAGCAGGGCTATGCCATGCAGCTGCTGCAGCAATCGGTGCAGGCCACCGAGCAGCGCCGGGTACTGCTGCGTTGGCTGATCGCCGCCGGTGCGGCGCTGTTGCTCGTCCTGGCCGGCGTCGCGATCGCGCAGCGCCGCAGCAGCAAGCGGCTGGCCGAAGCGCTGGCGCGGGCGCGCGACAACGAAGCGCGCTACCAGGCCCTCACCGATCACATGCCGGCGGCGATCGTCGAACTGGATCGCGAACTGCGTTTCCGGCAGGTCAATGCCTGGCTGGTGCAGCGCGTCGGACAACCGGCCTCGGAGATCCTCGGACGCACGGTGCGCGAAGTGCGCGGCGAGGAACTGGGCGCGCAGTGGCAGCCGTATCTGGAGGCCACGCTGGCCGGCGAGATTTCGCACTGCGAAGTGAAGACCATCCGCGGCGGCAGGCCCGTGTATCTCGACTCCACGTTCCTGCCGCGGCGCGCGCCGGACGGCAGCGTGGCCGGCATCTACGCGCTCACCTTCGACGTGACGCAGCTGAAGCTGGCGCAGGAAGAACTCGAGCAGCTCGCGCGCATCGACAGCCTCACCGGCATCGCCAACCGCCGCCATCTCGACGAGCGCCTCGCCGCGATCCTGGCGCACGCACGGCGCATGAATCGCGGCGTGGCGGTGCTGGCGCTGGATCTGGACCGCTTCAAGAGCATCAACGACACGCTGGGCCACGCCGCCGGCGACGCCGTGCTGCGCGAGTTCGTCGCGCGTGTGCTGCGCTGCGTGCGCAAGGACGATTTCCTGGCACGCCTGGGCGGCGACGAGTTCATCCTGGTGGTGGAGGAACCGCCCGCGGTGGCGGGCGAGATCATCGCGCGCAAGCTGCTGGGCTGCATGCAGGCGCCGATGTCGGTGCTGGGCACCGATCTGCAGACCTCCGTCAGCATCGGCGTGGCCTTCGGCGACGGCCGCAATTCGGCGGAGCAGCTGCTCGCGGCGGCCGACGAAGCGCTTTACGAGGCCAAGGCGAAGGGCCGTGCCACCTTCGCCATCCGCCATGCCGGCGCCGCGCAGCCGGAGCCGCCGCGCAGCGCCGGTTGAGCACGCGTCAGTCGTCCTTCACCGCGGAATTGTCGTCCTCGCCGGCGCGGTCTTCGGCGGCCGGTTGATCGGCGTCGGCTTCCACCGCATCGACGTCGGGCGCGGTGCCGCCGACCTCGGGTTCGCCGATGCCGGGCAGCTTGGCCGGATCGCCGAGCAGCGCGGCGGCGTCGATGCGCTGTGCCTGCCAGCGCGTGCCGAAGTGCAGGTGCGGGCCCGTGGTGCGGCCGGTTTCGCCCACGCTGCCGAGCTTCTCGCCGCGCTTGACCTGCTGGCCTTCCTCCACCGCCATGTCGGCCAGATGGAACGACATCGTGACGAGGCCGCCGCCATGGTCCACCAGCACGGTGTTGCCCGAGTAGAACTGATCCTGCGCCAGCACCACGGTGCCGTCGGCCGGCGACGCCACCGCCGTGCCTGCCCCGATCTGGTAATCGAGGCCGGTGTGGCGGCTCTTGATCTTGCCGTTGTAGGTGCGACGTTCGCAGAAGTCGCTGCGATCCTTGGTGCCGGCGCCTTTCGCAGGCGCGGCCAGCGGCAGACTGAAGCGAGGATGCACGTCGTCGGCGCCGTTGACGGCCGCGACGATGGCCTCGCGTTCCTTCGCGGCGCGCTGTCGATCGGCTTCCGAAACTTCGATGTATTCGGGCTTGTCGAGCGTGATCTCGGTCTCGGTGCATTCGCGCTCTTCCACCGTGAGCGAGCCGAGCGACTGCTTGCCTGCGGCGTCCCACAGCGCGACTTCGTGCACGCCGGTCTTCGTCGTCATGTCGACGGGGTAGTAGCACACGCCCTGGATGGCGATGTAGCGCTTGCCCGCGATGCCGCATTCGGCGGCGTTCATGCCGCTCCAGCGCGCGACGCCGCCCTGCAACACTTTGGCGGAAGGACGCTCCTGTGCGACGGCGGCGACGGGGATCGCGAGCGCGAGCAGCGGCGCGATGAGGATGCGATGGCGCATGGGTATCTCCGCAACGAGTGGTTGCGGTGCCTTCCCCGGCGCGGATGTTTTAACACGCGCGGCGAAGCGCGATGCGCATGCTGGGCGCGCTGATTCAGCGGGCTTTTACTCCCTCCCCTTCAAGGAGAGGGAGAAAAGGCGCGGATGGCGGCGATGCCCTGGGCGCCGTGGGCGCGCGCATCGGCGTGATCGTCGAGCGTTAGGCCACCGAGCGCGTACACGGGCAACGCGGCTTGTTCGCGGATGTCGGCGAACCGTTCCCAACCGAGCGGTGCCGCATCGGGATGCGAGGCGGTGGCGCGCACCGGCCCCAGGACGGCGAAATCGCAACCGATCGCATCGGCGTGGCGCAATTCGTCGATGTCGTGGCACGACGCGGCGACATGCGCGAACGCCGGCCGCTGTCTCGCATCGCGCAGGTGCGCGCTGGTGAGGTGCACGCCGGCGCCCAGTTCGCGCGCTAGCTCGAAGGCGTCGGGATGGCCGCTGTTGATCGACAGTTCGATCCCGCGTTCCACCAGCGTACGCGCCATCGCATGTAGCGCCTCGCGGGTCGCGTGCTTCGCCCGCAGCTGCACGCGGTGCGCATCGTCGGGCACGCGCCCGTCTTCGGTGATGACATAGCGATCGGGCTGCTGCAGCGCGGCGACCACGGGGCGGTCGGCACTCGGCATCGGATAGCTGCCGAGCTTGTCGGGTGCGACCCAGGCCAGCGCCTGCGATTCGAGTCCGCGCGCACGGCCGGCGAAGCTCGCCGCGCGGCGCACGTCGAGCAGGATGCGCTTGTGCGCGTAAGCATGGGGCACGGCGATCAGTGGCGAGTGTTCGCCGATCTCGATGCCGAGCTCCTCGCGCAGCTCGCGCGCGAGCGCCTGTTCGGGAGTTTCATCGGGTTCGACCTTGCCGCCGGGGAATTCCCACAGGCCGGCCAGGTCGCGGCCGTCCGTGCGGCGCGCCAGCAGGATGCGGCCGCGCGCGTCCGTCAGGATCGCGGCGGCGACATGGACGCGCGGGGCGTCCGTCAGGCCAGCTGCCCGTGGCAGTGCTTGTACTTCTTGCCGCTGCCGCAGGGGCAGGGATCGTTGCGGCCGACCTTCGGGCCGTCGTTCTGCACCGGCACCGCACCGGCGTGGCCGGCGCCCGCGAAGGCGGCGGCTTCCTCGTCGGCGCCCAGGTCGCCCGTTTCCGGGTGCTGGAACTGCATGCGGCGCGCCATGGCTTCCTGGCGCTGGCGTTCGGCGGCTTCCATCGCCTGCTGCTCTTCCTCGGTGCGGATGCGCACGCGGGCCAGCAGCGTGACCATGTCGCGCTTGACCTTGTCGAGCATCTCCGAGAACAGCTCGAAGGCCTCGCGCTTGTATTCCTGCTTGGGCTGCTTCTGCGCGTAGCCGCGCAGGTGGATGCCCTGGCGCAGGTAGTCCATGCGCGCCAGGTGTTCCTTCCAGTTGGTGTCGAGCACGTTGAGCATCACGTGCTTCTCGAGCGCGCGCATCATCTCGCTGCCGAGCATCGCTTCCTTCTCGCGGAAGAAGCGGTCGACGGCTTCCTGCACCTTGGCTTCGATCTCCTCGGCGGCGATCTCTTCCTTTTCGCGGTGCAGGCGCTGCAGGTCGATCTGCACGCCGTAGTCGCCTTCGAGCTGCTTCTCGAGCGAGGGCAGGTTCCACTGCTCGTCGACGGAATTGGGCGGCACGAAGCCGTGCACGACGTCGCGCACCACGTCTTCGCGCACGCTGGCCGTGGTTTCCTGGAAGGTCTCCGATTCCAGCAGTTCGTTGCGCTGCTGGTAGATCACCTTGCGCTGGTCGTTGGCGACGTCGTCGTATTCGAGCAGCTGCTTGCGGATGTCGAAGTTGTGGCCTTCGACCTTGCGCTGCGCCTTCTCGATCTGGCGGCTGACGAGGCGATCCTCGATGCGGTCGTCCTCCTTCATGCCGAGCAGCTTCATCGCGCGCTGCACCCAGTCGGCCGCGAAGATGCGCATCAGGTTGTCTTCGAGCGACAGGTAGAAGCGCGAGGAACCGGCGTCGCCCTGGCGGCCCGAGCGGCCGCGCAGCTGGTTGTCGATGCGGCGCGATTCGTGGCGTTCGGTGCCGATGATGTGCAGGCCGCCGGCGGCCAGCACCTGCTCGTGGCGCTGCTGCCACTGGTCCTTCACGCGGGCGCGGTCGATGTCGGTGGCCTCGTCGCCCAGCGCGTGCAGCTCGGCCTCGAGGCTGCCGCCCAGCACGATGTCGGTACCGCGGCCTGCCATGTTGGTGGCGATGGTCACCGCGCCCGGACGGCCGGCCTGCGCCACGATGTGGGCTTCGCGCTCGTGCTGCTTGGCGTTGAGCACCTCGTGCGGGATCTTCGCCTTCTTGAGCAACTCGGAGAGCAGCTCGGAGGTTTCGATCGAGGTCGTGCCCACCAGCACGGGCTGGCCGCGCTTGTGGCAGTCCTGGATGTCTTCGATGATGGCGTTGTACTTCGCCGGCTTCTTCAGGAAGACGAGATCGGCGGCGTCCTTGCGCACCATCGGCCGGTGGGTCGGGATCACCGTCACTTCCAGGCCGTAGATGCTCTGGAATTCGTAGGCTTCGGTATCGGCCGTGCCCGTCATGCCGGCGAGCTTGCCGTACATGCGGAAGTAGTTCTGGAAGGTGATGGACGCCAGCGTCTGGTTCTCGCGCTGGATCGGCACGCCTTCCTTGGCCTCGACGGCCTGGTGCAGGCCGTCGGACCAGCGCCGGCCCGGCAGGGTGCGGCCGGTGAACTCGTCGACGATGATGACCTCGCCGTCGCGCACGATGTATTCGACGTCGCGCGTGTAGAGCACGTGCGCGCGCAGCGCGGCGTTGAGGTGATGCACTACCGCCAGGTTCTGGCCCGAGTACAGCCCGTCGCCTTCCTTGATGATGCCGGCCTGCTTGAGCAACTCTTCCGCGTGCTCCATGCCGGTTTCCGACAGGTGCACCTGCTTGGATTTCTCGTCGGCCCAGTAATCGCCTTCGGCTTCCTCGCCGGCCTGGCGCGTGAGCTGCGGGACGATGCGGTTGACCTTGATGTAGAGCTCCGGCGATTCGTCGGCCGGGCCCGAGATGATGAGCGGCGTGCGCGCTTCGTCGATCAGGATGGAGTCGACCTCGTCGACGATGGCGAAGTTCAGGCCGCGCTGGAAGCGGTCCTGCACCGAGGTGGCCATGTTGTCGCGCAGGTAGTCGAAGCCGTATTCGTTGTTGGTGCCGTAGGTGATGTCGGCGGCGTAGGCGCCCTTCTTGTCCGAATGCGGCATGCCCGGGTAAACCACGCCGACGGACAGCCCCAGCCAGTTGTAGACCCGGCCCATCCAGGCGGCGTCGCGCTTGGCGAGGTAGTCGTTCACGGTGACCACGTGCACGCCCTTGCCTTCGAGCGCGTTGAGGTAGACCGGCAGCGTGGCCACCAGCGTCTTGCCTTCGCCGGTGCGCATCTCGGCGATCTTGCCCATGTGCAGCACCATGCCGCCGATGAGCTGGACGTCGTAGTGGCGCATGCCGAGCACGCGGCGCGCGGCCTCGCGCATGGCGGCGAAAGCCTCGGGCAGCAGCTTGTCGAGCGATTCGCCCTGGGCGATGCGGTTCTTGAACTCCGCCGTCTTGCCCTGCAGGGCGGCATCGTCGAGCTTCTGGAACTCGGGCTCCAGTGCGTTGATGCGCACGACGTTCTTCTGCAACTGCGCCAGCAGGCGTTCGTTGCGGCTGCCGAAGATGCGGGTCAATACCTTGTTGAGCATGCTGGTTCCGGGCGGCGCAAGAGAAACGGCCGCCATGGGCGGCCGAGCAGGATATTGTAACGCTTTGGGGGAGGCGGCAGGCGAATTCAAGGCGGCCTCGGCCGCCGGCGCCGCCCGGGCGCGCGGATCAGCCGCGCGCGGCCTTGAGATATTGCTTCGGATTGACGACGCGGTCGTCCTTCCACACCTCGAAGTGCACGTGGGTGCCGGTCGAACGGCCGGTCGAGCCCATCTTGGCCACGACCTGCCCGGCGCGCACGCGCTGGCCCGGGGCCACCAGATTCTGCGAGTTGTGGCCGTAGCGGGTCATGTAGCCGTTGCCGTGATCGATGTCGATCACGTTGCCGTAGCCGCTGCGGTTGCCGGCGAAGGAGACGACACCGTCGGCGACGGCCAGGATGTCGGATCCGCGCGGACCGGCGAAATCGACGCCGGGGTGGAAATCGCCGCCGCCGGTGAAGGGATCGGCGCGGTGGCCGAACACCGAGGAAGCATAGCCCGTGCGCACCGGCAACCCGGTGGGCATCAGGTCCTGGTCGAGATCGCGGTCGAGCAGCAGGCTCTCGAGCAGCTCGAGCTGGTGCGACTGTTGGGTGAGTCGGGCTCCGAGTTCGTCCATCGTCTGCTGGAGCTCGGTCGAAGCGGCCGGCACGGCGATAGTGACATCGTGCGAGGCGGGACCACCGACCGGCGGCGGCTCGCTGAAATCGAATTCGCCGTCGTCGAGGCGGCCGATGCGGGTCAGGCGTTCGCCGAGTGCGTTCAGGCGGTTGGCCTGGGCCTGCAGTTCGGCGAGCTTCACGCTCATGGCGTTGAGTTCGCGTTGCGACTCGCCCTGTGCGGCGGAGAGATCGTCCTGCTGATCCTGCACCTGCAGGCGCAGCTCGTCGATCTCGGCGAGCGCGGCGGCATCGGCGCCGCGCATCAGATAACCGGCTCCCGCGCC
Organism: uncultured Aquimonas sp.; assembly: GCA_946481615.1. The sequence continues at coordinate 13,839 of CAMLOR010000062.1, forward strand.
CAGGCCCAGCAGGCCGAGCAGGAAGCTGCAACACAACGCCTGGGTGCGAGGATCGCGCAGGGCGATCTTCTTAGGCGTCTTGAGGAATTTCGCTACGATGATGACGTTCATCCATCCTGCGTCCGTCAATCGTTTGCCCATGCAGCCTGCCAGCAAGTCCCTACCCGGCGACCTGACCAGCGTGATCGAACGCGCGAAACAGCTCGACGCGCTCGACCGGCGACTGCGCCAGTCCCTGCCCCCTGCGCTCGCCGCCCATGTCAGGCTCGGCAACGTGCGCGATGGCAGGCTTGTCTTTCTCGTCAGCTCTCCCGTCTGGAAGGCCAAGCTGCGGCTGCATGCGGACGCTTTGCGCGACGCTGCCGCCGCCGCAGGCCTTCAGGCGAGCGGAATGACGGTGAAAGTGGCAACGATGCAGCCCGTTCCCCCGGATGCGGCACCGCGTACCCCCCTGTCTCCCGCCGCGCGCGAAACCCTGCGCGCCGCGGCTTTTGCTACAGCGGACCCGGAACTGCGGGATCAGCTGCTGCGGATGGCCTCCCTGGCCTGAGTTCTCGTTCCTTGGGGTGCCGATACTCCCCAACCGCCGGGTCGGCGGTCAAGTGTCTTGGCTTCAAACCGTGATGCCTGCCCGCCCCGTTCAGACCGCGGCCTGGGCCGGGTGCGAGTAGGAGATCGGGGCTTCCGGCGTGTCCGGGTAGGTGACCTCTTCCCAGGCCGTCCTGTCGGCGATGAGCGCGCGCAGGATCTGGTTGTTGAGCTGGTGCCCGCTCTTGTGGCCGTAGAAGGCGCCCACCAGGCTGTGGCCCAGCAGGTAGAGGTCGCCGATGGCGTCGAGGATCTTGTGCTTGACGAACTCGTCCTCGTAGCGCAGGCCGTCGTCGTTGAGGACGCGGTAGTCGTCCAGCACGATGGCGTTGTCCATCGAGCCGCCCAGCGCCAGGTTGCGCTCGCGCAGCATCTCGATGTCCTTCATGAAACCGAAGGTGCGGGCGCGGCTGACTTCCTTCACGAAGGAGGTCGTGGAGAAGTCGATCTCGGCGCGTGAGGTGGCCTTGGTGAAAATCGGGTGGTTGAAATCGATCGAGAACCCGACCTTGAAGCCGTCGAACGGCTCGA
>CAMLOR010000063.1 GCA_946481615.1 uncultured Aquimonas sp.
TCGCCACCAAGACCTATCTCGTCACCGTCGAACGCGCGGTCTGCCCGACCTGCCCGCCGCCCTGGACCTCGATCGAGGCGATGGGCAGTACCAACACGCCCTTCAGTTCCATGGCGCGCAGCACCGGCGACGTGGTGTACGGCATGCGGCTCAGGGATCGCGGGCCCAACGCGACGATCCGCCTGCTGCGCTACGACAATCCGGGCCCGAGCGGCACCTGGACGAACGTCGGCGGCTTCCAGCGCAGCGACGTGCCGGGCATCGCCGAGATCGAAGACGAGATCTCGCTCGCGATCGACCGCAACGGGCGCTTCCACGCGGCGTTCCGCGGCCGCAACGGCGCGGTCAGCGGCGCCTACTACGCCACCAGCGCCACGGGTGCGACCGGTTCTTGGGCGTTCACCGAGCTCGCCACCACGTCCGCCGTGAACACGGGCCTGCGGGACGTCGTCATCAAGACCGACCCGACGAACAACCTTCCGCGCGTCACCTACGTCTACACCGACGCCAACGCGCCGCGCGAATACAAGTTGCGGCTGCTCACCTACAGCGGCACCGCCTGGTCGAGCGCCGATCTGCACTCGGGCACCGGCAACAACGAAATCAACCTTCCCGATCTCGACATCGACAGCGCCGGCAAGATCCACATCGCCTTCGAGGCCGAGAGCAACGGCGGCGGCACCGACGGCAGCCTGATGTACGTCAACAACACGACGGGCAGCTTTCCCGCCGCTGCCGTGCTGGTGGCGGGCTCCAACCTGCAGCAGCAGGGCCGCTCGATCTCGATCCTGCTCGATGCCGCCGACAAGGTGCACATCGTCCGCAGCAACCAGCAGAACCAGCTTTCCCACGTCACGAACGTCTCCGGTCCGTTCGTCTCCACGCAGATCAACGGTTCGCTGACGGGCAGCGTCAAGCCCGATTCGCTGAGCCGCAACGACAACGGCGACCTCTACATCGCCTACCGCGACACCGGCATCGAGATGCGCTACGCCTATCTGCCGGGCGGCGTCGGCTCGACCTGGCTGACCGGCCTGCTCTATCGCGGCAATTCGTCCACCGGCAACCGCCACAGCGGCATCATCAGCAACACGCGCTTCGGCTTCGCGCTGTTCGACCATCGCCCGTCCGGCCCTTCCGGCAACCAGGAATTGTGGGCGGCGATCCAGCTGCTGCCGGCGCCCGAGATCGTGGTCGAACAGCCCGTGGGCACCAACGTCGCCGACGGCGGCTCGAAGGGCTACGGCAACGTCAACCTGGGTTCGAATTCGAGCCTCGCCTTCACCGTCCGCAACACCGGCGAGGCCGTGCTCGCGCTCGGCAACCTCACGATCGACGGCGCGAACGCCTCGGATTTCAGCGTCACCACCGCACCCGCCGGCACCGTCGCGGTCGGCGGCTCGACGACGTTCACGCTGCGCTTCACGCCGGCGGCCGTCGGCGCGCGCAGCGCGGCGCTGCACATCGCCAGCAGCGACAGCAACGAGAATCCGTTCGACATCACGCTCACCGGCACCGGCGTGAACACGCCGCCCGCGATCACGCCGGCCGGCACGCTCACGCGGCAGCGCGGCAGCAGCGCGTCGTCGGTCACCGTCGCCAGCGTGTCCGATGCCGAGACGCCGGCAGCCAACCTCGTGGTGACGGCACCGACCGTTCCCACGGGCCTGGCGGTCGGCAGCATCGTCAACGCCTCGGGCACGGTGTCGGCCGTCGTGACGGCCTCCTGCACCGCCCCCCTCGGCAACAACACCGTCGGGCTGCGCGTGACCGATGTCGCCGGCACGAGCACCGACGGCAACCTCACGGTCAACGTCACGGCCAACACCGCGCCGACGCTGGCCTACGCCAACCATTCCGCCATGCCGGGCGGCAGCCTGACGGTCACGCCTTCCACGGCGCTCGCCGACAACGGCAGTATCACCACCGTCGCGGTGCTGAGCGACGGCACCTACACCGGCACGATTTCCGTCGACGCCAACGGCCTCGTCTCGCTGGACGCGATCGCTCCCTCGGGCACGCACACGATCACGATCCGCGCGACGGACAACTGCGGCACGACGACCGACGCGAGCTTCACGCTCGCGGTCAACGCGCCGCCGACCGTCACGCCAGCCACGGGGCTGACGCGCCAGCGCGGAACCGCGGCCGCCGCCGCGACGCTGGGTTCGGTGGGCGACACGGAAACCGTGCCCGGCAGCATCGGCGTCGCCGCGTCGGCGCCGTCCGGCCTCGTCGTCGGTGCATTGACGAACAGCGCCGGCAACGTGACGGCGCCGCTGTCGGCGAGCTGCACCGCGACGCTCGGCAACAACACCGTCGTGCTCACCGCGACCGACGGCGCCGGCAGCTCCACGAACGGCAACGTGATCGTCGGCGTGACCGACAACACCGCACCGACGCTCGGTTACTCGAACCAGACCGTCGCGCCCGGCGCCGGCCTCACGGTCAATCCTGCGACAGCCCTGTCCGACAACGGGTCGATCTCCAGCGTCGTCGTGCACAGCGCGGGCACCTACACGGGCACGATCTCGGTCGATGCCAGCGGCGTCGTAACGGTCGCCGCGGCCGCGCCGGCCGGCGCGCACACGATCGCGATCCGCGCCACCGACAACTGCGGCGCGATCACCGACGCGAGCTTCGAACTGCTGGTGAACACGCCGCCCACGATCACCGTGGCCGCGCCGAGCGTGCGCCAGGGCAGTCCGGCGGCGCTCGCGACCCTGGCGACGATCGCCGACGGCGAATCGGCCGCGGGCACGCTCAGCGTCGCCACGACCTCGGTGCCTTCCGGCCTCACGCTGACCGGGCTGGCGAACGACGCGGGCACCGTGCAGGCGAACCTCGCCGCGTCGTGCACGGCGGCCACGGGCGCCAATCAGGTTGGAATCACGGTCGACGATGGCCGGGAAGACGCGAGTGCGAACATCAGCGTCGACGTGCTCGCGAACACGCTGCCCGACCTCGCCTATGCCGCGCAGGCCGTCGCGACCGGCGGCGCGCTGACGGTGACTCCCGGGACCGCGCCGGGCGACAACGGCAACATCGCCAGCGTGGTCGTGCAGAGCCAGGGCACGTACACCGGAACGATTTCCGTCGCGGCGGACGGCGTCGTTTCGATCGCCAACGCGGCGCCCTCGGGCACGCACACGATCACGATCCGGGCGATCGACAACTGCGGCGCGGCGACCGACGCGAGCTTCACGCTCGCGGTCAACGCCTCGCCCACCGTCACGCCGGCCACAGGCCTCACGCGCCAGCGCGGAACCGCGGCGAGCGTCGCAACGCTGGGCAGCGTGTCCGACGCGGAAACGGCGCCGGGCAGTCTCGTCGTCGGCGCGACGCCACCATCCGGCATCATCATCGACGCGTTGACCAACAACGCCGGCGACGTCACCGCATCGCTGTCGGCGACCTGCACGGCGGCCCTCGGCGACAACACCATCGTGCTCATCGCGACCGACGGCGCCGGCAGTCCCACGAACGGCAACGTGATCGTGGACGTGATCGACAACACCGCGCCGACGCTCGGTTACACCAACCGGATCGTGGCACCGGGCGCCGCGCTCACCGTGAATCCCGCCACCTCGCCCGCCGACAACGGCAGCATCGACAGCCTCGTCGTGCATGACGCCGGCACCTACACCGGCACGATCTCGGTCGATGCAGGTGGCGTCGTGACGATCGCCGCCGCGGCACCGCCCGGCGCGCACACGATCACGATCCGCGCGACGGACAACTGCGGCGCGATCACCGATGCGAGCTTCGAGGTGCTCGTGAACACGCCGCCCACGATCACGGCCGCGGCGCCGAGCGTGCGCCAGGGCAGCCCGGCCGCGATCACGACACTGGCGACGGTCGCCGACGGCGAATCGGCCGCGGGCACGCTGGCGGTGAGCACCACCTCGGTGCCCCCCGGCCTCACGCTGACCGGACTGGCGAACGACGCGGGCGCGGTGCAGGCCAGCCTCGCCGCCTCCTGCACCGCCCCGACCGGCGCGAACACCCTCGGACTCCTCGTCGACGACGGCAGGCAGGACGCGAGCACGAACGTCGATGTCGACGTGCTGCCGAATACGCCACCCGAACTCGTCTACGGCAATCGGTCGGCGATGCCGGGCGGCAGCCTGACGGTGAACCCGGTCGCCGCGCTCGGCGACAACGGCAGCATCGCAAGCGTCGTCGTGCAGAGCCAGGGCACCTACACCGGCACGATTTCCGTGGACGCGGCCGGCGTCGTCTCGCTGGGCTCGATCGCGCCTTCGGGCACGCACACGATCACGATCCGCGCGACGGACGACTGCGGTGCGACGACGGACGCGAGCTTCACGCTCGCGGTCAACGCGCCGCCCACGGTCACGCCCGCCACGGGCCTGACGCGCCAGCGCGGAACCGCGGCAACCGTCGCTACGCTCGGCACGGTGGCCGATACGGAAACCGCGCCCGGCAGCCTCCTCGTCGGCGCGACGCCGCCGTCCGACATCGTCGTCGACGCATTGACCAACACGGCCGGCGAAGTCACCGCCTCGCTGTCCGCCAGCTGCACGGCGACGCTCGGCGACAACACGATCGTGCTCACGGCCACCGACGGCGAAGGCAGTTCCTCGACCGGCGACGTGACCGTGACGGTGACGGACGACATGCCGCCGACGCTCGGTTACGCGGATGCGATCGTCGCGCCGGGCGGAAGCCTGGCGATCGCTCCCTCGATCGCGCTCGCCGACAACGGCAGCACGGCCGTCGAAGTGCAAAACGCCGGCACCTACACCGGCACGATCGCAGTCGACGCCGGCGGCGTCGTGACGATCGCCGCCGCCGCACCGGCCGGCGCGCACACGATCACGATCCGCGCCACCGACAACTGCGGTGCCACCACCGACGCGAGCTTCGAGCTGCTCGTCAACACGCCGCCGACGATCGCCGCCGCGGCGCCGAGCGTGCGCCAGGGCAGCCCGGCCGCGCCGACGACCTTGGCGACGGTCGCCGACGGTGAATCGGCGGCAGGCACCTTGATCGTCAGCGCGACGCCCGCGCCGCCGGGGCTCACGCTGACGGGGCTGGCCAACGACGCCGGCACCGTGCAGGCCAACCTCGCCGCCTCCTGCAGCGCCACGACCGGCACGAACACCATCGCGCTCACCGTCGACGACGGCCGCCAGAACGCCGGCACGAACGTCGACATCGAGGTGCTGCCGAACACGCCGCCGGACGTTGCGTATGCGGCGCAGTCGCTGGCCTTCGGCGGCAGCGTCTTGCTCGAACCCGCGTCGCCGCCGGACGACAACGGCAGCATCGTCAGCATCGAGTTGCAGTCGACCGGCACCTACGCCGGCGTCGTGAGCGTCGACACGCAAGGCCGCATCACGTTCGCGAACGCGGCGCCGGTGGGCACGCATACGTTGCTGGTCCGCCTCGTCGACAACTGCGGCGGCACCACCGATCAAGCGGTGTCGCTGACGGTGGCGCACGGCATTCCGGGGCTGCAGCTGTCGTCCAGCGTGTCACCCAGCCGTTATGGCCAGGCCGTCACCCTCAGCGCGTATCTGAGCGGCTCGGCGCCGACCGGCGCGATCGAGTTCTTCGCCGACGATGTCGTCCTTGGCAGCGCGCCGCTGCTGGGAGACGGCGACGACCGCAGCGCGACCTTGACCGTGACGACGCTGCCCGTCGGCAATCCGGTGCTCAAGGCGCGCTACGCCGGCGACGCGCAGAACGCCGCGGCGGAAGTGCAGTCGTTCGCGCAACTGGTGCAGGCGGCGACGACACGCGTCACGTTGGGCGCCGATGCCAACCCGGGCGCACCCGGCAACCACGTGATCTCGGTGCAGGTGGAAGCGAATGCGCCGGGCGGCGGCACGCCCGAGGGCAGCGTCAATCTCGTCTCGGGGTCGGCGAACTGCTCGGCGACCCTGAGCGCCGGCGCCGGCAGCTGCACCTTGAACCTCGACACCGCCGGCTACCGGACGATCACGGCGAGCTACGTGCCGTCGAACGGCAACCACACCGCGAGCAGCGCCAGTCTGCCCATCGTCATCGCCGACGGCGCGTCCAGCGGCGACGTGCGCGTGCGCATCGGCAACGGCCGCCACTACATCGCGCCGGGCAGCGCGCTGACCTACCAGGTGACCGTCGACAACGTCGGACCGGGCGCGCTCGTCGCGCGCGTGCAGGTGCCGATCGCCGCGAGCCTTTCCGGCGCGACCTTCCAGTGCCTGCGCGCGGGGCCCGCCCAATGCGGCGCGCTCGAGGGCAGCGGCGACATCGACACGGAAATCCAGCTCGGCGTGGGCGGCGTGGTGCTCTTCACGATCGACGCCACCGCGCCGGTCGCGCCGGAAGCGCCGATCTCGCAGTCCGCCTCGGCCAGCGTCGTCGCGCCCGGCACCGACGTGGATCCCGCCAACAACATCGCCACCGACACCGACCCGATGGGCCTGTTCCTGGACGGCTTCGAGGACACCAACGCCGATGAATAAGCTCGCTCGATGGGTGCCGGCGATCGCGCTCGCCTGCTGCGGCGCGGGGCTTTCGTTCGACGTGCGCGCCGGAAGCGTCACCGCCTTCTCGATCGGCGACGTCGGCGTGGCCGAAGGCAGCGGCAACCTGCAGTTCACCGTGACCGCCTCGCCGCCGCCCTCGGCGCCGATGACGGTCTCGTTCGCGAGCAGCAACGGCAGCGCGCAGGCCGGCTCGGACTACACAGCCGCGTCCGGCCTGCTTTCTTTCGGAATCGGTGTGGCGACGCAGGCCGTGACGATCACGGTGACGGGCGACCTCGTCGTCGAGGCGGACGAAACCGTCAACGTCACGCTGTCGAACCCGAGCGGCAGCGCGACACTCACCGACGCGCTGGGCGTGGGCACCATCGAGAATGACGACCAGACCGTCGTGTCGCTGCCGGACGGCGAAGTCGTCGAAGGCGATGCCGGCAGCGTGCCGATGGACTTCGCGATCAGCCTGAGCAACCCGGTGCAGGGTGTCGTCAACCTCAGCTTCCAGACCGCCGACGGCAACGACGGCGATCCGGCGTCCAACGCCACCACGGCCGATGGCGACTACGTCGCCGCCAGCGGCGTCGTCGGCTTCCCGAGCCTGGCGATCGGACCGCAGCCGATCTCGATCGCGGTCTCGGGCGACCTCGAAGTCGAACCCGATCAGTCGTTCCGGTTGGACATCGGCGTCGACAGCCTGCCCGCGGGCATCGATCCGGCCGACGTGATCCTGCCGGGCACCGCTGCGTCCGGACGCATCCTCAACGACGACGGCACCGTCATCAACGCCGGCGACATCGCGATCGACGAGGGCGACGACGGAGCGGTCGCGCTGGATTTCCCGATCACGCTGTCGAATCCGAGCAAGACGCCGATCAGCGTCGCCTACGCCGTCACGGCGGGCAGCGCGCAGTCCTCCGATTTCACCGCGATGTCCGGCACCTTCGTCATTCCCGCCCTCACCACGTCGACGAGCATTGCGGTCGACGTGCTCACCGAAACACTGGTCGAACCCGACGAAACCGTGATCCTCACGCTGGGCTCGCCATCGGGTGGCTTCCTCGGCGACAACGTCGGCATCGGCACGATCCGCAACGACGACAGCGCAACGATCGGCATCGCCGATGCCACCCTCGCGGAAGGCAACGCCGGCACCTCGCCTATGACCTTCGCGGTGACGCTCAGCCGTCCCGTGCAGGGCACGGTCGGCGTGAACGCGGTCAGCGCGGACGGCGCGAACGCCGATCCCCTGCTCAACGCGACGCTCGCCGACGGCGACTACCAGGCCACGACGGCAGCGCTGAGCTTTCCCGCCGGCACGACGGCGCAGGCGGCGCTCGTGCCGATCGTCGGCGACACCGACGTCGAAGCCAACCAGCAACTGCGCGTGTCGCTGTCGAACCTGAGCCTGCCAGCGGGATTGCCCGCAGGCAGCGTCACGCTCGCGACGGGCGCCGCGATCGGCACGATCCAGAACGACGACGGCGCCGCACTCGCCATCCTCGACGCCAACGTTACCGAGGGAACGGGTGCCACCGCATCGCTGAACTTCACGATCACGCTCTCGGCACCGAGCGAAGCGCCGGTCACGGTGGACTATCAGGCGATCGGGCAGTCGGCCACCGCCGGCGCGGACTTCGTGGCGGCGAGCGGCACCTTGACCGTGCCCGCCAACGCCACGACGGCCTCGCTCACCATCGCCGTCAGCGGCGACAACCTCGTCGAAGGCAGCGAAACCCTGCAGGTCCAGCTCGCCGACGCGCAAGGCGCCGGCCTCGGCGACGCCATCGCCACCGGCACCATCGCCGACGACGATGTCGCGCTATTGCGACTCGCCGATGCCCGCATCAACGAGAACGCCGGCGGAACCTTGGTGCTGACCGCGACGCTCAGCAATCCGGTGGCGCAGGCCGTCTCCGTGCAGTACGCCAGCAGCGACGGCACCGCGATCGCCGGCAGCGACTACGTCGCCGTGGACGGCCAGATCACCTTCCCCGCGGCAACCACGAGCGCCAGCATCACCGTGCCGCTGTTGAACGACAGCCTCAAGGAAGGCTCCGAAACCTTCTCCGTCACGCTGTCGGCCCCGGTTCCGGGCGCGCCCCTCGTCGTGCTCGACGCCGCTACCGCCAACGGCACGATCGTCGACGACGAAACGATCCGCGCGATACCCGCAGGCGCGCCGCTCGGGTGGCTGGTGCTGGGCGCGGCGCTTGCGCTACTCGCCGGCCGTTCGGGCCGTCGCAGGACTGGCAACCAGGGCGCGGACCCGGAGTGACGTCACCGGCGCGATCAGCAGAGACTGATCCGATCCAGTGATTGCGATCGATGTCCCGGGATGGTTACCACGTCCCGGTATTGGGCATCGACGCCCACGGCTCCCGCGGCGGCAATGCGCCACCCTTCTGCAACAGCTCGATCGAGATCAGGTCCGGCGAGCGCACGAAGGCCATGTGGCCGTCGCGCGGCGGGCGGGCGATGACGACGCCCATCGCGGAGAGGTGTTCGCAGGTCGCGTAGATGTCGTCGACGGCGAACGCGAGATGCCCGAAGTTGCGGGCGCTGCCATAGTCTTCGACGTCGTAGTTGTACGTCAGTTCGACTTCGACTTCGGGGTTTTCCGGCGCGGCGAGGTACACGAGCGTGAAGCGCCCGGCGGGTACGTCCTTGCGGCGCGTTTCGGCGAGCCCGAGGCCATCGCGGAAGAAGCGCAGCGAGGCCTCGAGGTTGCGCACGCGCACCATGGCGTGCAGGTATTTCATGCGGCGCTGCGCACGCGGCGCAGGAACCACGCCACCAGCAGCGCGAACGCCACCGCGCCGCCGATCTGCGCGCCCAGCGGGCCGCCGAGCCACCCGGTGCCGAAGCCTTCGGGGCGCGAGCCCTGGATGAAGGCCGCGGCCGCGATGCCGACGCCGAGCAGGCCTTCGCCGCCGACGAAGCCCGAGCCCAGCAGCACGCCGCGGTCGGTACGCGCTTCGGCCACGTCCGCGGGCTGCTTGCGCGTGAGCAGCAGGCGCAGCATGCCGCCGAGGAAGATCGGCGTCATGGTGGCGAGCGGCAGGTACACGCCCACCGCGAACGGCAGCGAGGGAATGCGCACGATCTCGCACAGCAGCGCGATGCCCACGCCGATGCCGACCAGGCCCCAGGGCAGCGATTGGTCGATCACGCCGTCGATCACGAGCTTCATCAGCGTGGCCTGCGGCGCCGGCAGATCCTTGCCTCCGAAGCCGAAGGTTTCGGCCAGCAGCATCACCGACAGGCACACGAACGCCGCGGAGGTGAGCACGCCGACGATCTGGCCGACCTGCTGGTGGCGCGGCGTGGCGCCGAGCAGGTAGCCGGTTTTCAGGTCCTGCGAGGTGTCGCCCGAGATGGACGCCGCGATCGCGACCACGCAGCCCACCATCAGCGTGGCGGCCTTGCCGGCGGTGTCGGTCCAGCCCAGCAGCAGGAATACGGTTGCCGTGCCGAGCAGCGCGGCGATCGTCATGCCCGAGGTCGGATTCGACGTGACGCCGACCAGACCGACGATGCGCGCCGCCACCGTGACGAAGAAGAACGCGAACACCACGATGCACAGCGCCGCCACGGCCTGGTGCGTGAAGCCGCCCACATGGCCGCCGAACACCTGCGGCACCAGCGCCAGCACCAGCGCCACGGCGAGCGAACCGAAGGCCAGCACCTTGAGCGGCAGATCGCGCTTGGTGCGCGGCGTGGCGTCGCCGGCGGTGACGTTGCCGCCGCGGAACTCCTTCGCACCGGCGCGAAAGCTCGACACCATCACCGGCAGCGAGCGGATCAGCGTGATGATGCCCGCGGTGGCGACGGCGCCCGCGCCGATGTAGCGCACGTAGCGGCTCCACAGCTGATCGGCGGACATCTGCGCGATGGTGAGCGCGGTTTCCGGATAGAACGGCTCGGTGCGCGCCTCGCCCCAGTAGGCGATGGCGGGAATGATGATCAGCGCGGAAAGCAGGCCACCGCCCACCATGATCGAGGCCACGCGCGGGCCGAGGATCCAGCCCACGCCGAACAGCGCGGCGGAAAGATCCACGCCGATGCTGGCTTTCTTGAGGAAAGGCACCGGCACGGTGAGATGGTCGGGAATCACCTTCACCCACGAGGTGAGCGCCTTGAACGCCGCGCCGATGCCCAGGCCCCAGAACACGTTGCGCGCTTGCGCGCCGCCGCGCTCGCTGGCCTTGAGCACCTCGGCGCAGGCCGTGCCTTCCGGATACGGCAGCTTGCCGTGTTCCTTCACGATCAGGAATTCGCGCAGCGGGATCATGAACAGCACGCCGAGCAGGCCGCCGCACAGCGCCAGCAGCACCATCTGCAGCAGGTCGGGCGCGACCGCCCACATGAAGAGCGCCGGCAGCGTGAAGATCACGCCGGAGGCGAGCGAGCTCGAGGCCGAGCCGATCGTCTGCGAGAGATTGGCCTCGAGGATGGTGCCGTCGCGGCCCCAGCGCCGCAGGATGCGGAACATCGCCACCGTCATCACGGCGACCGGGATCGAGGTGCTGACAGTGAGCCCCGCGCGCAGGCCGAGGTAGGCGTTGGCGGCACCGAAGACGATGCCGAACAGGACGCCCAGGCCGACCGCCTTGAGGGTGAATTCGGCCGGCGATTCGTTCGCCGGCACGTAGGGGCGGAAGTCTGCGGAAGTGGAACTCACGGACGGGACTCGCGGACGGAAAGAGGGGCGATGGTCGCAGCCCCTGCCGTCCGCGACAACCCGCTAGGGTTCCAGGCCGTTGGAGAAAATGAAGTAGCGCGTGTTGGGATTCTCGGCCAGCGGCCCGTCGACGTTGGCGGGCGACGGCTTGGCGGGTGCGCACATCGAGTCGAGCGGATTGCCGGTCGCGAAGTCCGAGAAGCGTCCTTCCGCGTAGGTGAGCGCGCCGACCCAGGCCTGGCCCGCCAGTCCGGGCGCGCCCGGCATCGGGTACTGCAGGTTGAGGTGGATCGTGCCCTCGTCGACGGAGCTGCCGAACGGGCTGGAGGTTTCGACCTCCATCACGTCGAACTTCTGCGTGGCGAAAGCGATCGGCAGATCGACGGGCGGCACCTGGCCCGGGAACACCACCGGCGGCGACGACGACTCGCCGCGCTTGTCGAAGATCGCCTGGCCGCTGTCGGACAACGGCAGCGGGAACGGCGGGGCGAAGCAGCTGCTCGGCGACAGCGACATCGCCGGCGTTTCGCGCCACACGACCAGCTCGGTGTTGCGGGCGGCCGCGCCGCCGCGCACGAAGGGCACGCTCCAGCTGCTGGGCAGCGGCTCGCGCCGGTCGGTGCCGGTCCAGGCGTTGTAACGGCCGTAGAAGGTCCAGTCGCCCGGCACGTAGACGCCCGGCGCCGCGGCTTCCAGCGCCACGGCGGCGGCGCCCTGTGCAAAATTGTTCTCGGGGTCGACGAGCTTGAAGCCGCCCACCAGCGCGTTGTCGAAGCCCAGCACGGTGGCCTGGTAGATCGGATCGGTAGGCAGCATGGTCGTGCAGGCCGTGACGGCGTCGACCGTGATGAAGCCGCGCGCGACCGTGTCGCCGCGGTTGAAGCCGTAGCAGGCGTTGGTGAACGGCGAGCGATTGCCGGAGAGGCGGATCTGTACGTCGGCGATGAACTCGTTCGAGAACTGGTTCGCCACCGGGATGCCGTTGTCCGGATCCGCGCCGTTGTTGCAGCCCGCGAAATTCGGCGCATTGCCCAGGCCGAATTCGCTGCGCGGCGACACTGCGGCGCCCGTGCTCGGAACGCGTCCGCGGCAGATCACGTCGGCCAGATCGATGTGGCGCGCCGACATCGCCGGAAGGTACATCGGGAAGCCGGCCACCGGTTGGCCGTAGTCGCCCCACAGCGTGACCTGCACCAACTGGTGCGCCTCGGCGACGTTGCGCACCCACACGACCGTGGTGCGGCCGGGAGCCTGCGGGTCGCAGCCTTCGAGTTCGACTTCGAAGTACGGCATCAGCAGCGTGGCGCCGGGCACCTGGTCGACCGCGCACTGCGAAGCGTGCGCCGCGCCGGCGGCGCACAGCGCGGCAACCAGCAGCGCGCGCAACGGATTCATCGGACGGGCGCTCACAGCGGACCTCCCGGGCCCGGGGCCAGATTGTCGAAGGCGGTGCCCGTGCAGCTCGAGTCGAAGCTGGTGGCGACTTCCTCGCTGGCATAGCGCCCATCGCTGGCGTCGACTCGCATCATCCAGCCCTGGCCGCCGGCAACGGCGCCCGGCAATCGCGAATGCTGCAGATTGAGCCAGGCGTAGGCGCCGATGAACGACGAGGTCGGGAACACGCGCTGCGCGGCGAGCGGCGCCAGCGGCGGCGAGCGCTGCAGGATGGCGGCCTCGCCGTCGTCGTCGACGAAGAAGGCGCCGCGCGTGCTGTAGCCCGAGATGTTGGAGAAATCGAGCGGATACCACGCCGGCTGCGAATTGCAGGCGAAAGGCGCGGTGGCCTGGCCGACATCGCGCCAGACGACCAGCGAACTGCGCGTGAGGGCACCCGGGAAGTCCACGCCCCAGGTCGTGGCCAAGGGTTCGCGTGCGTCGGCGCCGCCGGGTATCGGATCGTAGAAGGAGGGATGATCCGCGAGTTCGCCGTTGGTGGCCGCTTCCAGCGCCACCGCGGCGTAGCCGAACGACAGGTTGCCGGCCGGGTCGAGCACGCTGACGCGCCCGGTCAACACGTTGTCGTCTTCCAGCGCGGCGGCGAAGTCCGCTTCGCCGCGCACGTCGGCATCGCAGCGGTCCACCACGTCGACGGTGACGTAACCGTTGAAGCTCCCGGCCTGCGGCTCCTGCGTCGGCAGGCTCGAACACAGCCCGCCCGCGCCGGGCTGCGCGCTGAAGGCGGCCTGCAGGTGCGCGACCGCGGTGCCGCCGAGCGGTGCGTAGACCGGCGAGCCGTTGGCCGTGTTCGCGGTGTCGTTGCAGCCGGTGAAGGAGACTTCCGGATCGGCGAGCTGGCCCGGTGTCGTCAGGCCGCGCCCGGTCTGCGGCAGGCGACCGGTGCAGAACAGATCGTACAGGTCGATGCTGTGCTGCGCGAAACCGTTGAGATAGAGGTCGAAGTCCAGCGCCGGCACCGCGGCGTTGGTCCACAGTGTGACGTGCGCCAGGCGCGGAGCGGCAGCGGTGTTGACCACGGTGAACAGGGTGCGCTCGGCAGCCTGATCGCCACACGCGCCGACCTCGAACCACGGCATCAGCAGCGACGCGGCCGGCACCGGATCGCTGGTGCACAGCGCCGCCTGCGACGACGAAGCGAATACGCTGGCGGTGAGCGCCAGTCCCAGACACGTCTTGCGCATGCCGGTCTCCCCCGTAAGCCCCGGGGAAGACTACACCCGAACTTCAGTCGAGGAACAGATCGGGCAGCAACGGGGCGCCGGGCTCGACGGCATAGCCGCGGAAATCGGCCACGCCCTGCGCGCGCAGCACGTCCTCGTCGATCAGGAAGCGGCCCGTGCCGGCCGCGAAGGGCTGCACGAGGATGGCGTGCGCGGCGTCGGCCACGATCTGCGGCGTGCGGCAATTGGCGGCCGACACGCCGGGAATCATGTTGATCGCATCGGTGGCGATCACGGTGCGCGGCCAGAGCGCATCGACCGCGATGCGTTTGCCGGCAAGCTCGGCGGCCAGGCCCAGCGTGACGAAGCTCATGCCCATCTTCGCGAGCGTGTAGCCCGTGTGCGGGCCCCACCAATGGGGGGCGAGCGACGGCGGCGGCGCCAGCGTGAGGATGTGCGGGTTGGCCGCGCGTTCCAGATGCGGCAGGCAGGCCTGCGCGCACAGGAAGGTACCGCGCGCGTTCACCTGCTGCATCAGGTCGAAACGTTTCATCGGCGTATCGGCCAGGCCACGCAGCCAGATCGCGCTGGCATTGTTGACGAGGATGTCGATGCCACCGAAGCGCTCCACCGTGGCCGCCACCGCGGCACGTACTTCGGCTTCTTCGCGTATGTCGCATTGCAGGGCGAGCGCCTTTCCGCCCGCGGCTTCGACCTCGGCCGCCGCCGTGTGGATGGTGCCCGGCAGCTTCGGATTGGGCACCGCCGACTTGGCCGCGATGGCGACGTTCGCGCCGTCGCGCGCCGCGCGCCTGGCGATGGCAAGGCCGATGCCGCGCGAAGCACCGGTGATGAAAAGCGTCTTCCCGGCGAGGTTTGTCATGCGGTTCACTCTATCAGCCCGCCTATAATCCCGGCCCATGAATTCCGCCACGCTGGATGCGCTGGTCGCCTGGATCGGCGCGCATCCCCTCGCCGCCGGGCTGGTCATCTTCCTCGTGGTGTTCTGCGATGCCCTGGTGATCCTGGGCATCGTGGTGCCCGCGGTGCCCATCCTGTTCGCGGTCGGCACGCTGGT
>CAMLOR010000064.1 GCA_946481615.1 uncultured Aquimonas sp.
CGGCATCCCTGCCGGCCCCCGCTTCGCGGGCCTGATCCGTCGACCTGCGGCGGCTACACACATCCCCGAACCCCCGAGCGCCCCCGCGTCCTCCGACCGTCGACGCGACCGGTGCGTGCAGAGCAACCACACGCAACGCCGTCATTCCCGCGCAGGCGGGAATCCAGCGACGTTTGCGAGGCGCTTCAACGTCACTGGGTCCCCGCCTTCGCGAGCACCTGCTGTCCACTCAACCCGCCGAAGTACAACCCGGCTGACGTCAGGACAACGCTTGCGCCACGGCGTCAGGCGAGCCATCGCCGAGCGACGTGTACGCCGCGCTCAGCGATTCGACGAACCGGCTGTCCTCTGCGAGCGGACCGAACACCGCGGCGAGGCGCAGGAAGGCCCCGACATCGTGTTGCGCTTCGCCGGTGCAGTGGCGTCCGATCGCCGCTAGCTCCGCGTCGAGCGGGTCCGCCAGTGCGATGCCGCGCTGCGCCTGGCGCCGCACGAACTGCATCCAGGCCGCCACGGGCAGGCACAGGCGATCGATCGGGCGGCCGGCCGTGAGCGTATCGGCGATCGTGCCGAGGATGCGCACCGGGAGTTTCTGCGAACCGTCCCACGCGATCTGCGAGAGGCGATGGCGGATCGCCGGATTGCGGAAGCGCTCGAGGATGGCGTCGACGTAGGCGCCGGCGTCGAAACCTTGCGCCTGCAGCCCGGGCGCGATGTCCTGCCGCATCAGCGTCTCGACGAAGGCGGCAAGCCGCGGTTCGCGCATCGCTTCGAACACGGTTTCGATGTCGAGCAGCGAGCCGAGGTAGGCCAGCGTCGAGTGCGGGCCGTTGAGCAGCCGCAGCTTGGCGCGGTCATGGCCGGCGATATCGCCGCTCATCGTGACGCCGGCGCGTTCGAACGCGGGTCGTCCGAGGCGGAAGTCGTCCTCGATCACCCATTGCGCGTAGGCCTCGCGCTGCACGGGCCAGGCATCGGTCAGGCCGAGTTCCGCCGCCACGCGTTCGCGCAAAGCGTCGTCGGTGGCCGGCGTGATGCTGTCCACCATCGAACGCGGAAATGCCGCTTCGCTCTCGATCCAGCGCGCGAGCCCGCCGTCGATGCGCTCCGCGAACTGCAGTACGGCACGGCGCAGCTTGCCGCCGTTGTCGGCGAGATTGTCGCAACTGAGCACGGTCCAGGGCGCAAGGCCCGCCTGCCGTCGCTGCCGCAGCCCGGCGACGAGCCAGCCGATGGCGCTGTCCGGCGTTTCGGGCTGCGCCAGGTCGTGCACGATGTCTGGGTGCGTGAAATCCAGGCCGGTGTCGCCGAGGCAATAGCCTTTTTCGGTGATCGTCAGCGTTACCAGCCGTACGGCGGGATCGGCGAGGCGTTGCAGCACCGCCGTGCGCTCGTCGCGCGCGCACAGCACCTCGCGGATCGATCCGATCACCCACAGCTGCGTCTGCGCGCCAAGCAACGCGAGCGTGTACAGACCGTCCTGCGGCCGCAGCGCATCGCGCACCTCGCGGCTGTGCAGCGACACGGCGCAGATGCCCCAGTCCGGTTCCGCAGCGAGCAGATCGTCGAGGTAGACCGCCTGGTGCGCGCGATGGAAGGCGCCGGCACCCAGATGCACGATGCCGGTGCGGACCCGCGCGCGGTCGTAGGCCGGACGCGCGATCGTCGCGGGAAGGCCAGGCAACGTCGCATCGCTCAAACGCGAAACTGGAAGATCGCGATCGCTCATCGCGCGCTCTCGGCGTCCGGCAGCCCGGCGCCGATCACGGCGATTCGGCCCGCGCGTACGGGCCCAGCGTGGCGCCGACGAAACCGCCGGCGACATCCGTGCTCAGGATCGTGGCGTCGTCGTCGCGCACCAGCCAGCGCCAGCCCTCGCCGGCGTCGTAGCCGAACGAGTAGGCGCCTTCGTTGCCGGCGATTTTCAGACCGAGTTGCGCGCCGGCTTCGAGGCGGGTGGTCGCGATCGTCGCCGGTCCCTTGCCGCCGTCCTTCTCGAGGAACAATTCGAGCTTTCCGTGTTCGTGCCGCACGCCGAAGAAGTACCCGTGCTGCTCGTTCTGGAAGACGGCGATGCCGGCCGCGGTGCCCTGCTTGCGCGGCGGCTCCAGCGAGGTGCTGGCCTCGAACACCAGATGTTGCTGGCGACGCGCCAGGAACGACGGATTGCGCGGCGTATCGAGCTTCTCGTCGAGCGGATGAATCGTCAACCGGCCGGGATTCGACGCAAGATCGGCCCATTGGCGCTTCGGTACGCGCAGGTGCAACCACGCGCGATCCGGCACGACGGCATCGAACTCGTCGCGCCAGGTGAAATTGCCGCTCAGCGGCGCCTGCCCGGCGTCACGTTGCGCGAACGAAGGCGCGCGCGAAACCTGCGGAATGGCGCGCCCACCCTCGAGGATCGTCGGCCATCCATCGCGCCATTCCACAGGCAACAGGAAGGTTTCGCGTCCGGTGTTGTAATGCGTGCCGCCGTAGATGCGGCTGGCGAGGAACACCGCCCACCAGCTGCCGTCAGGGCCTTCGATGAGATCCGCATGTCCCGCATTGGTGATCGCGCCGGCACGGTCGGCAGGAAGATCGCGCTGCGTGAGGATCGGATTGCCGGCGTAAGGAACGTAAGGCCCCGTCACCTCGCGGCTGCGCAACACCACCTGCGAATGCTGCGGCCCCGTGCCGCCTTCGGCGCAGACGAGGTAGTACCAGCCTTCGCGCTTGTACAGATGCGGGCCTTCGATCCAGATCGGCCGCTTGGAAAGATCGACGCCGCCGTTGACGACGACTTTCGCCGGGCCCGCGGGTTGTTGCTTGGCCAGATCGAACTCGCGCAGCCAGATGGCGCGATGGCCGTCGTAGAGCGGCTCGCCCTCGGGCTCGTCGTTGTTGAGCAGCCAGGCCTTGCCGTCGTCGTCGATGAACAGCGAGGTATCGATGCCGCCCACGGCCGGCAGCCACACCGGATCGGACCATGGGCCGGCCGGATCGGTCGCGGTGACGAGGTAGTTGCCGCCGTTGTCGACCGCCGTGTTGAGCACGTAGAACGTGCCTTCGTGATAGGAAATCGTCGGCGCGAAGACGCCGCGCGTGATGCGCAGGCCGTCGAAATCGAGCTGCGACGGGCGCTCGATGACATTCCCGATCTGCTTCCAATGCACGAGGTCCGAGCTTTCGAACACCGGGATGCCGGGGAAATAGGCGAAGGTCGAGTTGACCAGGTAGAAGCGGCCGCGCGCACGCACCACGGCGGGATCGGGATGGAACCCGGCGAGGATCGGATTGCGGTAATGACCCGGCGGCAGCGGTGTCTCGAACGCAGTGTCGCGCCCGATGTATTCGAACCAGTCGAAGCGCACCGGCTCGGCCGCAGGCGCCGCGCCGACAAAGGCGGTGCAGAACACCAGCGCCGTGCGCATCGCGCGTGCCATCACCAGTCCCACATCGCACCGTCTTCCAGGCGCGCGATCGGCAGCTGCTTCGGCGCGTAGGGATACTTCGCCGCCAGCTGCTCGTCGATCTCCACGCCGTGGCCCGGCGACTCGCCGCAATGCAGGCGACCGTCGCGGAATGCGTAGTCGTGCGGGAACACTTCGTCGGTCTGCTCCGAGTGGAACATGTACTCCTGGATGCCGAAGTTCGGCACCCAGGTATCGAAGTGCAGCGCCGCGCCCATGCACACCGGCGAAAGATCGGTGGCGCCGTGGAAGCCGGTGCGCACCTGGTGCAGCGCGGCGAAGTCGGCCAGCCGGCGCACATGCGTGATGCCGCCGGCGTGCACGATCGTGGTGCGGATGTAGTCGATCAGCTGGTTCTCGATCAGTTCCTTGCAATCCCAGATCGAGTTGAACACCTCGCCTACCGCGAGCGGCGTGACCGAGTGTTTGCGGATCCACTCGAAGGACTTCTGGTTCTCCGCGGGTGTGGCGTCTTCCAGCCAGAACAGGCGATGCGGTTCCAGATCGCGCGCCAGCCGCGCGGCCTCGATCGGCGTGAGACGGTGATGCACGTCGTGCAGCAGTTCGACGCCGTTGCCATGGTCCTGGCGCAGGCGCTCGAACAGTTTCGGCACGGTCTCGAGATAGCGCGGCGTGTTCCACACGGTTTCGACGGGCAGCTCGCTTTCGGCCGGCTCGTAGGGTTTGCCACCGCTGGAAATGCCGTAGGTTTTCTTCACGCCCGGCACGCCGCACTGCGCGCGCACCGCGAGGAAGCCGCGCTCGATATATCTGCCGACCTCGTCGCTGGCCTCGGCGATGTCGCGCCCGTTGGCGTGCGCATACACCAGCGCGCCCTCGCGCGAGCGGCCGCCGAGCAGCCGGTAAAGCGGCAGGCCGGCCATCTTGCCGAGGATGTCCCACAGCGCCACGTCGACCGCGGCGATCGCGGTCATGGTGGCGGGACCGCGCCGCCAGTAGGCGCCGCGGTAGAGGAACTGGAAGAGATCCTCGATGCGCCCGGCGTCGCGCCCGATCAGGTTGGGCACGACGTGGTCCTGCAGATACGAAGCGACCGCCAGTTCGCGTCCGTTGAGCGTGGCATCGCCCAGGCCGAAGACGCCGGAGCGTGTCTCGATCTTCAGCGTGACGAAGTTGCGGCCGGGACAGGTGACGATCACGCGCGCGGCGACGATCTCGCGTTCGCGTGCCGAGCCCTGCGTGGCGGCGTCGGGGCGGTTGGTTTCGGACATGGGCATCACCGTTCGGAAGCGGTGGGAATCGGCAGCTCGAAGGGCCCGGCAGGCAGCCCGGCACCGTCGAACAGCGTGACGATCGGATGATCGGCCCAGGCGTAGCGCACGCGCCGGGCCTGCCCGGCATCCACCGACTGCAGGACGACTTCGTGACCGCGGATGCGGGCATCGGCCCAGCGGCAGCTGCCGGCTTCGGCGCCGCACAGTTCGAAGCCGATCGGCCCTTCGGCGCCGTAGGCGACGAGGTCGCCGGTGACATCGCCGAATCCGACGACTACCGCGCCCTTCTCGTGCCGCACCGTCGCCGGTCTCGGACCCGACGGTGGCAGCGTCTTCTCGCCGAACGCGACGTTGCGCGCGAGGCGCGCCAGGCGACGTCCGAGTTCCTGCTTGTTGGGCGGATGCACGTCGTAGCGATCGCCGATGTCGATCGTCACGGCGAAACCGTAGTCGTCGTCCTGCTGCGCGTGGCGACGCTGCGCCTCGCGCAGCTGCGCCCAGCCGCTTTCGCCGGGGCGAGTCGGCGGCACGCCGTAGCCCGCGAGCTGCACGCTGAGGAAGGGCAGACGCGGGCTGAAGCGATCGCGCCAGTCGGCGATCAGCGTCTCCAGCATCGCGCCGTACTGCGCCGCCTCGAAGGTGTTGGACTCGCCCTGGTACCAGACGATGCCGCGCATTCCGAAGCGCCCGATCGGCGCGATCATGCCGTTGTAGAGCGTCGAGAGACCGGCGGCCGTGTGCCACGGCGCGCGCGGCGGCCAGGGCGTGTCGGGAGGAACGACGCGGTATTGCCATTCGCCATCGAGCGCGACCGCGCTTCCATCGCCCAGCACCAGCTTGTGCGCCTCCGGCGGGCCGACCAGCCCGCCGTCGCGATAGGTGTCGAGCACGTTCACCGCGATCAGGTTTTCCCCGGCCTTCAGCACGCCGCGCGGGATCGCGTACTGGCGCGGCGCATCCCAGCCGTAGCTGCTGCCGACGCTGCGGCCGTTGACCCAGGCGATGTCGATTTCGTCGGCCGCGCCGAGCGACAGCACGGCATCCTGCGCGGCCTGATCCGCGCTGAGCGTGACGCGAGTGCGGTACCAGACCATGCCGTCGAACGCCGCCAGTTCGGGGATGCCCCAGCGTTCCCACGGTCCCAGCGCACGCGGCGCGGCACGCCAGTCTTTCGCACCGGATCGCTCGCTCCAAGGCTCGTCATCGCGCGCCATGCCCGGCAGCTCGCGCCACCAGTTCTGCCAGAGCCTGCCCCATTCAGCGGCCGCGGCAACCGGTTCTTCGGCGTAGCGCCCGAGCACCGCCAGTTCGCCGTCGTAGTCGCCGGTGGCGCGCAAGGCCGCGGCGCTGGTCCAGGCCTGGATGCGCGAGCCGCCCCAGGCCGCCACGATCAAGCCCATCGGCACGTCGACGGTCTTCTGCAGTTCGCGCGCGAAGTAGAAGCAGGAGGCCGAAAAATCCGGCACGGTTTCGGGTGCGGCCTTCTTCCATTCGACATCGGTGGCGAACTCTTCGAGCGCATGCACACTGCCGGTCTCGCCAACGGTGAGCATGCGGATGCGATCGTTCGCGGAACCGGCGATCTCGGCGCGCGAATCCAGCGCGCGATGCACCTGCAGCACCATGTTCGACTGCCCGGCGCACAGCCATACATCGCCGATCAGCACGTCGTTCGCCTGTTGCGTCCTACCCTCGCTGCTCGCCCGCAGGACATGCGGGCCACCTGCAGGCAGCGCGGGTAGCGAGACCTCCCAGCGGCCGGTCTCGTCGGCGCGCGTCCGCACGCTGTTTCCGCCGAGCGAAACCTCGACGTCCGCGGCGGAATCGGCATGTCCGTACACGCGGATGGGAGCATCGCGCTGCAGCACCGCATGCTGTTGAAACATCGGGTGCAGGAGGGTGGGTTCGTCCGGTGCGGCCGCCGCGGGCGCCGTGACGACACCCAGCGCCAACGCAACGGAAAGCGATTTGCCGAGAATCATGGATGCCTCACCAATGGCCCGGTGCATGGGGGAAGGACAGCGACTGGTAGTGCTCGAGCGATCGCGGCGGCGGCGCATGGCCTGCGGGCAGCGGACGGCGTGAGAAGGTCCGGAAATAGGCGATGCTCGCATCGCGCCACCACTGCGCTTCGCGCTCCTGGATCGCGAGGAAGGCGGCCACCTGGGCGTGGCGTTCGGCATCGATGTGCGACGCCAGCGTGCTCCACGTGCCGCGCATGCGCTTCACCGCAGCCACGCCGCGGTCGTAATGCACCACCAGCTCGTCCCAGAGGCTGCGGCCGGACGGCATCTTCCAGTCCCAGCGCAGGCGATGGAACCAGAGCAGGAAACGCTCCGGCACGCGCCGCGGATCGCCGAACTGCTTCGCGAGCGGCGCCGCGTACTGCGCGACCGCATTGCTGCCGCGCGCGCTGCGGTCGAAGCCGATGCCTTCCTCACTCGCGCGGTGGTAGTAGACCGGCGTCCAGTCCGCGCGCATGCCGCCCGCATCCCAGGGCATGGGGCCGTAGTGATGGCCGCGGCCCATGAGATGGTGCAGGCCGAGCGGCGTCATGTAGTCCACCGCCGCTTCGCGCGAGGTCATCATCATCTCGACCACGGGTTCGACGAACTCCGGCGCGTTCGAGAACGTCATGCGTACCCAGTCCTCGGCGATCACGCGCGAGGATTGCTCCGGATTCCACGCCAGCCGCCCGAACGCATACCAGTTGGCCTGGTCGAAATGCGAGCCGCTCCAGTTGCGGTCGGTGCCGAGGTTCGCGACCCCGGCCATGCCGGTGAGGCGCTGCCCGTGCAGGGAACCATCGATCACCTTCGCGACGGTCGAGCCTTCGCCGGCGGTGCGCGTATCGGCCCGCAACGTTTCCTCGAACAACGTGCCCAGGTAGACGAGGTGCGTGGCGAAGCCGAGGTATTCCTTGGTGATCTGGAACTCCATCATCAGCGGCGTGCGCGGCATGGCGCCGAACAGCGGATGGAAGGGTTCGCGCGGCTGGAAATCGATCGCGCCGTTCTTGACCTGCACGATCACGTTGTCGCGGAACTTGCCGTCGAGCGGTACGAACTCGGAATACGCCTGTTTCGCGCGGTCGTCGGGCTGCTCGTTCGAATAGACGAAGGCGCGCCACATCACCACGCCGTCGTGCGGCGCCAGCGCGTCGGCCAGCAGGTTGGCACCGTCGGCGTGCGTGCGGCCGTAATCCTGCGGGCCGGGCTGGCCTTCGGAATTGGCCTTGACGAGGAAGCCGCCGAAATCGGGGATGTGGCGATGGATCTCGGCGGCCTTGGCGTGCCACCAGGCGCGCACGTCGGCATCCAGTGGATCCGCCGTCGGCAGTCCGCCGATCTCCTTCGGCGCGGAGAAACGCGCACTCAGATACACGCGCATCCCGTACGGCCGCAGCACGCCGGCGATCGCCGCGGCCTTCTCCAGATACATCGGCGTGAGGCTGAGCGCATTGCTGTTGACGTTGTTGAGCACCGTGCCGTTGATGCCGAGCGAGGCGTTGGCGCGTGCGTAGTCGGTGTAGCGCGGGTCCAGCCAATCCGGCAGGCGGTGCCAGTCCCAGATCGAGAAGCCTGCGTAGCCGCGTTCCACCGTGCGATCGAGATTGTCCCAGTGATCGAGCACGCGCAGCTGCAGTCGCGGTGCCTCGCGGATGTCGAGCGCGTCCAGGGATCGACCGGTCTGCAGCAGGCGCAGGAAGTGGAAGGCGCCGTAGAGCGCACCGACATCGCCGCCGCCGACGATCGCCGTGACGGGCCGTCCGTCGATGCGCAGGCTGCGGATCAGATAGCCCTCACGCCCCAGCTCGCGCGTCGGCTCCGCCAACGCCGCGAGTTGAGGAAGCGAGGCGGGCGTGCCGAGCAGGATCGCGCCGGCCCGCGTCGCCGCCGCGGCCGACGGCGGCGCTGCACCGAGCAGCCCGCGCAGCCCGCGTTGCAGTTCGTCGCGCGCCGCGCGCAAGCTGGGCGTGTCGCCGGGCGCGACGAGCTGCGTCGCGAAACCGCGCGCTTGCTCCGCCTGCTGTGCTGGCAGCGGGCGATAGCGCAGCCACAGTTCGTAGCCGTCTTCGGCGCGTGCGTTGCACGCCGTCATGCACAACCAGGCCGCCATCACGAAGCGGCCCGCCACCGCATAGCCGGACACGAGCTTTACCGCTACCATCGGTTGGAGCCCCCCGTCGCGTGATTCCCGCGACGCCGGCAGGCGCAGCGAAGGTAGGAACGTTGGAAAAGAGCAAGAGATCGGTCCGTCGCAAGGGGCGTGCGGTCACCATCGACGAAGTGGCCTCGTTCGCCAACGTTTCGCCCATGACCGTCTCGCGCGTCATCAACGGCCACGGCAACGTGCGCGATTCCACCCGCGAGCGCGTGCTGCAGGCCGTGCGCGAACTGGGCTACACGCCAAACCTCGCCGCCAGTTCGCTGGCGGCGGCGCAGCACATGCGCATCGCGCTGATCTACACCAATCCCAGCGCCGCCTATCTGAGCGAGCTGATGGCCGGCGCGCTGCGCGGCGCGCTGCACAACGCGGCGCAGCTCGTCATCGACACCTGGGACGGCTACGACGCCGAAGCCGAGACCGCGGCGGCGCGCACGCTGGCGCAGAGCGTGGCCGGCGTCATTCTGCCGCCGCCGCTGTGCGAATCGCGGCACGTGGTGACGGAACTGGCCGGCGCCGGCGTGCCGGTGGTCGCGATCGGCTCGGGCCGTTTCAATGACATGATCTCGCGCGTGCGCATCGACGATTTCCGCGCCGCGCGCGACATCGCCATGCACCTGATCGCGGCCGGCCACCGCCGCATCGGCTTCATCAAGGGCCATCCCAACCAGACCGCCAGCGCACGCCGCTACGAAGGCTTCCAGGCCGCGCTCGAACAGGCCGCCATCGCGCCGGAACCTGGCCTCGTGCAGCAGGGATACTTCACTTACCGCTCCGGGCTGGATGCCGCCGAGAAGCTGCTCGCGCGCAAGCGCCCGCCCACCGCCATCATGGCCAGCAACGACGACATGGCCGCGGCCGTCGTTTCGGTGGCGCATCGCCGCGGCCTCGACGTGCCGCGCGATCTTTCGGTGGTGGGTTTCGACGACAGCTCGGCCGCGACCACGGTGTGGCCCGAACTCACCACCATCCGCCAGCCGATCGCGGCCATGGCCGATTCGGCCATCGACATCCTGCTGCGCAGCATCCGGCGCCGCGAAGGCGAGGGCCGCAAGCCCGTCGATCACGTGCTCGCGCACGAGCTGGTGAAACGCGACTCGGTGGCGCCGCCCGCGCCCGAAAGCGCGGAAAAGACCCTCCGGCAACAGTAGTCCCGCGGACGGCACGGCGCGCGCTTCCCGCTCGCCTCAGCGCAGCAGATACTGGTTCAGCAGGTTCTCGTAGCGTTCCTGCTTGCCGCTGATCTGCCGTGGTTCGCCCAGCCGCGCGGCCAGTGCGGCGAGGCCGGCCAGACCGAGCCGTCCCTGTTCGAAATCGCGTCCGTCGCCGCCGTCGAAACTCGCGTAACGCTGGCGGCGCCATGCTTCCCACGGCGATTGCGTCAGCAGCGCGTGCGCCACCTCGAGCCCGCGCGCGAAGGCATCCATGCCGCCGATGTGGGCGATGAAAAGGTCCTCGGCGTCGGTCGATTCGCGCCGCACCTTGGCGTCGAAATTGAGCCCGCCCGAACCGATGCCGCCCTGCCGCAGCACCACCATCATCGCCGCGACCGTGTCGTAGAGATCGCTCGGGAACTGATCGGTGTCCCAGCCGTTCTGCGCGTTGCCGCGGTTGGCGTCGATGCTGCCGAGCAGGCCGTGGTCGGAAGCCACCTGCAGATCGTGCTCGAAGGTGTGGCCGGAAAGCGTGGCGTGGTTGGCTTCGATGTTGAGCTTGAAGTCCTGTTGCAGGCCATGCTCCTTCAGGAAGCCCGCCACGGTGGCCGAGTCGAAATCGTACTGGTGCTTCATCGGCTCCATCGGCTTGGGTTCGATCAGGAACACGCCCTTGAACCCGATGCTGCGGCCGTAGTCGCGCGCCGCGGTGAGGAAGCGCGCGAAATGCGCCAGCTCGCGCTTCATGTCGGTGTTGTGCAGGCTGGCATAGCCTTCGCGCCCGCCCCAGAACACGTAGTTCTCGCCGCCCAGCGCCACCGTGGCTTCGAGCGCCGCCTTCACCTGCACGGCCGCGCGCGCCACGACGGCGAAATCGGGATTGGTCGCCGCGCCGTTCATGTAGCGCGGATGCGAGAACAGATTGGCCGTGCCCCACAGCAGCTTCACGCCGGTGGCGAGCTGCCGGTCGCGCGCCAGGCCCACCATGCGCTGCAGGTTCTTCTCGTACTGCGCGATGTCGTCGGCGTCGGGCGCCAGATCGATGTCATGGAAGCAGTAGTACGGCACGCCGAGCTTGGTGAAGAACTCGAAGCCCGCGTCGATTTTCGCTTCGGCGCGCGCCATCGGCGCCTCGGGCGCGTCCCAGGGATAGCGCCGCGTGCCGGGGCCGAAGGGATCGTGTCCGGCGTTGCAGAAGCTGTGCCAGTAGCAGACCGAGAAACGCAGGTGCTCGGCCATGGTGCGCGCGCCGACGCGGCGCTCGGCCTGGTAGTGCTTGAACGCGAGCGGGTTGTCCGAATCGCGGCCCTCGAAGGGGATGCGGCCGATGCCGGGAAAGTATTCGCGTGCGCCGAGATAGGGAGTGCTCATGGTGGGAACCGCGTCGGGTTGGAGGGATCGCTGCGCATGCCGGGTCAGGCCGCGAAGCCGTCGGAATGCGTGGCGTAGAGTTGGCGGGCCGCCTCCAGATGGCGCAGGAAGCGTCCGTAGTGTTCGCGGTAGGCCGGCAGCGCGCGCGCGTCGGGCTGCGCCGAACGCGCGGCATCGGGGCGCACGTGTTCGCGCACGAGCCCGGGCAGATCGCTGCGTTCGCCTTGCGCACGTTCGCAGGCCCACAGCGCCTGCAGCGCCGCGCCGAAGGCCGCGCCCTCGGCCTGTTCGGGCACGTCCACCGGCAGCTCGAACACATCGGCTGCCATCTGGCGCCAGGCCGCGCTGTTGGCGCCGCCGCCGGTGAGCCGGATCGCGTCGAAATGCATGCCGGCGGCATAGAGCGCCTCGAGCCCGGCGCGCAGCGCGTAGGTCGCGCCTTCCATCGCGGCGCGGTAGGCATTGCCGCGCGCGAGGTTTCCGAGCGTCATGCCGAACAGCGCGGCACGCGCATGCGGCAGATCGGGCGTGCGTTCGCCATTGAAGAACGGCAGCATCAACAGCCCGCCCGCGCCCGGCTGCGTGCCGGCCATCACCGCATCGCCGTCGCGGCTGGAGAATTCGAAGGCGCGCGCCACGCTCTCGGTGGCGACGGTGCAATTCATGGTGCACACCAGCGGCAGCCAGCCGCCGGTCGAGGAACAGAACGCCGCCCAGCCGGCATCGGCGTCCACCACCGGCCGCTCCGCGTGCGCGAACAGCGTTCCCGAAGTGCCGAGGCTCAGGCTCAGCACGCCGGGCACGACGTTGCCGGTGCCGATCGCCGCCATCATGTTGTCGCCGCCGCCGGCGCTCACGATCACCTCGCGCGGCAGGCCCAGCTCCTCGGCGCTGGTCGGCGCCAGCGCGAAGTGCGCGTCGGGTGCCACCAGCGGCGGCAGGCAGGCGGAAAGATCGCGTTCCGGATCGGTGGCTTCGAGCAACGGCCGCGACCAGGTGCGCGTGCGCACGTCGAGCCAGCCGGTGCCGGAGGCATCGCCATGCTCCATCCAGCGCTCGCCGGTCAGCCAGAAATTGACGTAATCGTGCGGCAGCAGGATGTGGGCGAGGCGCGCATAGGCCTCGGGCCGGTGCTTGCGCGTCCACGGCAGCTTGGAGGCCGTGTAACCGGCCAGGATCGGATTGCCGGCGAGTTCCACGCAGCGCCGCAGCCCGCCCACGGCCGCCATGATCTCGTCGCACTCGGCCTGCGTGCTGGTGTCGCACCACAGCTTGGCCGGCGCCAGCACCTTGCCGGCCGCATCCAGCGCCACCAGACCGTGCTGCTGGCCCGAGACGCCGATGGCCGCCACGCGTGCGCGCAGCGCGGGATCGAGCCGCGCGAAACAGGCGCGGATCGCATCGATCCACCACTCGGCGCGCTGCTCGCGGCTGCCGTCCTCGCCCGCGATCATCTGCAGCGGCTGTCCTTCCAGCGCGAGCACGCGGCGCGCCTCGCCGTCGTAGGCCAGCAACTTGACGCTCTGGCTGCCCACGTCCAGGCCGATGAAGACCGGGCCACCCCGCCGCTTCACGGGCCGCGCTCCGGCCATGTCCGTCTGTTAGCGCTACCAGACGAACCGCATAAAAAAACGGCACTGGAAGAGAGGGTTCGCAGTGTCATCCGTGGAAGGGGGTGATCGAGACTGGCGACACTCTACCAGCGGCCTCGGGAAAAGCCTTGCTGCGGTGCGGGGCGGACCGTGGCGCACGAGCCGAGGTAGACGGCATGTCGGAATTATCCATTCAAAAATCCATTCAAAACAGCGCACATCGGCTGGACAATGGCTAAATATCAATGAATTATTGAAATTTCCGCCGGAAAGAATCCATTCATGACCCGACGTTCCGACGCCTTGGTCGCCGCGCTGCGCGATGCCCGCGACCCGTTGCCGGCAGGCGAGCTGGCGGCGCGCCTGGACGTCAGCCAGCCGACCCTGTCGCGCGCGGTGGCCGAGGCCGGCGAGCGCATCGTGCGTATCGGTCGCGCGCGCGCCACGCGCTATGCGCTCGCGCGCGAGATTCCGCGTGCGGGATCTCGCTGGCCGCTGTATCGGCTCGATGCGCAGGCGCGGCCGCATCGTGTCGGGGAGTTGCGCGCGCTGCGTGGCGAAGCTTTCCACTTCGAGCCGGTTGCCGCGATGCGTGCATTGCGCGACGAGTTCGCGCAGGGCCTCTTCCCCGGCCTGCCGTGGTTTCTCGACGATCAGCGTCCACAGGGCTTCCTCGGACGCGCCTTCGCGCGGCGACACGCGGATGAACTCGACGCGCCCGACGACGTGCTGCGCTGGAACCACGATCACGTGGTGCGCGCGCTGTTGCGGCACGGCGAAAACCTCGCGGGCGACCTGCTGCTGGGCGATGCCGCGCTCGAGCAGGCGCTGGCGTTCGTGCAGGCGCCCGCCGATGCGATCGAGTCCACGCAGTGTGCAGCGCACTACGCCGGCCTTGCCGACGCGGCGATGCGCGGCGAGCTGCCCGGTTCCTCGGCGGCCGGCGAACGCCCCAAGTTCCTCGCCACGCTTCGCGAGCATGGCGCCTGGCGCAGCGTGATCGTGAAATTCAGCGAGCGGGCCGGATCGCCCGCGGCACGACGCTGGGCCGATCTGCTGCGGTGCGAGTGCCTGGCGAGCGAAACCCTGCGCGCGCATGGCCTGGCCGCCGCGGAAGAATCCATCGTCGAAGCGGACGGGCGCACCTTTCTGCAATCGACGCGCTTCGACCGCACGCCGGTCCTGGGCCGCCGCGGTTTCGTTTCGCTCGCGGCGCTCGATGCCGCCCACTACGGCCGCGGCCCCATCGAGTGGTGGCGGTTCGCCGAGCCGCTGCGGCACGGCGGCTGGATCGGCGCCGAAGATGCGGCGCGGTTGCGGCGCGTATCGCTGTTCGGGCGCCTGATCGCCAATACCGACATGCATCCGGGCAACGTCGCTTTCGTGCTCGCCGATTCGCCGCCGTTCGCCCTGTGCCCTGCCTACGACATGCTGCCGATGCGGTTCGCACCGGCCGGCACGGGCGAAATCGTTCCGCGCGATTACGAGCTCGCAGCGCCGCTGCCCGAGATCGCCGAAGACTGGCATGCGGCGGCATCCATCGCCGCCGATTTCTGGGGACGGGTGCTTGACGCAGCCGATATCTCGGCCGACTTCCGGGCCATTGCCGAATCCGCGGCAGCGACGCTTTCCGCCGCGCGCGCGCGCTTCGCCTAACCCGGCTTCGCCGCCTGCGGAAACAGCGCCTCGGCGCGCTGGAACAGGATCCAGCTGGTGGCGATGTACTTGTCGCCGCCCTGCGGGGTGTTGCCGCGGTGGGTGTGGGTGAAGG
>CAMLOR010000065.1 GCA_946481615.1 uncultured Aquimonas sp.
AGGGCGGCATCAGCGGCCAGGATTCCTCGCGCGGCAATCCCTTCCCGCAGAGCGCCATCAGCGAATACAAGGTCATCACGCAGAACTACAAAGCCGAATTCGACCAGCTCTCCAGCGCCGCCATCGTGGCGGTGACGCGCTCGGGCAGCAACCGGTTCGAAGGCAGCGTGTTCTACGACCGCACCTCCGATTCGTGGCGCGCGCACACGCCGCGCGAACTCGACGCCGGACGCAAGACGCCCTCGAAGGAAGAGCAGTACGGCTTCACCGTGGCCGGGCCCATCATCGAGGACCGCCTGCACTATTTCTTCTCCTACGAGGCCAAGGACAAACTCGACCCGCGCGACGTCACGCTGGGCGAGAACGTCGACGTGAGCCAGCTGCCGGCGGAGATCCAGCCGCTGCTCGGCAGCACCGCCGCGCCGTTCTACCTCGATCTGTATTTCGGCAAGCTCACCTGGTCGCCCGACGATCGCAATCTGGTGGAGTTCTCGGCCAAGGTGCGCAACGAATCGGAAATCACGGGTCTCGGCGGCGTCAACGCCCTGACCTACGGCGCCTCGAAGGACACCGAGGAAACCCGCATCGATCTGCGACATCAGTTCAGCGCGGACCGCTGGATCAACGATGCGCACCTCACCTACGAAGACGCGTTCTTCCAGCCGCGGCCCATCACCATCGCGCCCGGCTTCGTGTACCAGACGCCGAACCGCGCCAACATCCTGGCGCTGGGCGGCGGCCGCGATTTCCAGGACAAGGGGCAGCAAGGCTGGGCCCTGCAGGACGATCTGACGTACTTCGCCGGCGACCACACGCTCAAGGGCGGCTTCAAGTACAAACAGGTCGAGATCAACGCCTTCGAGCAGCAGCCCTACAACCCGCAGTACTTCTTCAACGTCGCCGATCTGGCGGCGGGCTACACGAATCCTGGCCGCGTCGAATTCGGCGCGCCGGTGCCCGGCGTGGGCGACCGCAACATCACTTCCGACAACGAACAGTTCGGCATCTATTTCCAGGACGACTGGGAAGTCAACGAGAAGCTGCTGCTCAACCTCGGTCTGCGCTGGGACTACGAAAAGACGCCGGGCTACCTCGATTACGTGACGCGTCCGGAACTGGCCGCGGCGCTGCGCAACTGGACCAACCTCGACAACGCCGACTACGACATCGAGGACTACATCAGCGACGGCGACGACCGCGAGGCCTTCAAGGATGCCTGGCAGCCGCGCCTGGGCTTCTCCTACGATCTGTTCGCCGACCAGCGCCACGTCGTCTTCGGCGGCGCCGGCCGCAGCTACGACCGCAATCTGTGGGACTACCTCGCGCTCGAACAGTCCAAGGGCACGTTCCCGTCCTACACCTTCAACTTCAACACGCCGACGAACCCGTGCACGGCGGGCGAGGGCGCCTGTCTCGGCGACTGGAACGACAGCTATCTCGATCCCGCCACGCTGGCGGCGCTGGTGGCCGCCAATCCGAACCTGGGCGGCGAAATCAACCTGATGAACAACGATCTGAAGACGCCGTACTCGGATCAGTTCTCGCTCGGCATCCGCAACACCTGGGGCGCGTGGAACACGTCGGTCACGCTCTCGCACGTCGAAAGCCATGACGGCATCCTGTTCGCGCTCGGCAACCGCCATCCCAACGGTGCCTTCCGCGACCTGCCCACGGCGACGTGGGGCCACCAGCCCTGGGGCCATCCGATCCCGGGCTTCGGCACACTGATCATCGCCGACAACGGCATCGAGACGCGTCTCAACGCGTTGCTGGTGGCGATCGACAAGCCCTATACCGAGGAGTCGGGCTGGGGCACGACCATCGCCTACACCTACAGCGACGCCAAGGAAAACCGCAGCAACGCCGGCGCCTTCGACGAGCACTACGTCTTCGACTATCCCAACCTGGACGACGCCGACTGGCAGCGCGCCACCGGCGTGCCGCGCCATCGCCTCGTGATGACGGGCATCTACGACGCGCCCTGGGACATCCGCCTCTCGGCCAAGTTCACGATCGAGAGCCCGGTGGTGAAGGACGCCACGAACTGTTTCGACGTGGTCGACACCGACCACTGCTTCTTCGAGGCCTTCGAAGTGGACGGCACCATCGGCTTCAAGCAGTTCGATCTTTCCGCGGGCAAGGATTTCCGCTTCGGCGATCGCTACTGGTTCAACCTGCGCGCCGACGTGCTCAACGTGTTCAACCACAAGAACTGGCTCGACTACGACACCTGGCGCGGAACCCCCGGCAGTCCGAACGCCAATTTCGGCGCGCGCACCGGCCTTGGCACGACGTATCCGCCGCGCCTGGTCAAGCTCTCGGCGTCCTTCAATTGGTGAGGTTCATCGGAATCGTCGCCGCGCTCGTGCTGGGCGCGGCGACCGCCAGGACGGCGACGGCGGACAATCCATTGCCTGCGGTGTTCGACGACATCGAACGCCGCACCTTCGATTTCTTCTGGGAAACCGGACGAGCGGAAACGGGGCTGGTGCCCGATCGCTTCCCCTACGACGAACCGTTCTCGAGCATCGCCGCGGTGGGCTTCGCGCTCACCGCCTATCCCATCGGCGTGGAGCGCGGCTGGATCACGCGCGAGCAGGCGCGCGGACGCACGCTGGCGACGCTGCGTTTCTTCGCGAACGCGCCGCAGGGCGAGGCCGCCGCGGGCCGGACGGGCCATCACGGTTTCTTCTATCACTTCCTGCATCTCGACACGGGGCATCGCTTCGCGAGCTGGGTCGAGTTGTCGTCGGTGGACACCGCGCTGCTGCTCGGTGGCGTGCTGTTCGCGCAGTCGTGGTTCGATGCGGACACGGCGGAGGAACGCGAGATCCGCGAACTGGCCGAACGCATCTACGCACGCGTCGACTGGCGCTGGCTGCAACGGCGCGGCGAACTGATCTCGATGGGCTGGAATCCCGAGAAGGGCTTCCTCGAACACGACTGGCGCGGCTACAACGAGGCCATGCTGGTCTATCTGCTGGCGCTGGGGTCGCCCACGCATCCGGTGGAGCCCAGCGCCTGGCAGGCGTGGACGAAGACCTACGAGGAGAGCTGGGGCGAGTATTTCGGCCAGACGCACCTGGGCTTCGGGCCGATGTTCGGCCACCAGTATTCGCATGTCTGGGTCGATTTCCGCGGCATCCGCGACGATTACATGCGCGGCAAGGACATCGACTACTTCGAGAACAGCCGGCGCGCGACGCTGGCGCAGCGCGAGTATGCGATCGCCAATCCCGCCGGCTTCACCGGCTACGGCGAGAACGAATGGGGCCTGACGGCCTGCGACGGGCCCGGCGGCTTCCACCAGATGTTCGGCGAGCGCATGCGCACCTTCCGCGGCTATTCCGCGCGCGGCGCGGGGCTAAAGGACGTGTTCGACGACGGCACGCTGGCGCCGACCGCGCTGCTCGGATCGCTGCCGTTCGCCCCCGAAGTGGTGGTGCCCGCCGTGCAGCACCTGCATGCCAGCCATGCACCGCACATCTACGGCAAATACGGCTTCTACGATTCCTTCAACCGCAGCTTCGTCTACGATGTGCCGCTGCAGTTCGGCAAGGTGATCCCGGGTTTCGGCTGGGTGGCCGACCAGTGGCTGGGCATCGACCAGGGACCGATCCTGCTCATGGCGCAGAACCATCGCAATGGCCGGGTGTGGGAAGTGATGAAGCGCAACCCGCACCTGCGCCGCGGCCTGCAGCGCGCGGGCTTCCGCGGCGGTTGGCTGGACACGCCGGCGGGCGAGTGATGCGCGCCCTCGGCGCGGTGTTCGCGTTGCTGTTGGCGGCCTGTTCCGGAGCGCCGCGCGACGAACGCGTGGAGCTGCAGTTCTGGGCGATGGGCCGCGAAGGCGAAGTCGTGCTGCGCCTGTTGCCGGAATTCGAGCGCCGCCATCCCGGCGTGCGCGTGAAGGTGCAGAACCTGGCCTGGACGGCGGCGCACGCCAAGCTGCTCACGGCCTTCGCTTCCGACGCGTTGCCCGACGTGTTCCAGCTCGGCAACACCTGGATTCCCGAGTTCGCCCAACTCGGCGCCCTGCAGCCGCTGGACGCGCGCGTGGCGGGCTCGCGCGAAGTGCGCCAGGACGACTATTTCCCCGGCATCTGGGACACCAATCGCATCGACGGCACGCTCTACGGCGTGCCCTGGTACATCGACACACGGCTTCTGTACTACCGCAGCGACGTGCTGGCGAAACTCGGCTACGACCATCCGCCGCGCGATTGGGGCGAGTGGCGCGCGATGATGGCGGCGATCAAGCAGGAGGTCGGCGCTTCGCGCTACGCCATCCTGCTGCCGCTCAACGAGTTCGAACCGCAGCTCGCGCTGCTGCTGCAGCAGGACGAGGCGCCGCTGCGCGACGGCGGCCGCCACGGCAACTTCTCCAGCCCGGGCGGGCAGCGCGCGCTGGCCTTCTATGCCGAGATGTTCGCGCGCGGCTGGGCGCCGCAGGTCACCAACACGCAGATTTCCAACGTGTGGGTGGAGTTCGGGCGCGGCTATTACGCGTTCTATGTTTCCGGGCCCTGGAACATCGCGGAGTTCAAGAAGCGTCTGCCGCCCGAGCTTGCCGATGCGTGGTCGACGGCGCCGTTGCCGGGTCCGGAGGGACCGGGTGCGTCGATCGCGGGCGGATCGAGCCTGGTGCTTTCGAAGCGGGGCGGGCATCCGGAGGCGGCCTGGGCTCTGATCGAGTATCTGAGCGAACCCGCAGTGCAGCGCGAATTCCATCGCCTGCTGGGCGACCTGCCGCCGCGCCGCAGCAGCTGGGACGATCCGGCGCTGGGCGGCGACAAATACGCCGCGGCATATCGCGAGCAGCTCGAGCGCGTGAAGCCCACGCCGAAGGTGCCGGAGTGGGAACAGATCGCGCAGGAACTGCGCGTGGTGTCCGAGCGCCTGGTGCACGGGGAGTTCGACGTGGCCGGCGCGGCGCAGGAGCTCGATGCGCGGGCGGAACGCATCCTCGAGAAGCGCCGGTGGATGCTGGAGCGCGCAGCGGAGGGCGCGCGATGAACGCCCCGCGCGCGGCCTGGCTGTTCGTGCTGCCGGCGCTGCTGGTGATCGGCGTGTTCTTCCTGCTGCCTGCCGCCGCCTCCTTTTTCCTCAGCCTCACCGACTTCGACCTGTACGCGCTCGCCGATCCCGGCAACCTGCGCTTCGTCGCCCTCGACAATTACGCGGCGCTGCTGCAACGCCCGCTGTTCTGGCAGGCGCTCGGCAACACGCTCTACTTCGTCGTCGTCGGCGTGCCGCTGTCGATCGCGGTGTCGTTGTGCGCGGCGCTGCTGCTCGATTCGGCCGCGACACGCGCCTCGGGTTTCTTCCGCACCGCGCTGTTCGCGCCGGTGGTCACCACGGTGGTGGCGGTGGCGGTGATCTGGCGCTACCTCTTCCACACCCGCTACGGCCTCGTGAATCATGGACTGGCGCAGCTGGGCATCGATCCCGTCGACTGGCTCGGCGATCCGCACTGGGCCATGCCCACGATCATCCTGTTCGCGGTGTGGAAGAACTTCGGCTACAACATGATCATCCTGCTCGCCGGGCTGCAGGCCGTCCCGCGCGATCTTTACGAGGCCGCGCGCATCGATGGCGCCAATGCCATGCAGCAGTTCCGCCACGTCACGCTGCCGCTGCTGATGCCGATGTTGCTGATGGTCGCCATCCTCACCACCGCCGGGTATTTCCAGCTGTTCGCCGAGCCCTACGTGATCACCGAAGGCGGGCCGGTGCAGAGCACGCTCAGCGTGCTGTACCTGATGTACGACGACGGTTTCCAGTGGTGGCGCCTGGGCAGCGCTTCGGCCGTGGCCTTCGTGCTGTTCCTGCTGATGCTGGCGGCGACCGCGCTGCTGGTGCGTCTCGGCCGTTCGAGGCAGGCGTTGTGAACGACGCGCGCTTCTGGCCGAAGGTGTTCGTCAACGGCGCGCTGCTCGGCTTCGCGGCCTTCAGCTTGGCGCCGCTGCTGTGGATGCTGTCGGTGAGCTTCATGGCCGAGGGCGAGGCCAACACCCTGCCGCCGCCGCTGCTGCCCGAGGCACCCACGCTGCACAACTACCGCGAGCTGTTCGCGCGCATCGGCATCGGCGGCTACATGGTCAATTCGATGGCGATCGCGCTGGCCATCACGCTGCTGTCGCTGCTGCTCAACACGCTGGCCGGCTACGCCTTCGCCAAGCTGCGATTCGCCGGTCGCGAACGCCTGTTCCGCGGCCTGCTGGCGGCCCTGGTGATCCCCGCGCAGATCGCGATGATGCCGCTGTTCCTGATGCTGAAGTGGCTGGGCCTCGTCAACGGCTATGCCGGCGTCGTCGTGCCGGCGATGGCGAGCGTGTTCGGCATTTTCCTGGTGCGCCAGTACGCGCGCGGGCTGCCGGACGAACTGCTGGAGGCCGCGCGCATCGACGGCGCGTCGGAATGGCGCATCTTCCGCAGCATCGTGCTGCCGCTGCTCGTGCCCATTCTCGTGACGCTCGCCACATTCACCTTTCTCGCGAGCTGGAACGATTTCATGTGGCCGCTGATCGTGCTTTCCGACAGCGAACTGCACACGCTGCCGGTGGCGCTGTCGAACCTTTCGCGCGAGCACGTGCAGGACAACGAGATGATGATGGCCGGCGCCGTGCTCACCGTGCTGCCGGTGCTGCTGCTCTTCCTCGGGCTGCAGCGCTATTACCTGCAGGGACTGCTGCTCGGGAGCGTGAAGGGATGAGGATCGCCTGGTTGCTGTTCTGCGCCTTGCCGGTCGCCGCGCAGGAACCGCGCGTGCTGGACGATTTCGAGGAACCTTCGCTGTGGACGGCGTCGGCGTCCGACCAGGTCTTCTCCACGCTGCGCGCCGTCGACAGCCAGCAGGACAAGGGCGTGTGCCTGGACTACGACTTCCGCGGCGTCTCCGGGCACGCCGCGATGCGGCGCGCGATCCCGCTCGAATTCCCGCCCGATTTCGAATTCCGTTTCGACCACCGCGGCACCGGCCCCGCCAACCAGTTCGAGTTCAAGCTGATCGACGAAAGCGGCGAGAACGTCTGGTGGGTGGCGCGGCCGAAGACCGTGTTTCCCGCCGAGTGGACGCCGCTCGCCTACAAGAAGCGCCAGATCGTGCCGGCCTGGGGCCCGTTGCAGGACAAGACGCTGCGCAGGACGCAGTTCGTCGAATTCACCGTGTATGCGAACGAGGGGGGGCGCGGTTCGTTCTGCATCGACAATCTTCGCCTGGTCGAACGTACGCCGCCGCCGGCGGCGTGGCCGGCGCCGAAAGCGAAGGCTTCTTCCGGCGATGGCGCCGGCAAGGTCGCCGACCCGGTGAGCGCTTCGCCGTGGCGCACGCAGGAAGGTGGCGAACAGACCCTCACGCTGGATTTCGGCGCGCCGCGCGAATTCGGCGGTCTCGTACTCGACTGGCTGCCCGGCCTCGCGGCCACGGCTTACACCGTGCAGCTGTCCGACGACGGCGTGCACTGGAACGATGCGCTCGCGGTGACTCAGGGCAACGGCGGCACCGATTGGCTGCGGCTGGGCGAGGCCGAGTCGCGCTGGCTGCGCCTGACGCTGCAGGCCGGCGAGCAGGAAAACGGCTACGGGTTGCGCCGCCTCGACGTGCGCAACCTGGCTTTCGGCGCGACGGTCAACGGCTTCGTCGAAGCCATCGCATTGCGCGAAGGTCCGTCGCTGTTCCCGCGCGGCTTCAGTGGCCAGCAGACTTACTGGACGGTGGTCGGCATCGACGGCGGCGCCGACAGCGGGCTGTTGTCGGAGGACGGCGCGCTGGAAGTCGGCCGCGGCGGTTTCTCGATGCAGCCCTTCGTGCTCGATGCCACCGGCTGCGACGCCGCTTCGCCGCAGCTGACGAGCTGGCCGGAAGCCGCGATCACGCAATCGCTGCCGGACGGTTATCTGCCGATGCCGCAGGTGCGATGGCGGCAGGCGCGCTCGGGATGCGACGGCAACGGCGCGTGGACGCTCGACATCGAAGCCTTCGCCGCCGGCACGCGCGAAGATGCGCGCCTGATCGCACGCTACGTGCTGCGCAACGACGGCGCGAAGCCGCGCACGTTGTCGCTGGCGCTGGTGGCGCAGCCGTTCCAGGTCAATCCGCCGGTGCAGTTCCTCACCACGCCCGGCGGCGTGAGCCCGATCCACTCGCTGGCCGTCTCGGATCGGCAGCTGCGCGTGGACGGCCGCGAACGCGTGTTCGCGCTCGACGCACCCACGCGCCATTTCGCCAGCGTCTTCGATGCCGGCA
Source organism: uncultured Aquimonas sp. (assembly GCA_946481615.1). The sequence continues at coordinate 8,249 of CAMLOR010000065.1, forward strand.
TGGCCGCCGCGCATCTGGCGCAGGGCGGTTCGCCTGCGGCCACGCTGGTGCAGGATGGCACCGGGCTGGCCTCGGGTGCCTGGATTTACGACCTCGAACTGGCGCCCGGGGCCTCGCGCAGCATCGCGATCGAAGTGCCGCTCGCCGGTGCGCACGGCGCGGGTGGTGGCGCGGACCGCGTGCAGGCCTTGCGCGACGATGCGGCCAAGGCCTGGCACGCCGCGCTCGACGGCGTGACGCTGCGCGTGCCGGCCTCGCAGCGCGCGCTCGCCGACACGCTGCGCACGGCCCTCGCGCACGTGCTGGTGAACCGCGACGGCGTGCAGATCCGTCCCGGCACGCGCTCGTATGCGCGCTCGTGGATCCGCGACGGCGCGATGACTTCCGAGGCGCTGCTGCGCATGGGCCGCAGCGATGCCGCGATCGATTTCCTGAAGTGGTATGCGCCCTATCAATTCCGCGACGGCAAGGTGCCGTGCTGCGTGGATGCGCGTGGCTCGGACCCGGTGCCGGAGAACGACAGCCACGGCGAATTCCTGTTCCTGGTGGCGGAGGCGGTGCGCTACACCGCCGATCTGTCGCTGGCCGAGGCGATGTGGCCACGCGTGCAATCGGCCGCGCGCTATCTGGACTCGCTGCGCGCCAAGGAGCGCACGCCGGAAAATCAGGGCACGGAGCGCTACGGCTTGCTGCCGCCCTCGATCAGCCACGAGGGTTATTCGGCCAAACCCGCGTACTCGCACTGGGACAATTTCTGGGGATTGATCGGGTACAAGAGCGCGCTGTCGCTGGCGCAGATCCTCGGGCGCGCCAACGAGGCGAAGTGGCTGGCCGGCGAGCGCGATGCGTTCCGCGCCGACATCCTGGCATCGATCGAGAAAACGGGGGCGGCGCGCGGCATCGATTTCATCCCGGGTGCCGCCGATCTCGGTGATTTCGACGCGACCTCCACAACCATTGCGTTGTCGCCGGGCGGCGAGTTGCCGCATCTGCCGGCAGCGCGCGTGCAGGCCACTTTCGAGCGCTACTGGCGCGAGTTCGTGGAACGCCGCGACCGCAAGCGCGAGTGGCAGGCCTACACGCCCTACGAGTGGCGCAACGTCGCCGCCTTCGTGCGGCTGGGCTGGCGCGAACGCGCGCACGAGGCGATCGCGTTTTTCTTCGAGGACCGGCGTCCGGCGGCCTGGAACCAATGGGCCGAAGTGGTGGGCCGCGCCGAGCGCGAACCGCGCTTCATCGGCGACATGCCGCACGGCTGGGTAGCTTCGGACTTCATCCGCAGCACGCTCGATCTGTTCGCCTACGAACGCGCCGAAGACCGCGCGCTGGTGCTTGCCGCGGGCGTGCTGCCGTCATGGCTCGAAGGCGAGGGCACCGGCATCGCCGGCTTGCGCACGCCCTACGGCACACTCGATTACACCCTGCGGCGCGAAGGCAGCCGCGTGCACCTCACGATACGCGAAGGCATCCGCGTGCCCTCGGGCGGCCTCGTGATCGCCTGGCCCCTGGAGCAGGCACCGAAACTTCCGAAGAAATCGCCGCTCGAATGGCGCGATGGGGAACTCGTGATCCGCAAAGTGCCGGTTGAGGTTGCGTTGGAGCTTTAGAGCAGGCTTCGCGGGGACGCGGGGGCTCTCGCCTTTTCGGAGATGACGTTCCCGCCCGCGCTTCGCGCGGGTCCCCTCCGGTCGGCGGGGTTTTTCCATTGCACTTCCATGTGCAATGGAAAAAGGCCGGCATCCGTGCCGGCCCCACTGCGTGGGCCTGATCCGCCGACCTCCGGCGGTCCACACATCTCCGAAAAGGCGAGAGCCCCCGCGTCCGACGTGCCGCGTCGGTGGGTGGACGCTCTTGCTCTTGCCCGTGGGCGACTGTGGCAGCGGGCGGAGGTCGGACTGACAGGCCGGCGAAGCCGGGGCCGGACAGGAGTCCGGCCCTTTTCGTCAGGACATGGATGTCCTGTCGAAAAGCCCCGGCCGACCGTAGCGAACCCCGCGCAGCGAGGCCGCGGACGCTCTTGCAGTCGCCCCCGGGCAAGAGCAAGAGCGTCCCGCCTTGGTCCGCGACCAGCGCATGGCTCACTTCCCAGCCGCCTGCGCTTGACGCGCAAGACGGTTACTCAGTCCAGACAGGCCCCATTCGAAGCGACAATCTGCGAATAAAGCCGCGCACTCGCTTTGGGAGTGCGCTGCAGAGTCTCGAAGTTGACGTGCACGAGGCCGAAGCGCTTGGAGAAGCCGAGCGACCACTCGAGGTTGTCCATGAGCGACCACGCGTAGTAGCCGCGCACGTCGACGCCCCGGCCGATGGCGGCGCGCACGGCGTTGAGATGCTTCTTCAGGTAGTCGACGCGCAGCGGGTCGTCGATGACGCCGTCGGCGGCGTTCGGTGGATCGTAGAAGGCCGAGCCGTTCTCCGTGATGTAGATCGGCAGATCGCCGTACTCGCGCTTGAGCCATACCAGCGTGTCGGTGAGGCCCTGCGGGAACACCTCCCAGCCGGTCTCGGTGTAGGTGGCCTGGGTCTGCTTCACGGGCGAGGCCTGCAGGGGCCACTGCGCCTCGTCGTGCTTCACCACGTTGCGCGTGTAGTAATTCACGCCGATGAAATCCAGCGGCTGGCGGATCGTGGCGAAATCCTGCGCGGGCCATTCCGGCCAGGCGGCGCCGAAGATGCCCTTCAGTTCCGGCGGATAACGGCCATGGATCGCCGGGTCGAGGTACTGCCGGTTCATGTAAGCCTCGGCGCGTCGCGTCGCGGCGAGATCCGCGGCCGATTGCGAGGCCGGATACTTCGGCTCGATGTTCACGACGAGCCCGATGCGGTGCTTGCCCACCGCGCGGTAGGCCTGCACCGCCTTGCCGTGCGCACGCATCAGATGATGCGAGGCGATCGGCGCCTCGTAGAAGTTGCGGTGGCCGGGGGCGAGCGCGCCGTGCAGATAGCCGCCGTCGGTGACGACCCAGGGCTCGTTGAGCGTCGCCCACATCTTCACGCGGCCGTCGAGGCGCTCGAACATCACCGTGGCGTAATCGGCGAACCAGTCGGCGATGTCGGGATTCAGCCAGCCGCCGCGATCGTCGAGCGCGGCCGGCAGGTCCCAGTGGAACAGCGTCGCGTTCGGTTCGATGCCGTGCTTGAGCAACTCGTCGACGAGCCGCTCGTAGAAGCCCAGCCCGCCCTCGTTCAGGCGGCCGCGGCCTTCGGGCAGGATGCGGCTCCACGAGATGCTGAAGCGGTAGGCCTTCAGCCCGAGGTCGCGCATCATCGCCACGTCCTCGCGGAAGCGGCGATAGTGATCGCAGGCCACGTCGCCGGTGTCGCCGTTGACCATCATCTTCGGCGTGCCGGCGAAACGCTGCCAGATGCTGGGGCCGGCGCCGTCGGCCAGCGGCGAGCCTTCGATCTGGTAGGCGGAGGTGGCGCTGCCCCAGACGAAGTCGGCGGGGAAGGATGGCAACTTGTTCATCGGTGCGGCCCTGACCGTCTGGAAACGTTTTCATGGCAGGATAGCGCGGCAGCGGGCGGGCGGAAAGCCGGAGGGCGGATGGCGAGCGTCGGATTGCGGCAGGTGCACAAGTGCTACGAGAACGGCCACGTGGCCGTGGCCGAGGCGAGCTTCGACATCGCCGACGGCGAGCTGCTGGTGCTGGTGGGGCCTTCGGGCTGCGGCAAGTCGACGCTGCTGCGCATGATCGCGGGGCTCGAATCGATCACCTCGGGCGAGCTGCTGATCGGCGGGCGCGTGGTGAACGAGGTGCCGCCCAAGCACCGCGACATCGCGATGGTGTTCCAGAACTACGCGCTCTATCCGCACATGACGGTGGCGCAGAACCTCGCCTTCGGACTGCAGCTGCGCAAGCTGCCGGCGGCGCAGATCGAGGCGCGCATCGCGCAGGCCGCGCAGATGCTGGGCCTTGGCGATATGCTGCAGCGGCTGCCGAAGGAGCTCTCCGGCGGCCAGCGCCAGCGCGTCGCGCTCGGCCGCGCGCTGGTGCGCGAACCGGCCGTGTTCCTGCTCGACGAGCCGCTTTCCAATCTCGATGCGAAGCTGCGCCTGGGCATGCGCACCGAGATCGCGCGTCTGCATCGCGCGCTGGGCGCGACCATGGTGTACGTGACGCACGACCAGATCGAGGCCATGACGCTGGGCCAGCGCATCGTGGTGCTGCGCGACGGCCGCATCCAGCAGATCGACACGCCGATGGCGCTGTACGAACGGCCGGCGAACATCTTCGTGGCCGGCTTCCTCGGCAGCCCGGCGATGAATTTCCTGCGCGAAGGCGACACGGTGCTCGGCCTGCGGCCGGAGCATCTGGCGCTGGGCGGCAGCGGGGCAGGGCGGATCGAGGGCGTGCTCGAAACCGTGGAGCCGCTGGGCAACGAGGCTTTCCTGCATCTGCGCAGCGGCGACACCGCCATCGTCGCGCGCGTGCCGCCCTCGGATCTGCCGGAGCCCGGTGCGCGCGTGGTGCTGGGCTACGATCCGTCGCGGGTGCATCGCTTCGATGCGAAGACCGAGGAACGATTGCCATGAGCCCCATCGTCATTCCCGCACAGGCGGGAATCCGGGTGCGAAGAACTTCGGAACGCACGGCACCTGGGTCCCCGTCTTCGTGGGGACGACGTTCGCCCGTCATTCCCGCGCAGGCGGGAATCCAGGTGCGAGGACCTTCGGAACGCGCCGCACCTGGGTCCCCGCCTTCGCGGGGACGACGGCTGGCGGTGTTCGTGTTGCTTCTGCTCTGGTCGTGCATCGCCACGGCACAGGCGCCCTTCGAATCCGAGATCGCAGCCTTCGACGACCAGCCCGCGCAACCCGGCGCCGTCGTCTTCGTCGGCAGTTCCTCGATCCGTCTGTGGGACACGCTCGCCGCGGATTTCCCGGGCGTGCCGGTGCTCAACCGCGGCTTCGGCGGCTCGGAGCTGCGGCATGCCACGCAGCATGCGGAGCGCCTGCTGGCGAAGCACGAGCCGCGCCTCGTCGTGCTCTATTCGGGCGACAACGACCTCGCCGAAGGCCGCACGCCCCGGCAGGTGGAAGACGACTTCGCGGCTTTCATCGACACCGTGCGGAACCTTCCTTCACGCCCGCGCATTGCGGTGATCGCGATCAAGCCCAGCCCCGCGCGCATCGCGCTGATCGAGGCACAGCGCGATGCCAACGCGCGGCTCGCGCGAATGGCCGGCTCGCGCGAAGGCGTGGCCTTCATCGACGTCTTCACGCCCATGCTCGATGCGCAGGGCGCACCGCGCGCGGAGCTTTTCGTCGAAGACGGCCTGCACCTGGGGCCCGCGGGCTACACGCTCTGGAAGCGGGAAATCGCGCCTTTCCTGCACGATCGGCGCTGAATCCGCTGGACGCCGCATGACCTTGGGCATGTTGCCCGGCCTATACGGCGGCCTATCATGCCGCCATGCTCGCGCGCCTCACCCATACCCAGCTGCTGCGCTACGCCGGCCTGTTCACCTGGGGCTGCGTGGGCATCCCGCTGGTGTTCAACACGTGGTATTTCAGTGAAGGGCTGAGCCGTTACGACCTGCTGGCCTGGCGTTTGTCCTATGTCACCTTCGGTGTCGGCTACTGGCTGCTGACGCGGCGCCTCGGGCGCGGCTTCGGCCGGCCGTTCGATCTGGCGGTGCTGTTCGCGATCACCGCCTGCGCCATCGCGGTGAGCCATTTCAGCGATTCGGGCCTGGGCGGCGGCCTGCTGCTGGTGATCGCGGGCATCCTGCCGTGGCTGTTGCCGCTGCGCATCGGCGTGGCGTGGCTCGTGATCCAGCATCTGGGCCTGATGCCGGTGTTCCTGGGCCGGCCGGAATTCAGCATCGTCGAGGCGCTGCTGCAGACCACCTTCTACATCGGCTACGCGACCGTCGCCTTCGTCACCGGCTACATCGCGCGCCAGCAGGCCGAGGCGCGCGAGGAGCAGCGCCGCATCAATTCCGAGCTGCGCGCCACGCGCGCGCTGCTCGCCGAGAGCACGCGCCTGGGCGAACGCCTGCGCATCTCGCGCGAGCTGCACGATCTGCTCGGCCACCACCTGACGGCGCTGAGCCTCAACCTGGAAGTGGCCACGCATCTTTCCGAAGGCCGCACGCAGGAACACGTGCGGCAGGCGCAATCGCTCGCCAAGCTGCTGCTCTCCGACGTGCGCGAGGCCGTGAGCCAGCTGCGCGAGGACGATGCCATCGATCTGACCGAGGCGCTCAACGCGCTGATCGACGGCGTGCCCTCGCTCGACATCCGGCTCGACCTGCCGGCGCAGCTGGCGGTGGACGACCCCGCGCGCGCGCAGGTGCTGCTGCGCTGCGCGCAGGAGATCATCACCAACACCGTGCGCCA
>CAMLOR010000066.1 GCA_946481615.1 uncultured Aquimonas sp.
ATTCCCGCCTGCGCGGGAATGACGGAGTTGCGTGGCAGCTCTACACGCACGAACCGCAGCGAGGGTCGGAGGACGCGGGGCGCTCGGGGGTTCGGGGATGTGTGAAGCCGCCGCAGGTCGACGGATCAGGCCCACGAAGTGGGGGCCGGCAGGGATGCCGGCCGTTTTCCATTGCACACGGAAGTGCAATGGAAAACCCCCGGCGACCGGAGGGCACCCGCGCGCAGCGCGGGCGGCGAAACCCATCCCCGAACCCCCGAGCGCCCCCGCGTCCCGCCGCAGATGGCCGCAAAAGAAAACCCCCGCCGAAGCGGGGGTTTTTGCTTTCGCCTAGGCGATCCTCGCGTCAGTCCTCGAAGCCGTTGGCGAAGATTTCCTCGCCCAGGGCTGCGGTGATCTCGATCGTGACGTTGGCGATGTCGGCGCGGTTGGTGGAGTCCACCACGCGCACCGTCAGCAGCAGCGGCGAGGCGCTCTCGATCAGCAACGCCGGCTGCACCACCGTGATCTCGCCCGTCTGCGCGTCGATCTGCACCGCGCCTGGCGCGCTCGAGGTGTTGATCGAGTAGCTCAGCGTGTCGCCGGCGTCGACATCCGTTGCCGCGACCGTGCCGATCGAAGTGCCGGCCGGCGACAGCGCGACCACCTCGAAGGAGTACGGGTCGCCCGCGAAGGCCGGCGAATCGGCCTGCGCCGCGATCACGATGTCGAAGCTCTGCGGCGCCGAGGTGTCGGTGCCGCCGCCGTTGTCGCTCAGCTCCACGGTGATGGTGGCCGTGCCGTTGGCGTTGGCCGCCGCGGTGTAGGTGAGCGTGCCGTCGGCCGCGATGGCGGGCGCCACCGAGAACAGCGCCGGGTTGCTGTTGGCGGTCACGGTGAAGGTCAGCGACTGGCCGGCTTCGTTGGCCGGGCCGGCGCTGATGCCCGTGGCGAAGGCTGCCACCGTGCGCGCACCGGCATCCTCGTTCGACGTGGTGCTGACCGGCAGCGCCGCGAACGACGGTGCGTCGTTGACCGCGGCCACCGTCAGCACGAAAACGTCGCTGCCGGTCAGCGTGCCGTCGGTCACCGTCAGCGTGACGGTGCTGCTGCCGTTGGCGTCGGCCACCGGCGTCAGCGTCGCGGTGCAGGCCTGCGCCGCGCCGGCGACGACGATGGCGGCGTCGGCGAGCACCGCGTCGTTCGACGAAGCGCCCGTCACGTTCGCGCAGGTCACGGCGCTGTCGACGTCCGAAACGGTGAAGTTGACCGTCGTGCCCGTGTCTTCGGCGGTGCCGGTGGCGGCCACGTCGCTGATCACCGGCGCGTCGTTCGCGGACGTGATGGTGATGTTCACCGTGGCGGTGGCGGAGGTTGCACCGCCGCTGTCGGCCACCGTGTAGGTGAAGCTGTCGGTCGTGGTTTCGCCGCCGTCGTGCGTGTAGGAGAACGTGCCGTCGGCGTTGAGCGTGAAGGCGGACGCGTTGGCCGGGCCCGTGCCCACGGTGACGGTGCCGCCCGGCACGCCGTCCTCGGCGTCAGTGTCGTTGGCCTGCACGGTGGTGGCCGCGCCGTTGACGGTGGTGGCGGTGCCGCCTTCGCCGACGGTGACGGTGTCGTTGACGGCGACCGGCGCATCGTTCGTGCCGGTGATCGTGATGGTCACCGTCGCGACGTTGGACGCCGCGCCGTCGCTGTCGACCACGGTGTAGGTGAAGCTGTCCGTCGTGGTCTCGCCGCCGTTGTGCGTGTACGAGAACGTGCCATCCGAATTGAGCAGGAAGGCCGAGGCGTTGGCCGGATTCGTTCCGATCGTGACGTTGCCGCCCGGCACGCCGTCCTCGGCGTCGGTGTCGTTGCCCTGCACGGTGGTGGCTGCCCCGTTCACGGTGGTGACGGTGCCGCCTTCGGCCACGGTGGTGGCGTCGTCGGTGGCCACCGGCACGTTGTTGACGTCGCAGGCATCGCCCACGCCGTCGCCGTCGCCGTCGGCCTGATCGTCGTTGGCGTCGTTCGGGCAGTTGTCGAGCATGCCGCAGACGGTGTCGCTGTCAGGGTTCAGCGTCGCATTGTTCTCGCAGTCGAAGTCGAGGTAGGCGACGTAGCCGTCGTGGTCCGAAGCGCGGATCGGGCTGGCCGGGACGAGGGGCGCCGGAAGCGGCGGCTCCACGGGCGGCACGGCGCGATTGGTCTCGGTGGCCGCGGCGTTGTTGCCGATGCCGTAGTCGCCGCCCAGGAAGAAGCCCTGCGCACTACGCGCCAGCAGGACGTGGTCGATGGTCTGGCCGGCCGGCACGTCGCGGTCGTCCGAACCCTGCACCGCGTTGAAGTCCTGCGTGAACAGGTACGAGAAGCGCTCGTGCGCCGGCACCGACAGCACCGTGTCGTACAGCGGCGGATCGACGATGTTGGCGCCGAGGTTGCAGGTCTCCGTGCCCGGCGGGCCGGACAGGGTGGCGTTGCACTCGTTGGCGGCATCGTCGTAGATGCCCGAGATGAGGCCGATCACGTCGACATGGCCGTCGCTGAACTCGAAGGCGTTGTAGTCGCCGACCAGGATCAGCGGCACCGTGTCGGTGCCTTCGCCCGCGAACGGACCGGTCGCGGTCTGGAACTGCTGCACCAGGTTGGCGATGTCGCGCGCCTGCCAGAAGCGCTTGGCGCGATCGCGCTCGGCCGCGGGGCCGGTGCCGTCGACGTTGCCGATCGACTTGGTGTGGTTGTTCAGCACCGCGAACGGATGCACGCCGTTGAAGGTGCCGCTCAGCAGCAGCGGCGGACGGTCGTGCAGGATTTCCGGGCCGTTCGGGTCGGGCCAGGTCGCGCCCTTCAGGAATTGCTCGACGCTGGCGCCGGTGATGCGGTCGGCGCGCACCATGAAGCCGACGTCGATGCCGCCCACGTCGTCGCCTTCCGCCAGGAAGGTCTGATACGCCGGGCCGCCCTCGTCGACGATGCGCGAGGAGAGGTCGGCCAGCGTGCTCAGCTCGTCCACTTCCTGCACGCCCAGTACGTCCGGCGAATTGAGCACGGTGCGTACGTAGGCCGACACCTTGCGCAGCTTGTCGGCGTAGGTGAAGGGAGCGGTCGACACCGGCGTATCGCGTTCGCAGCCGTCGTCGACCGGGTCGTCGCACAGGTGCTGCATGTTGAAGGTGCCGACGGTCATCTCGTCGCCGCCGGCCGAAGCCATCACCGCTTCGGGCACGGTCTTGGTGACGAGCGGCGTGAAGCTGGTCGGATAGAACTCGTAGTCGCCGAAGGAGAAGCCGATCACGCCGCTGGCGCTGAAGGTGCTGCCGGCGGTGAGTTCGGTGTTGGCCAGGCCGGCTTCGTCGAGGTCGATTTCCAACAGCTCCGGGTTGCCGTCCCACTGGCCGGCGGCCGTGTTGCCGGCTTCGAGCGCGAGCGGGAACACCAGGCCTTCCTCGCGGCGCGAGCGGTTGCCGTAGGGCGTCACGTAGGCTTCCGCGAACAGGTCGCTGGCGCGGCGCTGGTTGGCGGCGGAAATCACCGCCTCCGGCATCGACACGCGCATGCCTTCGAAGCACTCGAAGTTGGTGTGGGCATTGTTGCCGGTGCCCGGACCGGTGCCCGGGCAGCTCAGATCGGCCGGATCGGTGGAGGGAATGCCGCTGGTGCTGCTGAATTCCACCGCCGTGGGCATGGCGACTGGGCCTGGCGTGGTGACGGTCACGCTGCTGCCGGCGACACTGGTCGAGATCTGGGTCTGCGAGAAGCGCTCCTGCGCCTCGCCGACCACGGTCACCACGTCGCCCACGTTCACCGTCGGATCGCTGCCCGTGAAGACCAGGATGCCTTCGGAGGTCAGCGGGTCCGCGTCGGCATCGGCATCGGTCGACTGCATGAAGAAGCCGTTCTGATCGGCCGGCGAGCCGTCCACGCCGACGACCCGCGTGACGGCCGTGACCACGGCGCCGACCACCTTCACCTGCACGCCGCCGACGATGGTGCTGTCGTTCGGATTCGGATCGGTCACGATCGGCGAGAACGCCGTGGGGCCCTGGATCTCATTGATCTCGAAGATCGGCGCGTCGTCGTTCAGGATGGTACCCGTGCCCTGGGCATCGCCGATGATGGCGCCGGTGACGTTGGAGACGTCCACGGCGAACGTTTCGTCGGTCTCGATGTCGTCGTCGGCATCGACGGTCACGTCGAAGCTGTAGCTGGTGTTGCCGGCCGCAATGGTCTGGCCGGTGAGCGAATTGGTGGCGAAGTCGTCGCCACCGCCGATCGCCGTCCCGTCCGCGGTGGCGATGTCGAAGGTCACGCCGCCCGCACCGGCCGCCGCGTTGAGCGACACGATGAACGTGTAGGTCGTGGTGCCACCACCGCTGCCTTCGTTCTTCGAGACGTCGTCGATGGTGAGCGTCGGCGTGGCCACGTCGTCGTTCTCGATCGTGCCGGTGCCCGAGCCGTTGGTGGCGTCCAGCACGACGCCCGCCAACGAAATGTTCGACAGTACGATGTCGAAGGCTTCGTCGGTCTCTTCCTCGGTATCGCCGTTGACCGTCACCTCGATGGTGTGGCTCTCACCGTCGGTGCCGGCGAAATTGAGCGTGCCGGCTGCTGCGAGGTAATCCTCGTCCTCGGTGCCCGGATTGTCGTCCTGGGCGGTTCCGTCCTGCGTCGTGTAGTCGACCGTGAAAGCGCCACTGGCGGCGGTGGTCAGCGTCACCGTGAAGGTGTAGGTGCTGGTCGCGCCGTCGCCTTCGGCCTGGCTGACATCGTCGATCGAAAGCGTCGGCGTGCAGCTCTCGGTATGGCTTTCGAGGCCGTCGTGCGTGCCAACGGGGAAACTGTTCCATTGCACGGACGGATCGACGGCATCGTTGATGACGACATCGCCGGTGCAGACAGTCGCTTGGCGGCGCAGCGTGTGGTCCTGGGTGGTGAAGTCGCCGGTGCCCCAGGTCGTGCCCGGGTCGCCCGTGTTGGCGCCGATCGAATCGACGATGGTGCCCGTGCCGATGCTCGCGCTGCCCTTGCGCAGCACGAACGCATCATCACCGTTGTGGTTGATGACCGTGTTGTTCTGCACGTCGCAGTCGTTCAGGATGTCCGCCACGGCGCCGGAGTTGCAAAACACCAGCACCGCGCCGTTCGCCAGGGTGCCGGTGAGCGCAACGCTCTGGCTGGCGGCTGCGGCGCCATTGACATGAAGTTCGAGGCGATATTGTCCGGTGGTCAGATCCACGGCGGCGCCGGTGCCGTTGTAGATCTCGATCGCCTTGTTGAAGCTCGCGCCTTCGATGTACTCGCTGATCAGCAGATCGCTGGTCTGCGCCTGCGCCGCGGAGGCGCCCAGCAGAAGCAGGGAAGCCGCGAACAGCGGCCGGGTGACTCGGTGCGACATGGGAACTCCCCAACCAACCCCAGTGAAGAGCGGCGAGCCTAACACCGTGGCCGCGCCGTTTTCATGTCAGCTGGACCGGTCCGGCGCGTTCAGCTTCGTGCGCTGGCGAAAACGGTGATTTCTTCGCGATCGTGATAGAGCTGCCGCGCCCGCCAGCCCACCGGCACGCCGGCGTTCTCGCAGCGCAGCACGAAATCGGCAAGATCGGCACGCACCTCGGCGTAGCGCTTCTTCATCGGCAGCTTCAGGTTGAAAATGGCGCGCCGGCACCAGCCCTGGGCGAACCATTCGGCCATGCGCGCCGTCACGCGGCGCGGTTGCTCGACCATGTCGCAGACCATCCAGTCGAGCGCCTGCGCGGGCTGCCAGGTGAAGCCGTCGGCCCGCACGTGGCGGATCAGGCCCGTGGCGAGCGCGGTATCGGCCAGCGGGCCATTGTCGATGGCGGTGACCTGCACGCCGCTGCGCGCCAGCACCCAACTCCAGCCGCCCGGCGCGGCACCCAGGTCGGCGGCGCGCATGCCGGGCTTGAGCCAGCGCTCGCGCTCGTCCGGCCGCAGCAGCGTGACGAGCGCTTCCTCGAGCTTGAGTGCCGAGCGGCTCGGTGCCTCGGCCGGCAGGCGCAGGCGCGGGATGCCGCCCGGCCACGGCGAGGAGTCGTGCGGATCGCTGCGCGCCAGCACCGCGTGATCGCCGGCCAGGAACACCACGTGCAGGCGCGGCAGACGCGCGTCGTCCTGCGCGGTGAGGCGGCCGGCCTTGCGCAGCGCCGGACGCAGGGCATTGCCGAAGCTGCGCGCCAGGCCCGCCAGCGGACGCGCCTCGTCCGAATCGGGATGCTCGACGCGCAATTCGCCGAAGCGCTCGGCGCGGCCTTCGAGCGCGGCGAGCATCGGGCCGGCGCGATCGCGCGCCGGCAACGCGCGCAGCTCCGCGATCATTTCCAGTTTCTGGCGCGCGAAGATCAGCGCGGCGAAGGGCACGGCGTTCGCCGCGCCGCTTTCATCCTCGAAGATCACCTGGCCGCTGCCGCGCTCCGTGCGCGGATAGCCCGAGGCTCCGGCCTGCGCCGCGGCATCGGCGATTTCGGCGGCGCACTCGGGTTCGAAGCCCGGGCGGCACAGCAACATCAGGCTCATCGCGATCTCCGGACGGGGGCGAAAGCTTAACGGCTCCGCCTCGCATCGGCTCGCCTCGTCGCGGTTGCGTCTGCGACCCGGCCTCTTCTATGGTGGGCCCCGATCGCGGGGTAGCGATCGCAAGGGACCGGGCCGCCGCATGGCGCCCGCGGAAATCTGAAAGGAAGACGGCTGCGAGTCAGCGCACGCCGTGCATCGGGGATCAACATGCTGAAATACGACCGCAAGTCGCTGCTCGCGGCAGGCCTCGCCGGCCTCGTTTTCGCCGCCGGTTCCAGCGCACACCGTCCCGACTCGGGGCTCCAACATCCGCCGGGCTGGCTCGCCAAGCAAATGCGCGACACCGCCGCCGCCAAGCGCGCTTCGCGTGCGCAGATGCCGCCGCGCGTGCAGGTGCGCAAGGACAACGACAAGGGACTCGAAATCGGGCAGCGCGTCGGCGCGCGCCGCGTCGGCATGCCCACGGGCCGCTACTTCGTGCGCCTCGAAGAACCTGCGGTGGTCGAGCACCTGCGCGGCCGCGGCGGGCTCGACCCGCATGCGCCTCTGGATCTCAACGGCAGCAATGCCGCGATGCACGAAGCCCGTCTGCGCCAGCAGCAGTCGCAGACGCTGCAAAGCGTCTCGGCCACGCTCGGCCGCAGCATCGTGCCGCGCATGAGCTTCACCAAGGCGCTCAACGGTTTCTCGATCGAAATCTCCGACGCCGAAGCCGAACGCATCGCTGCGCTGCCCGGCGTGGCGCGCGTGCAGCCGGTGCTGGCGCAACCGCTCGACACCGACGTGGGCCCCGGCCTGATCGGCGCGCCCGCGATCTGGGACGGCAGCGCCACCGGCACCGCCACCCTCGGCGAAGGCGTCACCGTCGGCATCATCGACACCGGCATCAACTCGAACCATCCCTCGTTCGCGGCCACCACGGGCGCCTTCACCCACACCAATCCGCTGGGCACGGGCACCTTCCTCGGCTACTGCGCCACCAACGCGGGCTTCTGCAACGACAAGCTGATCGGCGCCTACGACTTCGTCTTCGACCTCGTCGACGGCGAAGCCGACGTCACCGAGGAAGCCTCGCCCGAAGACAACAACAGCCACGGCTCGCACACCGCCAGCACGGTGGCCGGCAACCCGATCGAAGTCGATTTCCTGTCGTCCGTCGAACTGCCGATCTCGGGCGTCGCGCCGCACGCCAACATCATCGCCTACGACGCCTGCTACACCATCACGTCGACGGGCCAGGGCCAGTGCCCGCAGGATGCGACCGCCGCTTCGGTGGAGCAGGCGATCGAGGACGGCGTGGACGTCATCAACTTCTCGATCGGCGGCGGCGACGACCCGTACAACGACTTCGTGTCCGAAGCCTTCCTGGCCGCCACCGACGCCGGCATCTACATCGCCGCCTCGGCCGGCAACGACGGCCCGGAGCCGGAAACCCTCGGTCACCAGGAACCCTGGACCAGCACCACCGCCGCCACCACGCACAACCGTGATTTCACGGCCGGGGTCAGCGTCACCGGCCCGACCACGCCGCCGGAACTGCAGAACATCGCCTACGTGCAGGGCTCGGGCCTCGATGTGTCGACCGACATCGTCGACGACATCGCCAGCGCCACCGTAATCGATGCCGCCAACGAAACCGCCTGCGCCGCCTTCGCGGCCGGCGCCTTCACCGGCAAGATCGCGCTGGTGTTGCGCGGCGGCTGCGATTTCGTGGTCAAGGTGCGCAACGCGCAGGCGGCGGGCGCCACCGCCGTCATCGTGCGCAACCAGAACCCCGGTGCGCCCATCATCCAGGGCGGCCTCGACGTGCCCGACATCACCATTCCCTCGGTGATGATCCGCCGCGACATCGGCCAGGATCTGTCCGACTACATCGCGGCCAATCCCACGGCCACGGTGCGCATCGACGCCGACGAGACGCGCCAGACCAATGCGCAGGCGGACGTCGTCGCCGACTTCAGCTCGCGCGGCCCCAACACCGCGCTCGACGTGCTGAAGCCGGATCTCGCGGCGCCGGGCGTCAACATCCTGGCCGCCGTGGCCGATGGCTTCGGCGACGTGGCCGGCACGGAAGTGAACCTGCTCTCCGGCACCTCGATGGCGAGCCCGCACAACGCCGGTTCCGCCGCGCTGCTGCGCGCGCTGCGTCCGACGTGGTCGCCGATGGAGATCAAGTCGGCGCTGATGCTGACCGCCAAGACCGCCGACCTGGTCAAGGAAAACGAAAGCACGCCGGCCGATCCGCTCGACGTCGGCAACGGCCGCGTGCAGGTCGCCCTGGCCGCGAACGCGGGCCTGGTGATGGACGAGACCACCGAGAACTTCGAGGACGCCAACCCGGCCGAGGGCGGCGATCCGCGCTCGCTCAACCTCGCCAGCCTCTACTCGAGCAACTGCATCGCCACGGCGAACTGCAGCTTCGAACGCACCTTCACCAATCCCACCTCGGGCTCGGTGACCTGGAACATCGCCATCGCCGAACCGGCCGACGTCACGATGACGGCCACGCCGTCGAGCTTCACGCTCGCGCCGGGCGCTTCGCAGACGGTGCTCTTCGAGGCCGACGCCACCGACCGCGATCCGGCCGACGGCTTCGGCTTCGGCACGGTCACGCTGAGCGACGACGCCGACGTGCTGGGCGATCTGCACATGAACGTGGCGATCCAGGCGTCTGCCGGCGACGTGCCGGAGACGGTGACGATCAACACGCGCCGCGACGCCGGTTCGCAGGCGGTCACGGGCCTCATCACGCCGCCCGCCACCGACCTCACGTTCATCCCCTCGGGCCTGATGCGCGGCACGACGGTGACCGGCGAAATCCCGGAAGACAGCGATAACGGCGACGTCTTCGACGATCCCACCGACGGCACCTTCTTCCAGCTGGTGCAGCCGGATGCGTTCGGCATGCGCTTCGTCGCCGAGATCATCGCCGCGGAAGCCAGCGACTTCGATCTGTATCTCGGCATCGACGCCAACGGTGACGGCCAGCCGCAGGAAGACGAGCTGATCGCCGTGTCGGCCACGGCCGCCGCGCTCGAACGCGCCGAAGTCCGCTTCCTGCCGCCCGGCTTCGACTACTGGATCCTGATCCAGAACTGGGAAGGCTCGGCCAGCGCGCCGGATGCCTTCACGCTGAGCTATGCCTACGTGCCCTACGAGGATCCGCAGAACCTCGCGGTGACCGCGCCGCAGGCGCCCGCCGCGGGCGTTCCTTACGACATCCGTGTGTTCTTCGACGAGCCGGCGATGGCGGAGAACGAGCGCTGGTACGGTGCGCTGGACGTGGGCGGCGACTTCGACGGCGCGCTCGCCGGCGCGTTCGGCACCATCGGCGTGGACGTCGTGCGCCACGAAGACGATGTCGTGAAGACCGCCAGCGTCGCCACGGCGATGCCGGGCGACACCGTGAGCTACACCCTCACGGTGCGCCCGAACGTGACGCCGGAAGACCTCGTCTACGCGATCGAGGATGCGGTGCCGGCGGGCATGCAGATCGTGCCCGGCTCGGTGCAGGCTTCCGCGGGCACCGCGAACGTCAACGGACAGGACATCACCTGGGACCTGACGATGGGGCTGCCGGGCTTCGACTATACGATGACGGACAGCGCCAACGACGCCGCCTGCGCGATGCCGTTCTCCGACCAGGACGGCGTGGACGATCCCTACATCGATTGGCAGCCGGTACTCTCTGGCAACCCCGCTCCCACGGCGCTGCCGCACGAAGGGCCGTTCTCGTTCAACCTGGCCTCCCTCGGCGGCGGTATCCCGTACTACCAGAACTCGGTCGTTTCGCCGACGCTGTTCTTCAACGGCAACGGCGTGCTGAGCTTCGATATCGACTCGATATTCTCCGATCCGGCCGCCACGGGCGCGAACGTCGCCATTCCCGACGCGGACCTGCCCAACTCGCTGCTCGCGCTGTTGTGGGCGGACCTGTCGTTCACCACCGTGGGTGCCGGCACGGGATACACGTCCGTCAATCTGTCCGCGGGCGGCGTGCCGGTGGCGCGCGTGATCGAGTTCGACAACCTGGTGGTGGGCGGCAACCCGGCGAACACCATCGACGCCGAGATCTACCTCGACTCGCGCATCATCGACGGCGCGCCCGAGATCATGTTCGCCTACGCCAACCCGACCGGCGCCTTCACGACGCTCACGAACGGCACCATCGGTCTGGAGAACGCCGACGGCTCGCGCGGCGTGCAGTACGCCTACAACGACGCGGCGCTGCAGTTCCCGGCCGCGACCGCGATCTGTTTCGATCTCGTGCAGTTCGGCAGCTCCGAAACGCTGACCTTCGACGCGGTGGTGCAGGCCTCGGCCGCCAACTCGGTGGTGGTGAATACCGCGTTGCACGACACTGACAACCCCGGCAGTCTGCAGGCGGCGGCCACGGCCTCGGTGGTGGTGAACGCGACCGATCTGTCGATCACCAAGACCGACGGCGTGCAGACGCTCGGCGCGCTCGACACCACCACCTACAGCATCGTGGTGAGCAACCTCGGCACGAACGATGCGATCGGCGCGACGGTGACGGACAACATCCCGGCACCGCTCATCTGCGAATGGACCTGCGTGGGCGCCAACGGCGGCACCTGCACGGCCAGCGGCACCGGCAACATCTCCGACACCGTCACCATCGCCGCCGGCGGCAGCCTCACCTACACCGCCACCTGCGACCTCAACGACTTCGCGGGCGTCACGCTCGTGAACACGGCGACCGTGTCCCATGTGACCGACATCAACGCGGAGAACGACAGCGCCAGCGACACCAACATCGTGATTCCGTCGGAAACGCTGATCTTCCGCGATGGCTTCGAGGACTGAAGCCGCGCGCTAAGCAGAACGAGAAGGGGCGCTTCGGCGCCCCTTCTTTTTTGGCGGTTGTGAAACATTGGCATTGCACGCCGCCCGTTTCGCGGTGGCGGCGCAGCGCTTCGCGCGCGGGCTTTGCCTATTTGGCGCGAATGCCTTCCGCGCGGCTCACATCCTGTGCCGTGACGATCGGCGAGTCGTGAGAATGCCGGACGAAGGCGCAGCGCCTTTCATCGTCTACGGAGTGCCGCCATGAGCGTAGCCGCAGCCATCCTGCCGGTCATGATGCAATGGTTCCCGTTCGATCCGGGTCCGAACGACGCGATGCATCTGGTGTTCGAGCATCCGTGTCCGCTCGTGATCGAGCAGGCAAGGCTGCGATGGACGCATCCGTGGAATAGTGAATCGTGGGAACTGCTGCTGGACACGCACGATTCACCCGATTGTGCGCTCGATCCTCTGCCGCCCTCGCTGAAACGGCTTTACGCCGTGCCCATCCCGGAAACGGTGCATTTTCCGGGGCACTGGACCGCCTGGATCAGTAGTGTGAAGGTCCGCCACGACTTCGCGTTTCAGGACGGGGCGATTCGCAGCCTGACCTACGACGTTCCATCGCCGGACCACGCCGACATGCCCGCTTCTCTGGCGGGGATATGGAACTCGCCCAGGCATCACGCGCAGGGCGTGTCGCTGCATGTCGACAGCGAGGATCGCCTGATTTTCAGCTGGAACACCTACGATCGGGCTGGCAACCCGCTATGGCTGCTCGGCACGGCGTCCAACACGAAGGCCAGTGCCTCCTCGACGCCGATTCTCGACACCATTCGCTTCGATCTGGTTTCGGTTTCAGGCGGCTCGTTCGCCGGCAATGCCCCGGCCACCGCGATGGATTGGGGCACGGCCGCCATTACCTACCATCGCTGCGATCACATCGGCCTGAGCTGGTTTCCGGCGCCTGGCACCGGGCTTCAAAGCGGAAGCGCGGCATTCAAGCGTGTCTTGCGCGCCAAGGGTACGGTTTGCAGTCTCGGCGAGTACGCCGCAACGCGTTCCGCGGTTCTGGAGATCATCACGGCCACTCCGACCCTCGACTGATTCGTTGCTGGGGTGGTGTGCGCCGAAGGCGGCTGCGGGCTCAGTAATACTTGCCGCCCGTCTCGCCGTAGCGGCGCAGCACTTCGCGGGCTGCGTCGCGCAGGATGTCGCCGCGCACGGCGATGCCGCGCCGGACCAGTTCGCCCACCCAGTCGGCCGGTAGCGGGCCTTCGTCGAATTCGGTCAGTTCCATCACGTCGCTGGCGCGGGCGCCGATGAGCAGTTCGTCGATGCCGGCCCAGAAGGTGGCGCCGTAGCACATGCAGCACGGTTGCGCGCTGGTGGCCAGCACGATGCGGTCGCCGTTTTCGTTGAGGCGCGAGCGCTGGGTGCGCGATTGCGCGGTCATGTAGGCCATCATTTCGGCGTGCGCGACGCTGCAGGTCTGCGGCACCACGCGGTTCACGCCGACGGCGAGCAGGCGGCCTTCGCCGTCGAACACCGCCGCGCCGAAGGGGCCGCCGCTGCCTTGTTCCACGTTGCGGTGCGAGAGCTGGATGGCGAGGGAGACCTTCGATTCGTCGTCGTCGTAGGTGCGGGCGATGTCGACTTCGCCGTGGATCCAGGCCGGCAGCGTGAGGTGGGTTTGTGCGTAGAGCATGCGGTCAATCCTTGCGTACGTCGCTGGCGGCGCCCGAGCCGGGCATCGCGGCGCAGCGGCCTTCGATGCAGTCGCAGGCGGAGATTTCCTGGAAGCCGCAGATGGAAGACATGCCGTCCTTCTTGCACTGCGCCTTCACCTGTTCGGGGAAGGTGGGGCTGTCCTTGTTGACGCAGGCGGGGTAGTAGCCGCAGCAGTTGCCGACGTCCTTCACCGCGCAGTCGGCGGGTACCGAGCACTCGTAGTTCACCCCGTCTTTCGTCAGCAGTTCCTTCGGCACGCGGCGCGCGGCCTCGGGAGCCGCCGGTGCCGGCGTCGCGGACGGTGCGGCAGATCCGGACGCCGTGACAGGTTCAGACGCTGCAACAGGTTCGGGTGTCGAAACCGACGCAGCAGATGCTGGCGTTGCTGCAGCTTCGGACCCCGTGGCCGGTGCAGGCGCGGCTGGCGCCACGGGTTCATTGGCCGCGGGCGCGCAGCCCGCGATGGCGATCAGGACTCCGAACACGTATGCACGCATGTCAGCCTCCGCTTTTGCCGGCCCAGGTGTCGCGCAGCGTGACGCTGCGGTTGAAGACAGGTTTCGCATTCGTGTGATCGCGGCGGTCGGCGACGAAGAAGCCGAGGCGCTCGAACTGCAGCGGCTGTTCGGCCGCGACCTGCGCGGCGGAGGGTTCGACATAACCCTGTACCGTGCGGCGCGAATCGGGATTGAGATGATCCTTGTAGGTCTTGCCGCCTTCGTCGGAATCCGGATCGGGCACCGAGAACAGGCGGTCGTACAGGCGCACCTCGGCGGGGATCGCATGTTTCGCGCTCACCCAGTGGATGGTGCCCTTCACCTTGCGATCCGCACCCGCGCCACCTGGACGAGTGTCGGGATCGAGCGTGGCGCGCACCTCGATCACGCGGTCGCCGTCCTTCACCACCTCGGTGCATTTCACGATGCCGACGCCGCGCAGGCGCACTTCGCCGTTCGGCACCAGGCGATGGAAACCCTTGGGCGGCACTTCCATGAAGTCTTCGCGCTCGATCCACAGCTCGCGCGAGAACGGCACGGCGCGCGTCCCGAACGATTCGTCCTTCGGGTGGTTCGGGAAGGTCAGCGATTCTTCGTGCGTCTCGCCGAGGTTGGTCAGCACCAGCTTGAGCGGATCGATCACCGCGAGGCGGCGCGGCGCGCGCGCGTCGAGGTCTTCGCGCAGACAGCCTTCCAGCACGCCGAAATCGATCAGCGAGTTCTGCTTGCTGATGCCGACGCGTTCGGCCATCAGGCGCAGCGCCTGCGGCGTGTAGCCGCGGCGGCGCACGCCCTGCAGCGTGGGCATGCGCGGATCGTCCCAGCCGTCGACGAGGTTTTCCTGCACCAGCGCCATGAGCTTGCGCTTGCTCATCACGGTGTAGTTGAGGTTCAGGCGCGAGAACTCGATCTGGCGCGGCTTGGCGGCCTGGTTCGGCAGGCCGGCGTCGAGCAGCGGCTGCAGCAGTTCGGGATGGTTGACGAG
>CAMLOR010000067.1 GCA_946481615.1 uncultured Aquimonas sp.
CGGATCCATTCGTCGGTGGTCTCGACGAACTTCTCCAGATCGGCGTTGGTGAGGACTTTCTCCGGCAGGCAGCTGCCGGTGCCCGCGATGCGGGCGAAGGTCACGCGATCAATCCTCTTCGACGACCGGCGTCTTGACCTCGACGACCTTGCGGCCGCGGTAGTAGCCGTCCTTGGTCATGTGGTGGCGCAGGTGCGTTTCGCCCGTCGTGGGGTCGGTCGCCAGCTGCTTGGCGGTGAGCGCGTCGTGCGAACGGCGCTGGCCGCGGCGGGACGGGGTAACGCGGGACTTCTGGACTGCCATGGGTGCTTCCTCGGATGAACGGTTTTACTTTTGCGACTTCTTCAGCGCGGAAAGCGCGGCGAACGGATTCGGGCGCTCTTCCTCGGGTTCGGCCTCGACGGCGGGCCAGTGGGCCTCGACCGCTTCGGTGCCCGGCTTCACCGGCACCACCGGCACGGCCAGGATCAACTCGTCTTCCACCAGCTCGGCCGCGTTCATGCGGCCGTCTTCGGGCACCAGCACCGGCTCGTAGCCCGGCGGCAGCGAGGATTCCTCGCGCTCGTCGCGGATCAGGCCCATGCGCTGTTCCAGCTGCACCGGCAGCGTGAAGCGCTCGAGCGTGCGCTGGCAGATCAGCGGAAGGCCGGCCTCGGCACGGATCGCGAGGAACGCGATGCCGAATTCGTCCTTGCCGAATTCCACTTCATACTTGCACTCGCCTTGCGTATCCGCGAGGCTTTCCGCGAGCCGCGGCATCGCGGACAACGGCAGCACCCCCCGGAACACACGCCCGCCGGCAACCATGCGCCAGGCATCCACGACCTCGGGCAGGGCGGAGAACATAAGCAGGCAAAGATAAGCCGACACGCGGTTCGTGTCAACTTAACTGCTTGGATTGCCGGTCAATTTGCCGCGCCCGGAGAGGCTGGTGCAGACTCGCCTCCTGCCCCGCCGCCGCCCGCCCGTGAACACCTTCCTCGTCCTGATCTTCGTGCTGGGCCTGCTGTCGTTGGTGGCCTGGGCCGTCCACTGGTACAGCCAGCGCCGCGAGCGCAGCCTGCGGCGGCTGCTCGACCGCGTGGACGCGCTCGAGAACCTGCTCAAGACCACCCGCGAGCGCATGGCCGCCATGCAGCAGGTGGTGCAGCGCGTCCCCTCCGACATCGCGGCCGTGGCGCACGCTTCGCTCGATTCCCAACAGCTGGTGCAGCAGGGCCTGCGCGATGTGCTGGAGCATCGTCTGTGGATCTCGCAGCGCGGCCTGACCGCGCCGCAGCCGGAGATCGATGCGGCGCTGGCGGCCTTGGAGCGGGCCCATTCGAACATTTCCGACCAGCTCCGGCGCCTCGAGAACGCGGGTGCCGAGCTGGCCGACGTCACCCAGGCCCAGGTCGAGCAGGCCGCGCGCGAACCGGCCTCGCTCAAGCGCGCCGGCGGCGATGGCGTCTGAGCCGGCGCTGATCCTGGCCTCCACCTCGCGCTACCGGCGCGAACTGTTGGGACGGCTCGGACTCCCTTTCGAAGCGGTGGCGCCCGGCGTCGACGAAATCGCGCAGGCGGGCGAATCGCCGCGCTCGCTGGCGCAGCGGCTGGCGCGCGAGAAGGCGCGAGCGGTCGCCGCGCGTTATTCCGGGGCCGTGGTGATCGGCTCGGACCAGGCCGCCGACCTCGGCGGCCTGACGCTCGGCAAGCCCGGCACCGCGGCCCGTGCCTTCGAGCAGCTTCGCGCCTGCAGCGGCCGCGAAGTCGTGTTCCACACCGCGGTCTGCGTGACGGCGCCAGCGCGCGAACTCGAATTCGCCGACCGCACCGTGGTGCGCTTCCGCGAACTGACCGACGCCGAGATCGAACGCTACGTCGAGCGCGAACGGCCCTTCGACTGCGCCGGCTCCTTCAAGAGCGAAGGCCTAGGCGCGGCCCTGTTCGAAGGCATCCGAAACGACGATCCCACCGCGTTGATCGGCCTGCCGCTGATCGCGCTGGCGCGCGCGCTGCGCGAGCTGGGCCTCGCCCTGCCCTGACACGCCCGATCCGGCCTCGCCGGCGACAGCATTGCTCCGCGGCCGTGACCGGATCGGCCGTCAGGCTGGGCCATGTTCCGATTCGTCCTGTCCGGCGTGCTCGCACTCTCGATCTGCGGCATGGCGCTGTACTGGCTGCTCGATCGCGGCTGGCTGCGCTTCAACCATCCCGGCCGCGATGAATTCCCCGTGGCGGGCGTGGACGTCTCGCACCATCAAGGCGACATCGACTGGCCGAAGCTGCCGCGCGCCGGCCTGCGTTTCGCCTACATCAAGGCCAGCGAAGGCGAGGCGTTCCGCGATCCGCGCTTCGAGACGAACTGGAAGGCGGCGCGAGCCGCCGGCCTCGCGCCGGGCGGCTATCACTTCTACAGCCTGTGCAAGGGCGGCAGAGCGCAGGCCGCGAATTTCCTCGATGCCCTGGGCAAGGTGGGCGGCGCGGCCCTGCCGCCCGCGGTGGATCTGGAGTTCGGCGGCAACTGCGCGCTGCGACCGCCCGCGGCGAAACTCGTGCAGGAAGTCTCCGATTTCCTGCAGCGGGTGGAAGCCGGCACGGGCTGCCGCCCGCTGATCTACACCACGCAGGATTTCCATGCGGCGTATCTCGCCGGAGAGATGAGCGACCACGCGTTGTGGGTGCGCAATGTGTTCCGCCGCCCGGCGCTCGAAGCGGGCCGGCACTGGCGCTTCTGGCAGTTCGCCAATCGCGGCCGGGTCGACGGGGTGGAAGGCTTCGTCGATCTGAACGTGTTCGCGGGCGACGAACGCGAATTCGTGACGGCGCTTTGCCGCCACCGAAGCTCAGTGCAATAGGACGCGCTGCTCCGGCCAGGGTTCGACGCTGCCGTCGCGGCCGTGCAGCGCGAGGCCCAGCCAGTGCTCGCCGGGTGCGAAACCGTCAGCGTCGACGCGCGCATGGAAGCCGACGTTCGGGTGCGCCGGATCGCGCGACGTGCGCCAGTACGCGGCCACGTGCGGGCGCGGTTCGCCGTAGCGGGCCTGCGCCACCACGCGGCCATCGAGCGTGATGTCGACGCGCGCGATGCCGGCGCCGTCCTTGAAGGCCCAGCCCGCGACCTCGAAGCTGCGCGGCACGGCGGCGCCGGCGGTCGGTGCGTCGATCCAGGCCAGCGCGGGTGCGCGACAGTCCGCACCGCGACGCGCGAGGTCGAGCAATAGAAAGCGCTTGCGGCCGTGGTCGACGTCGAGCACGCGGTCGATCGGCAGATCGCCGAAGCGTTCGCACAGCGCCTGGTAATGCGCCAGGCGATCGCGCAGCGGCACCGTACCGTCCTCCATCACCAGCCAGCGCGCCATCGTCGTCGCATTGCCCTGCCCCCACAGCGCCAGCTGCACCGCGCGGCCGTGTTTGCGGTTGAGCGGATGGTCGAGGATGGGCAGCGCCGGATCGCGGCGCGCGAAGGCCAGTTGCGCGCCCAGCATGAAGTTGTCGGCGGCGACGTCATCGCGGCCACGCACGGCGTCGGCGATCTCGTGCCAGCCGGCGAAGTTGTCCGGGTACCAGCGGCTGTCGGCGAGCGATGCGCGCCACGTCGGTACGGCGGCGGCGCTCGCGTAGGCAAGCAACGCTATCAGGCACGCGGCCGCGAGCGCATAGGCCGATGCACGCAAGGCGCGCGGCCAGCGCGCGAGCACCGCCGGCATCACGCACAGCAACGGCAGCCAGGCCTGCAGGGTCCAGTGGAAGCTCGCGCGTTCGCGATCCGCCAGGAAGGCGAGCACGCCGTAGGCGAGCAGCGGCACGCCGGCGGTGCCGACCACGAGGCCCCACGGCCCCGCCTCGTTCGCTCGCCAACGCCGCCACGCGACGGTTAGCGCGAACGCACCGGCGACCGCGAACAACGGGCTGGCGATCGCGAGCTGCACCGGCAGGAACCAGAATCCACCGGCATGCGGCGACCACGGATGGCGTTCGGCGAGCTGGAATTCGACGCCCGCGCCCTGATGCGCGAGGTTCCAGGCGATCAAGGGCAGCCAGGCCAGGACGCCAAGGGCGATGGCGAGCCAGAGCGCCGGCGCGCACAGCAGGCGGCGGCCGTTGGCATCGAGCAGCAGGCCGATGAAACCGGCGGCGACGATCGGCGCGAAGCGGTAGTGGCTGAGGGCGCCGAGTGTCAGGCCGGCCGCCAATAGCGCGGCATCGCTCGCGCGCAGGCCGGAGCGCGATGGCGAAGGCCCAAGTCGCTGGATTCCCGCCTGCGCGGGAATGACGGGCGGAGTGCTCGGCACCTGGATTCCCGCATTCGCGGGAATGACGAGCGAAGTCTGCGCTGGATTGACGGAGGTCGCGCGCGCGACGGCAAGCAGGCACAGCGCGGCGGCCAGCGTCGTCGGTACATCCGGCAACGCCAGAAACCCGAGCGCGCCCAGCAGCGGAAACAGCAGCGCGAGCCAGGCCGCACGGCGGCCGGTTTCGTCGCCGAACCACGCGGCCGCGGTGGCGCGCACCAGCAGCGGCAGCGCCAGCGACATCGCCAGGAACGGCCAGCGCACGCCGAACGCGGTGTCGCCGGCGACCTCGGTGCCGACGCGGATCAACCAGGCCGTCAGCCCCGGCAGGTCGGAATAGGCCCAGGCCGGATGTTGCCCTTCCAGCCAATACCAGGCCTCGTCGCCGAACAGAGGCAGGTACGCGGCGAGCCCGGCTTTCGCCAGAGCGAGCGCCGCGAACGCCAGCCAGAAACCGCGCCCCAACGTGCTCATGCGCAGCGTGCCCTGCCGCACGCCGGGCGGCTACACTGCGGCGAAAAGAACAAGGACACGCTCATGAATGCGCAGGCGCAACCGGACCCAGGGACAGCGGGAGCGGCGATCCTAACCGATGGCAGCCGTGCCGCCCTGCAGCGCGCCATGACGCAGGTCAACACGCTGGTGCTGGGCAAGCCGCGCGAAGTCGATCTGGCGTTCGCCTGTCTGCTGGCCGGCGGGCACCTGCTGATCGAGGATCTTCCCGGCCTGGGCAAGACCACGCTGGCGCGCGCGCTGGCCGCGACGCTCGGCCTGTCCTTCCAGCGCATGCAGTTCACCGCCGATCTGCTGCCGAGCGACATCCTCGGTGTCTCGATCTACGAGCAGGACCAGCACGGCTTCCGCTTCCACCCCGGCCCCGTCTTCACGCAGCTGCTGCTGGCCGACGAGATCAACCGCGCACCCCCGCGCACGCAGAGTGCGTTGCTCGAGGCAATGGCCGAACACCAGGTCACCATCGATGGCATCTGCCACGCGCTGCCCAATCCCTTCTTCGTGATCGCCACGCAGAATCCGGTCGACCTGGCGGGCACGTTTCCCCTGCCCGATTCGCAGCTCGACCGCTTCCTGCTGCGCATCGCGCTCGGCTATCCGACACCCGCCGCCGAACGCGAGATGCTCACCGGCGCCGACCGCCGCGACCTGATCTCGCAGACCATGCCGCTGATCAGCGCCGAGGACGTGCTCAAGCTGCGCGTGGCGGTGACCCACATCCACGCCAGCGACGCGCTGGTGACCTACGTGCAGAACCTGCTGGCCGAAAGCCGCCGCCACCCGCAGGTGCGCGTGGGCCTGTCGCCGCGCGCCGGCCTGGCGTTGCTGCGCGCCGGGCGCGCGCTGGCGTTGCTGCGCGGGCGCGATTTCGCGTTGCCCGAAGACATCCAGGCCGTGTTCGAGGAAGTGGCCGCGCACCGCCTGGTGCCGCAGGGCGACAGCGGCGATCGCGCGGCGCTGGCGCGCGCCATCCTGCGCAGCGTTGCCGTGGAGTAAGCGATGCTGGCAGCGCTGGCGGGCTGGCGCGACCGGGCGATGCAGATCGCCGAGCAGCGCCTGCCCGCGCTGACCCGGCTGAAGCAGCGCGAAGCGCTGCCGATCGTGATCACGCGCCGGCGCATCTACGTGCTGCCGACCCGCTACGGGCTGTTCTTCGGCGCGCTGCTCGCGGCCATGACGCTGGGCGCGCTCAACTACAACAACAATCCCGCGCTGATGATGTGCTTCCTGCTGCTGTCGGCCACGCTGACCAGCATGCTGCACGCCTATCTCGGGCTGCGCGGGCTGCGCCTGGAGCAGATCGGCGCCGATCCCGTGCACGCGGGCCAGACGCAGACGCTGCGCCTGCTGTTCGTGGCCGAAGAGGCGCGCGTGCGGCGCGCGCTCGAGTTGCGGCAGGGCCTGCTGCGCAGCGGTTTCGGCATCGCCGGCGACGAGCGCGTCGAGGCTCGTCTCGAACGTCCTGCTCCGCAACGCGGCTGGCAGCCGGTAGGCAAGATCGAGATCTCCACGCGCCAGCCGCTCGGCCTGTTCGTGACCTGGAGCTGGGTGCATCCCGAGGCCGGCGTGCTGGTCTATCCCGCGGTCGAAGCGCAGGCGCCGCCGCTGCCCGGCCGCGGCGATCGCGGCCAGCCGCAACGCCGCCGGGGGCTGGACGAGGAGCCGCACAGCCTGCGCGAATACCGCGGCGGCGATCCGCTGCGCATCGTCGCCTGGAAGCGCAGCGCGCAGGCCGGCCGCCTGATGGTGCGCGAATACGAAAGCCCGGCCGGCGCCGACGTGCTGCTCGACTGGCGTGCACCGGACCTCGCCGCGCTCGAACCGGAGGCCCGCATCCGGCGCCTGGCGCGCTGGGTGCTGGATGCCGAACGCGAAAACCTGCGCTCCACGCTCGTATTGCCCCACACGCGGCTGGGGCCCGCCAGCGGCGGCGCGCACGTGCACGCGTGCCTGCGCGAACTGGCACTGCTGCCGTGAACGCCGGACGCGACGCGACGATCGATCGCCACACCTTCGCCTGGTGCGCGGCCGCGGTGGGTGCCTCGCTGCTGCCGCTGGCGCAGACGCTGCGCCCGGGGATGATCGCCCTGCTCGCCGCGCTCGCGGTGATCGGCACGCTGGCGGGCCTGCGCGCGCAGCCGCTGTCGCACTTCATCCGCCTGCCGCTGACGCTCGGCGTGGCCGGCGCCGTGATGTGGGCCTACGACTTCAACATCGGCCGCGACACCGGCGCCGCGCTGCTCGTCACCATGCTGGCGCTCAAGCTGCTCGAAACGCGCCGCGTGCGCGACGCGCGCAGCGTGCTCAGTTTCGCGCTGTTCGCGGTGATGGCCGGCTTCCTGCAGGACCAGTCGCCGCTCACGCTGGTGCTCGCGATCGTCGCGACGCTGCTGGTGCTGGGTGCGCTGGCCCGCGTGGCCGATGTCGAAAGCCCGGCCGCGCTCGAACCGGTGCGCGTGCCGCGCCGGCTCGCCGCGATCGCGCGGCTGCTGGCGTTCTCGGTGCCGCTGGCCGTCGTGGCCTTTTTCCTGTTCCCGCGCCTGGGCACGCCGATGTGGGGCCTGCCGGAAAACTCCGCCACGTCGCGTACGGGCCTGAGCGACGAAATGGCGCCCGGCGACATCGCGCAGCTCTATGTCGACGACTCGCCCGTGCTGCGCGTGCAGTTCGAAGGCAGCCCGCCGCGGCAAGGAGAGTTGTATTGGCGCGGACCGGTGCTGTCGCTGTTCGACGGCCGGCGCTGGACGCGTTCGACCTTCCTTTCGAACAACCTGCCGGCCGCCGCCCTCGAGCCGCTCGGGCCGCCGGTGCGCTATCGCATGGAGCAGGAGCCCACCGACCGCCGCTACCTGATCGCGCTCGACGTGCCGGCCACGGTGCCGGAGAACGCGCGCATGGGCCTCGACCGCATGCTTTCCCGGCGACGCGCGCAGACGCTGCTGACGAGCTACGAAGTCACGTCGTACACGCAATACCGCCTCGAACCCGAACTCATGCAGACCCTGCGGCGCAACCTCACCGAACTGCCGCTGAGCTTCAATCCGCGCACGCTGTCGCTGGTGCGGCAATGGGAGAGCGAGGGCGTGCGCGGCGAGGCCCTGATCCGCCGCGCGCTGGAGTGGTTCAACCGTGAGTTCACCTACACGCTGACGCCCTCGCTGCTCGGCCGCGACAGCATCGACGACTTTCTGTTCAACACCAAGGCGGGCTATTGCGAGCATTTCTCGTCGGCCTTCGTCGTGATGATGCGTGCCGGCGGCATGCCGGCGCGCGTGGTCACGGGCTATCAGGGCGGGCGGCCGAACGGCGTGGGCAATTACTGGATGATCCGGCAGTCCGATGCGCACGCCTGGGCCGAGGTCTGGCTCGAAGGGCGCGGCTGGGTGCGCATCGATCCGACCAGCGCGGTGGCCCCCGAACGCATCGAGCGCGGCACCGAAAGCCTGGCGCCCCAGAACGCCTGGCAACGCTTCACGCAACCCTGGAAGGACGCCGGCGATTTCGTGCGGCGCGGATGGAACGAGCTGGTGCTGGGTTTCGATGCCGCCCGCCAGCGCGCCCTGCTCGGCCGCGCCGGGATCGACAGCACGAACACGCCGCAGATGGGGCTGGCGTTGGCGGCGGGCGTCGCGCTCGGCCTGGGCGTCACGCTGTGGCTGCTGCTACGCAGGCCGCGTGACGCGCGCGACCGCCTGGGCCAGGCCTACGCGCGCTTCCTCGCGCGCCTGGCGCACGCGGGCGTGGACAAGCCGCCGCACGAAGGTCCGCTCGATTTCGCGCAGCGCGCCGCGCAGGCCGTGCCGCAGGCGGCCGAAAACGTGCTCGCGCTCAGCCATCGTTACCTGCGTCACCGCTATGCTCGCTCCACCCCCGGCACGGGCGAGGAAGACGCGTTGTGCGCCGATCTGCGGCGCTTCCGCGTCCCACGTACAGGCCGAAAGAATCCACGGAGCGCGCCATGAAGATCCTCCCTCCTGCCTTCGCCATCCTCGCCCTCGCCGGTTGCGCGGCGGCGCCCAAGCCGCTGCAGGGCGAATTCGCGCCGCTGCAGCCGGTCGACGCCAGCGCCGCGCAGCGCCTCGGCGACGCCGTGCGCTGGGGCGGCACCCTGGTGGCCGTCACGCCCTCGCGCGACGAGACCTGTTTCGAAGTGCTCGGCCGCGACCTCGGCGAAACGGCCCGTCCGCGCCGCGCCGACGACACCAGTTCGGGCCGCTTCCTGGCCTGCCGCGCGGGCTTCTACGATCCGGCCATCTTCGCGCCGGACCGCGAAGTCACCGTCACCGGGCGCGTCGCCGGCTTCGAGACGCGCCGCATCGGCGAATACGACTACACCTATCCGCGCGTGGCGGCCGATGTCGTCTATCTGTGGCCGGAACGCCGCGACCCCGACTACTACTATCATGCCGATCCGTTCTGGCCTTCGTACCGTCCGTTCTGGTGGGGCGGCTACTACGTGCCGGTGCGGCACCACCACGTCGCACCGCGTCCGCCTCGCGAAGGCGGGGAGCGCGACAAGTAGGAAACCGGCTCGCCGCGGCGAGGCTTGACGCCGTCTGGCCTCAGGCCGCGTAGCCCCCCGCCACGCCCTTCACCGCGGTGGCGACGGCGTCGTGCGGATGCAGGCTTTCGAGGTGCGCCGCGCGGATGCGGTAATCCGCGGCGCCGTCGAAGGCTTCCAGCGCGGCGCGGATGCGGCGCACCGCATCCTCGCAATACATCGGGTTGTCGCCATTGAGCCGCGCGAACTCCTGCTCGTCCTCGCGCCGCACGGCGGTCTGGACCGGCGTGGCGAGCGCGCGCTCGACGGCGTCGATCAGCGCGCCGAGCGGCGACTGCGAGACATCGCCGTTCCAGCGCACGGTGACGGTGGCGATCGATCGCTGCGCATGCGGCGTCGCGCCGATGCCGGCGGGCGTGCCTAGCCAGGCGCGGATTTCATCGTGCGTCGGCGTGCGGCCGGCGAAGGCGCGATCGAAATCCTGCTGCACCAGCTGGCGCGCGAGCGCCGCCGATCCCGGGCACGTGCTCGAATACTGCACGTCCACCGTCGCCTCGCAGCGGAAGCCGTGCTCGTCGAGTTGCGCCGCCAGCCGCACCGGATAAAGACGCCAGCCCGTCAGCCCGCTCTTCAACGCCGCGCGGCGCAGCGGCAACTCGAAGGCAAGTTCGACCCGCGCGCGCACCGAAAGCCCGGCATGCGAATCGAGGAATTCCTGCAGCATCGCGCGCAGCGCCGGCGGCGAGGGTTCGTGCGTCGCGAGATGCTGATCGAGGCTGCGATACAGCCGCGACATGTGGATGCCGCGGTGATGCTCGCCGGCCAGATCGACGAACGCGTTGCCGCGAGCCGGCAGCAGGCGCGGCTTGCCGTCGAGGCCCGCGATCGTCAGCGCCAGCTCGATGCCTTCCATTCCCACCCAGGCCAGCGCACCGCGCTCGCGCGGCGCGCTTTCGCTCACCACGTCGGGCAGCGGGTGGAATCGCGGGAACTCGGGAACATCAGCCATGGGACACCTCGCCACAAACCTTGCAGATGAGGACGCTCCTGCGCGGACTCAACCCCGGCGCGCGGCACGCCACAATGCGAACAGCGTGGCGGGACCGGCCGCGCGCAGCGCCCCGGCACGGCCGCTCGCCAGATGGCGCAGGCGACGGACATCGAGCGCGGCCTGGGCGCGCCGGAAGGCGCTCGCGCCACGCAAGGCTTGCACTCGCCCCGCCAGTCCCGCGGCCAGATCCTTCACCACCGCACGGGCCGCCGGCTGCAGGCGCCACTCGGCGAAGTTCTCCGGCATGGCCTGATGACGCGCGCGCAGGTTCAGCGGCCAGGGGAACTGTGTCGCATCGCGGCCGAGCGAATGCTCCAGACGACGAAGCAGGTGATGGATGGCGGTCGCGTCTGCCGCCGCTGCGAGCGCATCGCCGGGCTCGCTTGCCGGTCCCTCCTGCGACGGCGTCGCGGACGTGCCTTCGGCGGACGCAGTGCCGAACACGCGGACCTCGATGCGCGCCGTGATGCGCGCGTAGGGCGCGCCCGGCGCGAGCAAGGCATCGACGTCGGCGCACGACTGCGCGCCGGCGTTCGCGAAGATCGCCGCATTGGCGAGCGCATGCCAGTCCGGCGCCGGCACCGCGACGACGGTTTCGTGCGCCGCGAGGGCGCGCGCCAGCGGATGGCGCGCCTGGCCGCCGGCCATCGCCGCCAGCTCCCCGCCCCACCACGCCAGCTTGGTGCGCGAGATGCCGGCGTCGCTCAGTTCGAAGGCGGCTTCGTCGAGCTGATGCAGCAGCGCGCCCCACAGCGAGAAGCGCTCGCGCTGCGCAGGCGCCACGAACAGGCGCGCCAGTTCCATGCCGGGCTCGCGCGCCAGCCAGTCGGCGACGTAGGGCTGGGCCTCAGACATGCGGATCCAGCGCGCCGTCGCGCAACAGTTCCCGCGGTGCCTGCAGCAGCAGATCGGCGCCCCACGTTTCGATGCGTTCGCCGGCGTCGCGGTAACCCCAGGCCGCCGCGATGCTCTTCATCGGCGTGGCGCGCGCGGCCTGCACGTCGCGTTCGTCGTCGCCCACGTAGACCGCGTCGCGCACGTCCACGCCGAGCCGTGCGCAGGCCTCGCGCAGCGGCAGCGGATCGGGCTTGCGCACCGGCAGCGTGTCGCCGCCGATCAGCACGGCGCAGCGCCGCGAAAGACCGAGCGCGTCCACCAGCGCCACGGCCAACGCTTCCGGCTTGTTGGTGACGATGCCCCAGCGCGAGCCGGCGGCTTCGATGGCGCCGAGCACATCGTCCATGTCATCGAACAGCCGGCTGTGACGCGCGATGTCATTGGCGTAAGCGGCCAGGAAACGCGGCACCAGCGGCTCGCGCGCGGCTGCGTCCAGATCCGGGAAAGCCACGGCAAGCATTGCGCGGCTGCCGCGCGATACCGCCGGGCGCAGCGTGTCGACCGCCAGCTCGTCGCGGCCTTCTTCGCGCAGGATCGCGTTCGCCGCGGCGCACAGATCGGCTGCGGTATCGAGCAAGGTGCCATCGAGATCGAACAGCACGGCGCGCGCGATGCGCGGCATCACCCGGGCTTCCGCGCGCAGGCGAGGTAGTTCACCGCGGTGCCCCGACCGCTCCAGGCCCGGCGCGTGAAGGGCTCGTAGTGCAGGCCGCTCACGTCCTCGAGGTCCAGCCCCGCTTCGCGCAGCCAGGCGCCTAGCTCCGAGGGCTTGATGAACTGCGAATAGGTGTGCGTGCCGCGCGGCAGCAGCCGCATCACGTACTCCGCGCCGACGATGGCGAGCGCAAAGGCCTGCGGCGTGCGGTTGAGGGTCGATACGAACAGGCGGCCGCCGGGCTGCAGCAGCGTGGCGCAGGCCGCGATCACGGAGGCCGGATCGGGCACGTGCTCGAGCATCTCCATGCACGTCACCGCGGCGAACTGCCCGGGCAGCTGCTGCGCCAGGGCTTCGACGCTGGACTCGCGATAGTCGACGGAAAGTTCCGATTCGTGCAGGTGCAGGCGCGCGACCTGCAGCAGATCCGGCGCCAGATCGATGGCGGTGACCTGCGCGCCTTCGCGCGCCAGCGCTTCGCTCAACAGGCCGCCGCCGCAGCCCACGTCGAGCACCTTGGCACTCCGAAGGACGACGCGTTCGCCCACGTAAGCCAGGCGCACCGGGTTCAGATCGTGCAGCGGGCGCGATTCGCCGTCCGGATCCCACCAGCGATGGGCCAGATCGTTGAATTTCTCGATCTCGGCCGGATCGACGTTCGCGTTCATGCGCGCGGCACCGCCGCGATGCGCTTGCGCCATTCGCGCGCCTTGGCGCGCAGCGCGGCTTCGTCGAAGCCCACCAGTTCGCGATCGCGCAATTTCGGCACGCCGTCGATCCAGGCGTCGCGCACCAGCTGGCGGCCACCCGCGTACACGAGTTGCGAAATCGCGTTGTAGAAAGGCTGCGCCTCGATGGCGTCGAAATCGACGGTGATGAAATCGGCGCGCTTGCCAGCCTCGAGCGAACCGATCTCCCCGCCCAGGCCCATCGCGCGGGCGCCGCCGAGCGTGGCCATGTGCAGGGCCGCCATGGCATCCATGGCGGAGGCATCGACGGCGACCGCCTTGGCCAGCAGCGCGGCCGTGCGCATCTCGCCGAACATGTCCAGATCGTTGTTGCTGGCGCAGCCGTCGGTGCCGAGCGCCAGGTTCACGCCGGCGCACCGCAGCGCTTCGGCCGGGCAGAAGCCCGAGGCGAGCTTGAGATTGGATTCCGGACAATGCGCCACCGATACGCCGCGCTCGGCGCACAGCGCGATCTCGCCTTCGGTGAGCTGCGTCATGTGCACCGCGATCAGCTGGTCGTTCACCAGGCCCAGGCGCTGCAGGCGCGCCAATGGGCGCTGGCCGTGCTCCTTGAGCGATTCCTCCACTTCCTGCGCGGTTTCGTGCACGTGGCAATGCACCTGCAGGTCGAGCTGGTCGGCCAGCACCTTGATGCGTTCGAAGCTGGCGTCGCTCACCGTGTAGGGCGCATGCGGCGCGAAGCTCGTGCCGATCAGCGCGTCGCGGCGGTACAGATCGTGGATCTCGAGCGCCTTGTCGAAGTATTCGGCCTGCGATTTCGCCCAGGCCGAGGGGAATTCGATGATGGGCAGCCCGACGACGGCGCGGAAACCCAGCCGCTTGTAGGTCGCGGCCAGCACGTCGGGGAAGAAGTAGTTCTCGTTGCAGCAGGTGGTGCCGCCGCGCAGCATCTCGGCCACGGAAAGCTCGGCGCCGTCGGCCACGAACTCGGCGCCCATCACCGCGGCCTCGATCGGCCACACGTGCTCGCGCAGCCAGCGCATCAGCGGCAGATCGTCCGCCACGCCGCGCATCAGCGTCATCGGGTTGTGCGTGTGGGCGTTGACGAGTCCCGGCATCAGCACGCAGCCGGGGCGCTCGACGCGCTGCTTCGGTGTGTAGCGGCTGCGCGCTTCCTCGCGCGGCAGCAGCGCCAGGATGCGCCCGCCCGCGACGGCGAGCGCGTGGTCTTCGAGGATGAGACCGCGTGGCTCGACCGGAACGATCCAGCCGGCTTCGACGAGGAGATCGCAGGGTTCTGGCGTCATGCTCATCCTTTCGTCGTCCCCGCGAAGGCGGGGACCCAGCGCCTTTGCGGGCGCCGCGAAGTCACTGGGTTCCCGCCTTCGCGGGAACGACGGCCGTGCGCTGCCGTCATTTCACCCGGCTGAAATACTCGCCGGTGCGGGTGTCCACCTTGATCACTTCGTCCTGCCCGACGAACAGCGGCACGCGCACCACGGCGCCGGTCTCGAGCTTGGCCGGCTTGCCGCCGCCGCCCGAGGTGTCGCCGCGCACGCCCGGATCGGTCTCGACGATCTTGAGCTCGACGAAGTTGGGCGGCGTCACCGCCAGCGGCGAACCGTTCCAGAGCGTGACCACGCACATTTCCTCGCCCTTGATCCACTGGGCGGCGTCGCCGACGACGTTCTTGTCTGCGGTGTGCTGCTCGAAGGTCTCCGGCTGCATGAAGTGCCAGAACTCGCCGTCGTTGTAGAGGTACTGCATGTCGGTGTCGACGACGTCGGCGGCTTCCACCGAATCGGTCGACTTCATGGTCATTTCCACCACGCGGCCGGTCTTGATGTTGCGGTACTTCACGCGGGTGAAGGCCTGGCCCTTGCCCGGCTTGATGTAGTCGGTGTC
>CAMLOR010000068.1 GCA_946481615.1 uncultured Aquimonas sp.
GTGCGGCGCGCCACGCTCGACAACGTGCGCTTCTGGCTCGACCGCGGCGTCGACGGCTTCCGCCTCGACGCGATCAATTTCTGCTTCCACGATGCGGCGCTGCGCGACAACCCGCCCAAGCCCGAGCACGCGCGCGTCGGACGCGGCTTCAGCCCGGACAACCCGTACGCGTTCCAGTACCACTACTTCAACAACACGCAGCCGCAGATGGTCGGCTTCCTGCGCGAGCTGCGTGCGCTGATGGACGAGTATCCGGATGTCGCCGCGCTCGGCGAGATTTCTTCGGAGGATTCGCTGGCGACCATGGCCGAGTACACGGGCCCCGATCGCCTGCACATGGGCTACAGCTTCGAGCTGCTCACCGACGATTTCTCCGCGCAGCACCTGCGCGACACGGTGCAGGCGCTGGAGGCGAAGATGACCGAGGGCTGGCCGTGCTGGGCCATCTCCAACCACGACGTGCAGCGCGTGGCCTCGCGCTGGGGCGGCGCGGACGCCCCCGCGCACGTGGCCAGCGCGCTCACCGCGCTGGCCTGTTCGCTGCGCGGCTCGGTCTGCGTGTACCAGGGCGAGGAACTCGGCCTCGGCGAAGCCGACGTGCCCTACCACCTGCTGCAGGATCCCTACGGCATCGCGTTCTGGCCCACCTTCAAGGGGCGCGACGGCTGCCGCACCCCGATGCCGTGGACGGATGCGCCGCACGGCGGGTTCACGCGCGCCACGCCGTGGCTGCCGGTGCCGGAACAACATCGCGCCAGCAACGTGTTGCGGCAGGAACGCGATCCGGCCTCGCCGCTGCAGCGCTTCCGGCAGTTCCTGCAATGGCGCCGGCGGCATCCGGCGCTCGTCGCGGGCGGCATCCGCATGCTGCCCGGCGAAGAGCCTGTGCTCGTGTTCGATCGCGTGCTCGAAGGGCGCACGATCCGCGCCTGGTTCAACACCGCGGCGGCGGCGACGCAGCACGAAGCCCCTGCGGGTGCGCGGGTGCTCGACGGGCATGGCCTGGTGGCGGGAACGATCGACCAGGGGCGTGTCGAGTTGCCGCCCTACGGCGTGCTGTTCGCCGACCTCGCCGGCTGATCGTCGTCCCCGCGCAGGCGGGGACCCGGTGACGTTTGCTCTGCGCAAGGCCGCAAGTCGCTGGATTCCCGCCTGCGCGGGAATGACGCAAGGCGCTGTAGTCGACGCGGCTTTCTAGAAATCCGCCTGCCCGAGCGGATGCACGCTCAATTCGTCCACCAGCAGCCCGTCAGGCTGTTCGAGCAGCTGCAGGATCAACGCCGCCAACGCCGCGGGCCGCAACGAACGGAATCCGTCGCTGCCGCCTTCCGCGCCGCCGTTGAAATCGGTGTCGATCAACCCGGGATTGACCAGCGTCACGCGCACGCCGCGATCCTTCACTTCGCGCAGCAGCGAATGCGTGAAGCCGGCCAGGCCGTGCTTGGAGGCCACGTAGGCCGCCATGTTGGCGAGCGGCCGGCGGCCGAGATCGGAGCCGACGTTGACGATGTGGCCATGGCCCTGCTGCAACAGGCGCGGCAGCACGGCGTGGCAGACCTGCATCACCGCGCCCAGGTTGACCTGCAGGATCTGCAGCAACTGCGCTTCGGTGTGCTCGGTGAAAGGCTTGTAGTGGCCGATGCCGGCGTTGTTGACGACGCCGGCGAGATCGCGTTCGCCGGCCATCGCCGCACGCAGGCGCACTTCGATCTGGCGCGCGTCGGAGAGATCCAGCGACACGGGGCGGATGTCGCCCGCGCCCGCGGCGGCGAGCTGCGCCAAACGCGTTTCGTCGCGCGCACAGGCCAGCACGCGATGCCCGCGCTGCGCCAGTTGCAAGGCGAGGTGGCGGCCGAGGCCGCGGCTGGCGCCGGTGACGATCCAGGTCGGCATGCCGCGGATTGTGGCACTGGCGGAGGTGTCCTGCCCGGCGCGAAATCGCGTTCTAGGCAGGCGACCCCGCCCGTGGTGGCGGGGGCAACGGGGAATTCCGATGATCGTCCGCAAGTTCGCCGCCGCCGTCGTGCTGGCCGCTCTCTCGCCTGCCTGCTTCGCCAACGCGGGCGGCGCCACCTCCTACACGCTGCGCGACCAGGCCAGCAGTTGCGGCGGCTGCCACGGCGCCTCGAACGCGGCGATGACGGTGTCCTTCGCCGGGCCTTCGGCGATGCTGCCGGGCCAGACGGTGGTGTGGACGGCGAATATCGCCGGCCCTTCCAATCCCACTGCGCTGGCGGGCTTCGCCGCGGCGATCCAGAAGAAGGCGCAGCAGCCCACCTTCTCCAGCATCGCGGGCCAGCCCACCGTCACCAGCGACATGTCGACGACCATCTCGCACGGCAATTCGCAGGGTGCGCTCGACACCTTCACCACCGGCACGGCGCAATACACGGTGAACCTGACGATGCCGGCGAACGCCGTGCTCGGCACCACCTATCAGGTGTACATGAGTGCCGACGTGGGCCGCGGCGCCGATCAGGTCGGCTGGAAGGCCGCCAACACCCTCACACTGACCGTCGGCGCGCCGACGCCGACCTCGATCACGCCCAATCAGGCGGCCGCCACCGCGACGGCCATCCCGCTGACGTGGGCCGGCACGCAGGGCGAACATTTCAAGGTGCTGCGCAAGACGGGCAGCTTCCCGGCGAACGCGAACGACGGCGACCTGGTGTACCAGGGCGCCAACACCAGCGCCACCGCGATGAACCTGACCGCCGGCACGCTGTACTACTTCGCCGCCTTCGGCAAGGTGCCGAACCAGAACGTCTACTCGGCCGGCGCGGCGCAGGCCACGGCGGCGACGCTACCGGCGAATCCGGCCACGTTGACGGCGCAGTCTTCCTCCAGCAGCGAAATCGCGCTGGCCTGGACCGGCACCGCCGCCGAATTCATCGTGCGCGGCAAGGCCGGCGCCTATCCTTCCGGCCCGACCGATGCGACCGCCGAACTCGTCTACCAGGGCGCGGCCAAGAACATCGTCGACACCGGCCTCAATGCCGGCACGCAGTACTACTACCGGGTATGGGGCAAGACCGCGAACGCGGCGGTGTATTCGAGCGGCAACGCGCAAGCCACCGCGACGACGGCCTCGCAGCCGATGGAGCGCCACGTGGCGGCGAACGGCAACGACCAGGGCGGCGCCAACCCCTGCACCGTGCTGGCCACGCCTTGCCGCACCATCACGCGCGCGATGGCCGCGGCCGGCAGCGGCGACGAAATCTTCGTGCAGCCCGGCACCTACAGCGTGGCCGGCGGCGAAGTGTTCCCGATCGCCTTCAAGCCGGGCGTGCAGCTGCTGGCCACCGGCTCGCCGGCCGACACCTTCATCGACGGCGCCGGCGACACGGTGACGCAAGGCCTGCT
This sequence comes from uncultured Aquimonas sp., assembly GCA_946481615.1. Next base: position 3,364 of record CAMLOR010000068.1, read on the forward strand.
CGTGCTCGAGCAGAACGGCTCGACGCTGACGCGCCTGCAGGGCTTCACGATCCGCAACGGCCTGCGCACCGTTCCGCTGGGTTATGTCTCGGTGGGCGGCGCGCTGTACGTGGAATACAGCCAGCCGGGCAGCATGTTCACCGTCACCGGCAACGTGTTCGCCAACAACGAAGCGCGCGGCCACAGCGCCAACGACGTCGGCGGCAACACCGGCGGCGGCGCCTGGGGCGGCGCCATCGGCACCTTCAGCGCGTTGATGACCGTCACCAACAACGTGTTCAGCGGCAATGTCGCGCGCGCCGGCAACGGCATCGATCACCCGGGCTCGCCGGTCGACAACAACGAGAACGGCGGCGGCGCCAGCGGCGGTGCGATCTACTACGGCGGCACGGGCACGATCGCCAACAACACGTTCACGGGCAACATCGCGCAAGGCGGCAACGGCGGCCTGGCCTCGAACGGACGCGGCGTGGCCGGCCCGGGCCAGGGCGGCGCGATCGACGCCGGCGGCAATCCGGCGCCGGCGATCTTCAACAACATTTTCTCCGGCAACATCGCCACCGTGGGACTGGGCGATCCCCTCGATGCCTCGACCGCCGGCGCGCTCAGCGCGCCGCAGGCGCCGACGGTGGACCGCAACCTGTTCTTCGCCAACCTCGTCGACGGCGCGGCGAGCGCTAGCGACGACATAGGCACCAATGCCGTGCTGGCCGATCCGAAGTTCCACGCGCCGACGGTGCTGCGCCTGCGCAACTCCTCGCCGGCGCGCGGCGCCGGCAGGGCCGTCGGTGCGCCGACGATCGATTTCGAGGAATCGCCGCGCCCGGCGCCGCCCTCGATCGGCGCGTACGAAGCCTCGTTCCTGTCGCAGACGATCTCGTTCGGACCGGCGCCGGTGGTTTCGGTGGGCGGCTCGGACGACGTGGCGGTGACCGGGGGCGCCTCCAGTTCGAACCTCGTCATCACCTCGCAGACGCCGGGCATCTGCACGGTGGCGGGCGACGTGGTGACGGGCGTGGCCGCGGGTTCGTGCACGCTGCTCGCCAACCAGGCGGCCGACATCGACTACACCGCCGCGCCGCAGGCCTCGCTCACCTTCCAGGTGCTGTCGCAGCCGACCCACCAGCTGATCGTGAACCGCAGCGGCACGGGCAGCGGCAGCGTGAGTTCGACGCCCGCCGGCATCGCCTGCGGCTCGACCTGCGAGGCCAACTTCGCGAACAACACGGCGGTCACGCTGACGGCCGATCCGCATGCAGGCTCGGTGTTCGTCGGCTGGAGCGGTGCCTGCAGCGGCACGCAGACTTCCTGCCAGGTGACGATGTCGCAGACGCGCACCGTGACGGCGCAGTTCGGGCCGGATGCGCAGCAGGCGACGCGCGTGTTCGTGGACGGTTTCGAGGAGTGAGGGGCGGGGAGATCTAGCCCAGCGCGCCGCAAAGCTCCTGCGCAAACCGCAACGCGCCCGCCTGCCGCTGCGCCGGATCGCGCGCCAGCGCACGCAGCGCCAGCGCATCCAGCGCCGCAGGATTCTTCGCGGCATGCAACGGCGCGTTCGGCAACGAGCGCGCCAGCAGGCTCGGCGCCGGTGGTTCGCGCCGCGCCGCCGCATCGAACAGTTCCGCCCAGTTGCCTTCGAAGGCGGGAAACGGCCCGCGGTCGAGCAGCATCAGATAAAGCAGCGTGCCCAGCGCATACACATCGGTCCACGGCCCGGTGGGTTCGCCCAGCAGTTGCTCGGGCGCGGCGTAATCGGGCGTGAGGGCTTGGTGGCGCGTGGCGCCCGGCGTGGCGTCCAGCGATTTTCCGATGCCGAAATCGAGCAGTTTGCTGCGGTCGGCGCCGTCCACGCGCACGTTGCTCGGCTTCAGATCGCGATGCATCACGCCGCAGCCGTGCGCGTAGGCCACGGCCTCGGCGATCTGCAGCAGCACGGCGAGGCGCCGCTGCAGATCCGGCCGCACCCGTTCGAGCCAGTCGTCCAGATCGAGTCCGTGTGCCAGCTCCAGCACCAGATAGGGCTGGTCGCGGTGCGACCCGCCGTCGAGCAGGCGGGCGATGCCCGGATGCGTCAGCCGCGCCAGCAGGCCGCGCTCGCGCTCGAACAGATCGCGGCGCGCATGATCGCCGCCGCGCAGTAGTTTCACCGCGGCCTGCAAGCCGGGCGGCACGATGCGTTCGGCGCGGTACACCGAACTCATGCCGCCGCGCCCGAGACGTTCGATGAGCCGCCAGTTGCCGACCGTGAGTCCGCGCCGGTCGGTGGCGGGCGCGGCGGTGGCGGAGGCCGCGATGGCGCCGATGTCGGGCAGCGCATCGGGCTGCAGCGCGCGGCGCAGATCGGCGATCAGGTCGGGATGGATGTCGGCCATCAGCGCGAGGAAACGCTCGCGCGCCTCGCCGTCGAGTTCCAGCGCGCGATCGATCAGCGGTTCGAGGCGCCGGAAGCGCGCCGCGCGCGAATCGCTCACGTCTCCTCGACGGAGGCCGGATCGGTGTCGAGCGCCATCAGCAGCCAGGCCTGCGCCTTGTGCCAGTCGCGGTTGACCGTGCGCACGGTGACGCCCAGCAGCTCGGCGGTTTCCTGCACCGAATAGCCCGCGAAATAGCGATAGAGCACCATGTCGGCCAGGCGCGGCGAATGCTCGGCCAGTTCCTTGAGCGCCGTGTCCAGCTCGATCAGGCGCGAGAAATCCTCGGCGTCGTCGAAGGGTTTCTCGCGCAGCTCGCGCTCCACCTCGATCATGCGGTTGCCTTCGGAAAGGCGCGACCGCGCGTGGTCGATCAGGATCTGGCGCATGGCGCGCGCGGTCAGCGCCATGAAATGGTTCTTGTCGACCAGGCCGGGATAGTCGGCGCGGCGCAGCTTGAGATACGCCTCGTTGACCAGCGCCGTGGTCGAGAGCGTATCGCCCGTCACCATCTTGCGCCGCTGCGCGCGCGCCAGGCGGCGCAGGTCGGCGTGCACGTAGGGCATCAGCTTGTCGAGCGGATTGGTTTCGCCCGCCGCCGCCAACAGGGTGGCGAGCTGGTCGAGCGGGTCGTCGCCCTCGGGCGGGATGGCGGGTGCGGTCACGCGGGAACCTGCGTCGTCGGAAGCGGGGGGATTGTGAGCCCCGCGACGGCGGCGCGCCACCGTCGGTGCCGCGCGGCACCGACGGGCGGCCGGTTGCTAAGCTGCCGCGCATGCCAGCCGCCGTTCCTCCACCCGGTCTCGACGCACTTGCCACGCCGCTCGCGTGGGTCGATGCGGCCGGCATCGTGGCCGGCTGCAACGCCGCCTTCGCGCGCTGGCTCGGCGTCAGCGCACGTCGCGTCTGCGGCCTGGCGCTGGACGCGCTCGATGCCGAGGAAGGCCGTCTGCGCGATCTGCTCGCGCGCCTCGACGACAGCCTCGACGAACCGCTGCGCGCGCGCCGCGTACGGCTTGCCGCACCCGGCGGCGCCATCGTGTTCGCCGATCTGTGGCTGGTGCGGCGCGACGGCGAGGTCCTGCTCGAAGCCCATCCGACCGAGGAATTCCCCGGCGAGGATCCCGCCAGCACCCTGCCTTCGGCGTTGCACGCCGCGCTCAAGGGCCTCGCGCACGAGGTCAGGAATCCGCTCGCCGGCATGAAGGGCGCGGCACAGTTGCTGGCCCGGCGCAGCGCGCACGATGCGGATGCGCTGCGCTACGTCGAGGTGATCCAGCACGAATGCGATCGCCTTTCGACGCTGCTCGACCGCCTGCTCGATCCGGCACCGCCGCGGCCGCTGGCGCCCACCAACGTGCACGAGGCGCTCGAACGCGTGCGCCTGCTGGCGGAGGCCGAGGCCGGCTGGTCGGTGCGCCTGCTGCGCGACTACGACCCGAGCCTGCCGGAGATCCCGGCCGACGCCGATCGCCTGACGCAGGCCCTGCTCAACCTCGTGCGCAACGCGATGGAAGCCGGCGCCAACGAAGTGCGCCTGCGCACGCGTGCCGAGCACAACGGGCTGATCGGCGAACGGCCGTTCCGGCTCGCGCTGCGCATCGAGATCGAGGACGACGGCCGCGGCGTGCCGGACACGCTGGCCGAACGCATCTTCCTGCCGCTGGTTTCGGGACGCGCCGAAGGCAGCGGCCTGGGATTGACGCTGGCGCAGCAGGTGGCGCGCGAACACGCCGGTTCGCTCGCCTATCGTTCGCGGCCGGGACACACCGTATTCACGCTGCTGCTGCCGGCCGACAGCGGCTGAGACGATCCGCAACCGGCGCCGCGCGGCGCCGCACGACGAGGTGACGAGGACGATGGCTTCCATCCTGTGTTTCGGCGAAGTGCTGCTGCGACTCTCGCCGCCGGGACGCGACATGCTGCTGCAGCGCCCGCGGTTCGACGTGCACGTCGGCGGCGCGGAAGCCAATGTCGCGGTGGCGCTGGCGCGCCTGGGACGCGCGTCCGCGATGCTCGGCGTGCTGCCGCCGAACGCGCTCGGCGAGGCGGCGCTCGGCGAACTGCGCCGCCACGGCGTGGACGCGGCCGCGGTCGCGCGTCGCGATGGGCGGATGGGGCTATATTTCTACACCGCCGGCGCACTCGATCGCCCCGGCGAAGTGCTCTACGACCGCGCCGATTCGGCCTTCGCGCGGCACGCGGCGGAAGCCTTCGACTGGCCCGCGGTCCTGCGCGGCCGCGCGCGGCTGCATCTTTCCGGCGTCACGCCCGCGCTGGGCGAGGCACCGGCGCGTGCGGCGCTGGACGCGGCGCGCGCGGCGCGCGCGGCCGGCGTGGCCGTGTCGTTCGACGGCAACTACCGCGGTTCGCTGTGGGCCGCGCGCGCGGGCGAGGCACCGCGCGTGCTGCGCGAGCTGATGCAGGAGGCCGACGTGCTGTTCGCGGATCATCGCGATCTGCAGATCGTGCTCGGCCGGGATTTCGAAGCCGTCGCGCCCGGCGAGCGTTTCGCGGCCGCCGCACGCGCGGCCTTCGCGGCGTTCCCGCGGCTGCAGCGTTTCACCGCCACGCAGCGCATGCAGCACAGTGTCGATCATCATGACCTCGGCGCGTCGCTCGCCACGCGCGAGGGCGCCGTGCACGTGCTGCCGCCCGCACCGCTTTCCCCGATCGTCGATCGCATCGGCACCGGCGATGCCTTCGCCGCCGGCGTGCTGCACGGCCTGCACGCGGGCTGGGACGACGAGCGCAGCCTGCGCTTCGGCCTGGCGGCGGCGCGCCTGAAGCATTCGGTGCCCGGCGACTTCGGGCTGGCGGATGAAGCCGCCGTGCTGGCCGCGATGGACGGCGGCGGCTTCCACGTGCGGCGCTGAGCCATAATCCGCCGCATGGCGGAAGTCTGGGTGATCGACGACGACCGGTCGGTGCGCTTCGTGCTGGCCGAGGCGCTGCGCGGCGCGGGCTACGCCGTGCGCGAATTCGAAGGCGCCGCGGCGATGCGCGCGGCGGCCGGCACGCCCGCCCTGCTGTTCACCGACGTGCGCATGCCCGAAACCGATGGCCTGCAATTGCTCGAAGCCTTCAAGGCCGAGCATCCGTCGGTGCCGGTGATCGTGATGAGCGCCTGGACCGACGTGCCGAGCACGGCCGGCGCGTTCCGTCTGGGCGCGCACGATTTCCTGTCCAAGCCCTTCGATCTCGACGCCGCGGTGGCGATGGCGCGGCGTGCGCTGGACGACATCGCGCCCGAACCGCCGGCGCCCGCGGCGCGCGCGCCGGACGAGGCCGAACTGCTGGGCGATTCGCCCGCGATGCGCGAGTTGTTCCGCGCCGTCGGACGCCTGGCGCAGGCGCCGCTCTCGGTGCTGATCGTGGGCGAGACCGGCACCGGCAAGGAACTGGTCGCGCGTGCGCTGCACCGGCATTCGCCGCGCGCGCGCCAGCCGTTCGTCGCCCTGAACACGGCCGCGATCCCGGCCGAGCTGCTCGAATCCGAACTGTTCGGGCACGAGGCCGGCGCCTTCACCGGTGCCGCCCGGCGCCATGTCGGACGCTTCGAACAGGCGAACGGCGGCACGCTGTTTCTCGACGAGATCGGCGACATGCCGCTGGCATTGCAGACGCGCCTGCTGCGCGTGCTGGCCGAGGGCGAGTTCTTCCGCATCGGTGGGCGCGAGCTGATCCGCGTCGACGTGCGCGTGATCGCCGCGACGCATCAGGATCTGGATGCGCGCGCCGCCGACGGACGTTTCCGCGCCGACCTGCTGCATCGCCTCGACGTGGTGCGACTGGCGCTGCCGCCGCTGCGCGAACGGCGCGACGACGTGCCGGTGCTGGCGCAACGCTTCCTCGCGCAGGCCGTGCAGCGGCTGGGCCTCGCGCCCAAGCGCTTCGCACCGGAGGCGCTCGCACGCCTCGCCGCGCACGCCTGGCCGGGCAACGTGCGCGAATTGGAGAACCTGTGCTGGCGGCTGGCCGCACTGGTGCCGGGCGATACCGTACGCGTGGCCGATCTGCCGTTCGATGCTGCTGCGGCGCCTTCGCCGGATTCCTGGGAAACCGCGCTGCGCCGCTGGGCCGAAGCGCGCCTTGCGGCGGGCGGCGGCGGGCTGCACGCGGAAGCCAGCGAACGCCTCGAACAGGTGCTGTTCGAGGCCGCGCTCGCCGCCACCGGCGGCAACCGGCAACAGGCCGCGGCGCGCCTGGGCCTCGGGCGCAACACGCTGACGCGCAAGCTGGGCAGCTCGCGTCCGCGTCGGTGAAGGCACGCCTCGCGAGGGATTCGACAAGCTCACCCCGAACGGGTGAGGCGAGCTTGTCGAACGTCCGGCCACCACCGTTCACGGTGAGCCTGTCGAACCGCCCGCGAGTCCCTGCACTCGCCCTCGCACTGCTTTGCACATCGGCATTGGCCGCCGACCTCCAGCCGCCCCTCCCCGCACCGCCCGCGCTCGAACCGGTCTCGCTCGAATGGCGCGCCTTCCGCGCCTTCACCAGCGCCGACGGTCTGCCGCAGAACAGCGTGCTCGCGCTGCTGCAGGATGCCGACGGCTTCGTCTACGCCGGCACGCATCACGGCGCGGCGCGCTACGACGGCCGCCGCTGGCAGGAGGTGCCGCTGCCGACCGGCGGCCGCAACTACGCGGTGGGCGCGCTGGCGCAGACGCGCGATGGCGCGCTGTGGTTCGGCACCGATGCGGTCGGCGCGTGGCGCCTGCACGGCGGCCAGGCCGAACGCGTGCCGCTGCCCGGCAGCGACGAAGGCGTCAATGCCTTCTGGGAAGCGCCCGATGGCCGTTTGTGGATCGCGGCCTACGACGGGCTGTTCCGCTGCCGCGCGCTCGATTGCGAGCCCGTCGAGACGCTCGCCGATGCCGGCGCGCGCAGCCTGTTCGGCGAATCGGTCGACGGCCGCGGGCGGCTGTGGGTGGGCACCAACACCGAAGGCGCGGTGGAGCTCGATGGCCTGGACCTGCCCGCGCCGCGCCGCACCGGCCGGCGCCTCGGCCGCGAGCAGGGATTGCCGAACAACGTCGGGCTCTCGCTCGCGCGCTTCGACGGCGATCTGTGGATCGGCAGCGGCCGCGGCCTGGCGCGCTTCGACGGTACGCGACTGCACGTCTACGGCCGCGACAACGGATTTCCCAACGCGATGGTGTTCGCGCTGCAGCCGCACGCGCGCCCCGACGGCACGCCCGTGCTGCTGGCGGCGCTGCGTCCCGGCGGCCTTGCCGAGATCGAGCCCGGCGGCGGCTGGCGCGTGATCGACAGCCAGCACGGCCTGCCTTCGAACGCGGTGCACAGCCTGCTGCGCGAACGCGGCCGCGACACGCTGTGGATCGGCACCATGACGGCCGGCGTGGCGCGTGTCGAACGCGATCGCTGGGCACTGTTCGACGAGCGCATGGGCCTGCCCGACCGCCTCGTGGCCGGCGTCGGCTGGCTGCCGCAGGCGCAGGAGTTGTGGGTCGGCACCGCCGGCGGCGCGGCGCGCTGGGGCGGCGCGCGCTTCGTGCCGCTGCTGCCGCCCACGCACGCCACGCAATTGGTCTACGACGTGCTCGACACGCCCGACGGCGCGCGCTGGGTGGCGCATGCGCGCGGGCTGCAGCGCTGGCGCGGCGAAGCACTGGAACTCGACTATTCGCTGGACATGTCGGCGTTGCCGGCGGTGTCCACCGATCGCCTCGCGCTGCGGCGCGGCGCGTCCGGCTTCGAAGTGTTCGCCGGCAGCGGCCACGGACTGGCGCGCTGGACGCAAAGCGAGGGCCTGCAACGCGTCGACGATCTGCCCGGCATCGAACCGGGGACGGCGATCCGCGCCTTCGCGACGCGAGCCGAAGACGCGCGGGACGTGCTGTGGGTGGCGACCGCCAACGGCGTCGCGCGGCGCGACGATGCGGGCTGGCAGACGGTGCAGGCACCGTGCCTCGTCGACAACGATGTCTTCGGGCTCGCGCTCGAGCCTGCGCCCGCTCCGGAGATCGCATGGCTGGCGACGCGCAGCGGCCTCTACGTGGGGCATCCGGACGGCCGCTGCGAGGCGCGGCCCGCGGCGGACGTGCTCGGCGCGCTCACGCACGTGCGCATCGCGGGCGACGAAGCCTGGGTGTTCGGCGCGCGCGGCGTGCTGCGTCTTCGTCGCGACGCACCGGCCGCGCAGCCGGGACATTTCTACGGCACCGAATCGGGCCTCGCCAGCCCGGAAATCGCGATGAGCGCGATCGACGAACGCGGCCGCGTGTTCGGCGCCACCGCGGCGGGACTGGCGGCGCTCGATCCCGGGGCGATTCCTCCGGCGCCATCGACCGCGTCCACGGCGGAAGCACCCTCCGCACGAACCCACGCCGATGCGGATGCAAAAGCGCCGCCGGTCGCTCCGCTGCGCTGGCTGCAGGCCACGCATGGCGCTGCACAAACGTCGCTGGCCCCCGACACCTTGCTGCCGCACGATGACAGCAGCGTGCGCTTCGAGTGGTCGCTGCTCGCCTTCGATCGCGAACACGCCGTGCGCTACCGCTGGCGCCTGCAAGGCCTCGACGACGACTTCGGCGCCTGGAGCGCGCAGGCCGCCGCCAGCTATCCGCGGCTGCCGGCGGGCCGGTACACGATGCGCATCGAAGCGCGCGATGCCGATGGCACGCAGGCCACGCCGCTCGCGCTTGCGTTCGCCGTGGCCGCGCCCTGGTGGCTGCGACCCTGGGCGATCGCGGCCGGCGCCTTGCTGCTGGTGGCGGCGGGACTCGGATTGGGGCGCATCCGGGCGCGCGCCGCGCAACGCCGCGCGCTCGCGCTCGAAGCCGAGATCGCCGCGCGCACGCGCGAACTGGCCGCCGCCAATGCGCGTCTCGAACAGGCCGCCGTCACCGATCCGCTCACCGGCCTGAAAAACCGCCGTTACTTCGCGCTCGCCGCCGCCGAGGAAGCCGAACGCGCGCTGCGCGCGCCGCTACGGCAAGCGCTGCTCGTGGTGCTGCTCGACATCGACCACTTCAAGCGCATCAACGACGTCCACGGCCACGCGGCCGGCGACGCCGTCCTGGTGGAAACCGCCGCCCGCCTGCAGCGCGAAGCGCGCGGTGGCGACATCGTGCTGCGCTGGGGCGGCGAGGAATTCCTGCTGCTGCTGCGCGACGTCGACCGTGCCGCAGCGCCGGGCCTGCTGCGCCGGCTGCTCGACGCGCTGGCGCTCGAACCCGTGCGTATCGATGGCACCGAGCTGCCGATCACGGCGTCGCTCGGCGCCGACTGCTACCCGCAGACCGCGGCGCGCGAAAGCCTCGAGACTGCCATCGCACGCGCCGACGCGGCGCTCTACCGCGCCAAACGCGAAGGCCGCGACCGCGGCATGCTGGCGCAGCCCGGCGGGCTGCACGCGGCCATCCTGCGCGGCGAATGAGGTACGCCGCGGCGCAGGCCCGCGGCATCCCGGGCCGGATCAGGGAATGCGGCACCACTCGCCCGGGCCGAGCGAGCCCAGGACGTAAGCACCGATCGCCACGCGCACCAAGCGCAACGTCGGCAAACCGACGGCCGCGGTCATGCGGCGTACCTGGCGGTTGCGTCCCTCCCGGATCGTCAGTTCCAGCCAGGCGTCGGGCACCGATTTGCGGAACCGCACCGGCGGCTCGCGCGGCCACATTTCCGGCGCCGCGATCTGGCGCACCTGCGCAGGCAGCGTGAGGCCATCCTTCAGTTCGACGCCTTCGCGCAAGCGCGCGAGCTGCTCTTCGCGCGGCTCGCCCTCCACTTGCACCCGGTAGGTTTTCGGGGCCTTGTGGCGCGGATCGGTGAGGCGATTGGCGAGCAGGCCATCGTCGGTGAGCAGCAGCAGGCCTTCGGAATCGTGGTCGAGGCGGCCGGCGGCGTAGACCGCGGGCGGCAGGCCGAAGGCGGCGAGGGTGGGGCGCGGCGGCACGCTGCGGTCGGTGAACTGGCAGAGCACGCCGTAGGGTTTGTTGAACGCGATGAGCATCAACGCGTGCGCAGCAGTGCGATGTGGAAGCGCACCATGCGTTCGAGTTCGGCGATCGGCAGGCGTTCGTCGGTACCGTGGAAGCTGCCCAGCAGTTCCGGCGTGAGTAGCGCCGGCAGCAGGCGATAGAGGTTCGGGGTGAGCGCCGCGTAGTGGCGCGCGTCGGTGGCGCCGTTGGTGACGTAGGGCGCGACGACGATCTGCGCTTCGGGCGAGGCGCGGCGCACGGCGGTCTCGAGGGCGGCGAAGGCTTCGCCGCGCCAGTCGGCGGGCGCGGTGGGTTCGCTGGCGAAGGCGTCGACGGGCGCGACTTCCACCGTGGGGTCGTCCACCACGTCGCGCACGTGCTGCAGCACGCCCTGCACGCTGTCGCCAGGACGGATGCGGAAGTTCACCACCGCCTCGGCCTGTTGCGGCAGCACGTTGTCCTTCACGCCGGCGGCGAAGATCGTCGGCGCGGTGGTGGTGCGCAGCGTGGCGTCGGTGGCGGGCGTGGCGGCGAGCAGCGATTCCACCAGCGGCGCCGTCAGCCACAGGTTGCTCAGCGCCACGCGCTGGCCGAAGGGCACGTGCGGCGCGAT
>CAMLOR010000069.1 GCA_946481615.1 uncultured Aquimonas sp.
ACACCCGCCGCGACCGCGATTTCGGCCAGGGCTACGGCAACTCCAGCGGCTATGCGAGCAAGCGCAGCTATCTGCGCGGTGCCTCGTGGCGTCCGGGCATCTTCAAACTCGCGTAGTGTTCAAGTCGAAGCCGGACATCGCGAAGCTCAACGCGCATTCGCGCGGCACGCTGTCGGAAAGTCTCGGCATCGAATTCACCGAAGCCGGCGCGGATTTCCTCCGCGGCCGGATGCCGGTCGATCAGCGCACCAAGCAACCCTACGGTCTGCTGCACGGCGGGGCCTCGGTGGCGCTGGCCGAAACGCTGGGCAGCGCTGCAGGCAATCTCTGCCTCGATGGCGATCGCTCGGTGGCCGTCGGCCTGGAGATCTCCGCCAACCACCTGCGCCCCGCGACGCAGGGCTGGGTGATCGGCACCGCGCGGCCCATCCATCTGGGCCGCAGCACGCAGGTCTGGGACATCCGCATCGAGGACGAGGCCGGCCACATGACCTGCATCTCGCGCCTCACCCTGGCCGTGGTGCCCAAGCAGTAGCCGCATGACGGTCTACCTGCTGCTGTTCCGCGGCGTGGGCGGGGCGACGCAGCTGCCGGTGGCGCCGCTGCGCGAAGCCTTGACCAGGGCCGGCTTCGAGAACGCCGGCACCTACATCAATAGCGGCAATGCCTACGTCAAAAGCGATCTGCCGCGTGCCGAAGTGCTCGACGCCGTGGCCAGGCTGTGCGAGAAGAAGTTCGGCTTCACCAAGGCGATCTACGCGCCCACGCTCGCCGAGTGGACGAAACTGATCGCGAACAATCCCTTCCCCGACTACCGCGCCGGCAACCTGCTGCACGCGGCCTGGCTCGACGGCAAGCCGAAGGCCGAAGATGTCGCGAAGCTGCGCGAGCTGTGCGTCGGTGGCGAGGCCATCGAGGTGGTCGGGAAGGTCGCTTACCTCAATACTCCGAACGGCTTCGGCACCTCGAAGTTCGCCGCGGCCTTCGACAAGGGCATCGGCGTGCCGAACACGGCGCGCAACTGGAATACCGTGCTCAAGCTGCGCGAGCTGGCCGACGCCGCGCGCTGAATCGAGCAAGCGCGGTCAGGCGCGCGCGGCGCGCCGCGGGCACCATGGACCGATGACCGCCCCCCTTCCCGAACGTTTCCGCCGCGTGCTCGCCCACCTCGACGAATGCGGCGACGAGCTTCCCGATGTCGCGGCGCTGGCGGCACTCGCCGCCTATTCGCCGCAGCATTTCCACCGCCAGTTCCGCGCCCTGTTCGGCATCAACGTGCAGGCCTATGCGCAGCAGCGCCGCCTGGCGCGTGCGGCCGAGCGCCTGGCGTTCCGCGATACGCCGGTCGGCGAGATCGCGGGCGACGCCGGCTATGCCAATGCCGAATCCTTCGCGCGCGCTTTCCGGCGCGCGGTCGCGCAATCGCCGAGCGAATTCCGCGAAGCGCCCGACTGGCCGGCGCTGCAAGCCGCGGTGGCGGATTCGGAGGCGTTGCGGCGCGATCATCTGGCGCCCGCATCGCGTGGCGAGGAGGTGCGCATCGTCGAGGCTCCACCGCGACGCATCGCGCTGCTGATGCATCGCGGTGCGCCGGCCACGCTGGGCGATTCGCTGCGCCGCTTCATCGCCTGGCGCCGTGCGCACGGCCTGCCGCCTTCGCGCAGCGCGACGTTCAACCTGCTCTTCGAGGATCCCGCCGACGCGGCCGCGCCGGACGAGTGGCGTTTCGGGCTCGCCTGCGAGTGCGACGAGCCGGTCGCCCTCGTCGAGGGCATGACGATGACCGAACTGGAAGGCGGTCGCTGCGCGGTGCTGCGCCACGTCGGTGGCGACGCGACGCTTTCGGCCAGCATCGATCTCCTCTATCGCGACTGGCTGCCGCGCAGCGGCGAGACGCCGCGCGACCATCCGCTATATCTGCAGCGCCTGAACTTCTTCCCCGACGTGCCCGAGGCGCAGGCGGTCAGCGAGATTTGGCTGCCGCTGTGCGGAAGCCCACCATCCGGCGCGATTCCTCGTCCCACAGTTTGAGGCCGGCGCACTTGAGGCTCGACCACAGCGTGAGGCGCGGGGCTTCCTGCAGCGCGGGATGCGAGAGGAAGCATTCGCGCAGGCGGTAGTTCGGGATGCGCGAGGCCAGGTGGTGGATGTGGTGGTAGCCGATGTTGCCGGTGAACCAGTGCATCACGCGCGGCAGGTCGTAGTAGCTGCTGCCCTCGATCGCGGCCTTGTGCGAATCCCAGTCGGCCTTGCGGTCCCACACGGTGTTCTCGAAGGTGTGCTGCACATAGAACAGCCACACGCCGATGGCGCCGGCGATCAGCACGATCGGCAGGTGCACCATCAGCACCGTCTGCCAGCCGATGGCCCAGGCCAGCGCGCCGCCCACCAGCAGCAGCATGAGGTTGTTGAGCCACACGCTGGCCCATTCCTTCTTCCAGGAGAAGGGCAGGTCGAACGGGAAGCGGTGCTTGATGACGAACTGGTAGACCGGACCGATGCCCAACAGCACCGGCGTGGAGCGATAGAAGCGGTAGCTCAGGCGCTTGAACCAGCCGAGCGCGTTGTATTCGGCGACGGTGAGCGTGTCGATGTCGCCCATCTCGCGGCGGTCGAGGTTGCCCGAGGTGCCGTGGTGGATGGCGTGCGTCTTCTTCCAGTAGCCGTAGGGGAAGAGCGTGACGAGGCCGAGGCAGCGGCCGACGGTGTCGTTGGCCTTCTGGCTGGCGAAGAACGAACCGTGGCCGCAGTCGTGCTGGATGATGAAGGTGCGCACGTACAGGCCGGCGGCCGGCAGCGCCAGCAGCAGCGTCCAGCCGTAGCCCCACTCGCCGACCACGCTCCACGCCATCAGCGCCCACAGCGCGACGAACAGCGGCAGCGTATCGAGCAATTGCAGGATGGCCTTGCCCAGGTGCGGCTTGGCGAACCGCGCGCAGAGCTGGCGCAGGTTCACCGTCGAGTCCGTCGCTTCCACCTTCCACCCCGTCATCGAATGCGTGAATGGCGGCAGGATACTCCGCCTTCGTGTCGGCCGATGTGACCGCGCACCGGGTCCCCCGCCATGCGCAGGCGTGTGGTGCGCGCGTGAACCCTCCGGAAACGCGATGGGCCCGGCGTTGCAAAGTGCCGTTCAGCCTCGCGCCCATCGTGCAGCTCCGCCCACGGCGTCGCGGCAAATCCTTGATCGGGCGCGAAGCGGACTTGGGCATGGAAGGTGCAAGTCCACAGCGCCAAAACGCCGACCGCGGTCTCCCGCGGCGGCGGGGCACGGCCTTCAGAACGCGAAATCCAAGGAGCGATCCATGAAAGACGTCAAGAAAGACCATTCGATCGGTGCGGGTACCGGAGCGGGCGCGGGCGCGCTGGCGGGCGCGGGCATCGGTGCCGCCGTCGGCGGCCCGGTGGGTGCCACCGTCGGTGCGGTGGCCGGCGCGATCGCCGGCGCCAAGGCCGGCGATTCCATCGCCGAAGCCGTGAATCCGACCGAATACACCAACTACTGGAAGAGCAACTACACCAGCCGTCCGTACTACACCGATACCTACAGCTGGACCGACTACGATCCGGCCTACAAGTACGGCTACGACTCGTATTCCACCTATCGCGGCCGCAGCTTCGACACGGTGGAGAACGACCTCGAGCGCGGCTGGAACAGCGCGAAGGGCAACTCGCGCCTGGCGTGGAACGACGCCAAGTCGGCCGTCAAGGACGGCTGGCATCACGTCGAACGCGCGATGCCGGGCGATTTCGACCGCGACGGTCGCTGACGCGCCGCCGGCGGCACGAAACCGCGGCCCGGTTCGCGTGAACCGGGCCGCTCTTTTTCCGGGAGACAGCGATGAAGACGAAACTCCTCGCGATCGCCTTGGCGGCGGCATGCATCGCGCCGGCACAGGCGCAGTACACGGGCGATCCGGCGCTCGACGCCGTGCTCGCGACGCTCGACGCGCTCTACTACGACGAGCCGGACTACTACGTCGAACAGATCGTCTACGAAACCCGCGCGCAGCCCGTGATCGTGCGCGAATACATCCACGAGCGCCGCTATGCGCCGGCGGATGTCTACCTGATCGGCGAACTGGCGCAGCTGTCGGGCAAATCCTTCGCCGACGTGGCCGGACGCTACGAAGCCAACCGCGGGCAGGGCTGGGGCGCGGTGGCGAGGGATCTGGGCATCAAGCCGGGCTCCGCGCAGTTCCATGCGCTCAAGGACGGCGGCGCGCTGATCGTGGAGCGCGGCAAATCGCGCGGCCGATCCGCCGCCGCGCCGGGCCATGCCGGCAAACCGGCCAGGGTCGTGAAGACCGCGGGCAAGGGGCCGGGCAAGGGCCAAGGCCAGGGCAAGGGTCGCGGCAAGGGAGAAGGCAAGGACAAACCGGCCGGGTGATCGGCGGGACGCGAAAGCGACTCCGCCGGCGCGCGACCCTGTTCCCCTGTTCGCAGCCTCCGTGGTAAGACAGACGGGTCGCACAGGCCCGTGCCCTTCGCGTGGGGGAGGAGGACGACAGTGGAAGTCCCGCCAACCTGGCTCCTGCTGGCGGCGCTGTCGTGCCTTTGCGCGCAGCCGGCGTCCGCTGCGCCGGGTGAGCCCGATCTGACCGCACTCTCCCTCGAGGAGCTGGCCAACATCGAGGTGTTCTCGGTTTCGAAGAAGACCGAGCGCCTCGCCGATGCGCCGGCCTCGATCTTCGTCATCACCGCCGAAGACATCCGCCGCTCCGGCGCCACCAGCATCCCGGAGGCCCTCCGCCTGGCACCCAACCTGCACGTGGGACAGGTCAGTTCCGCCGGCTATTCGATCTCGGCCCGCGGCATGAACGGCAGCAACACCAGCGCCCCCAACCGGCTGCTGGTGATGATCGACGGACGCTCGGTGTATTCGCCGCTGTTCTCCGGCGTGTTCTGGGACGTGCAGGACGTGGTGCTGGAAGACATCGAACGCATCGAGGTGATCAGCGGGCCGGGCGGCACGCTGTGGGGCGTGAACGCGGTGAACGGCGTGATCAACATCGTCACCCGGCCCGCGGCCGACACGCCGGGCACGCTGGCGGTCGCCGGTGCCGGCGAACGCGGCTCGGAACTGGTCCTGCGCCATGGCGGCACGCGCGGGGCGATGCACTATCGCGCCTACGCCAAGGCGAACGATCGCAGGCACACGGAAACCGCGGCCGGCCTGCCCGTCGACGACGCCGGACACAAGACGCAGATCGGCTTCCGCCTGGGCTGGGAAGATGCGGACCGCACCTTCGACCTGCACGGCGACGCCTACCGCGGCTCGGAAGGCCAGCCCGCGCCCGGCGCCATCGCCATCGCGGGCGTGCCCATCGTGCTGGGCGACGTCGAGTTCTCCGGCGCCAACCTCACCGGCCGCTGGCAGCAGCACCTGGAAGCCGGCGGGCGACTCGACGTGAAGGCGTACTACGACCGCACCGAACGCACCGTGCCGCCGACCTTCGCCGAAGACCTCGACATCTTCGACATCGATGCGCAGCACTCGCTGGCGCCGTTCGGCATGCACTCGCTGGTCTGGGGCATCAACTACCGCCAAAGCCGCGACCGCGTCACCAACAGCCCGTACTTCGCCTTCCTGCCCGGCCGCCTGCACCAGCGCTGGAGCAGCCTCTACGTGCAGGACGAGATGGCGCTGCGCGACGATCTCGATCTGGTCCTGGGCACGCGCCTGGAGCGCAACGATTACACCGGCACGGAAGTCTTGCCCAGTGCGCGCCTGGCGTGGCGCCCGACACCCGAGCACATGGTCTGGGGCGCCGCCTCGCGCGCCGTGCGCGCGCCCTCGCGCCTGGACCGCGACGCCCACATCCCCGGCGAGCCGCCGTTCCTGCTCGACGGCGGTCTGCAGGTGCGCTCGGAGATCGCCGACGTCTACGAGATCGGCTATCGCGGGCAATCGCTGCCCTGGCTGTCGTGGTCGCTGACGGCCTTCCACGCCGAATACGATCACGTGCGCAGCGCCGAGATCGCCCCCAGCGGCACGCATTTCATCTTCGCCAGCCTGATGGAAGGACATGCCACCGGCTTCGAGGCCTGGGGCAATGTCCAGGTCTCGGACCGCTGGCGCATCAGCGGCGGCGCGACGCTGCTGCACGAGGAGCTGCGGCTCAAGCCGGGGAGCAACGACGTCACCGGCCCGGAACAGACCGGCAACGATCCCGACCACACCTGGCAACTGCGCTCGCGCTGGAACATCGGCAATGCCACCGAGTTCGATCTGGGGCTGCGCCACGTCGACGCGCTCGAGCGCAACGCCGTGCCCGCCTACACCGCAGTGGACGCGCATCTGGGCTGGCACCCGAGCGATACCTTCCGCATCCTGCTCAGCGCCCGCAACCTCACCGGCTCGCATGCCGAATTCGGAATTCCCGCGTTCCGCACCGAACACGAGCGCAGCCTCGAGCTGAGGCTGACCTGGTATCCGCGATGAGCGTCCCGGCCGGCACCGACAAGGCGGCGATCCGCGTCCTGGTGCTGGACGACGATCCGCTCATGCTCGAAATGATGTCGCACGTGCTGGGCAGCGCCGGGTTCGCCGACGTCACGCTGTGCGACAACGGCCCGCTCGCGCTGCAGCACATCGACGGCGAACGTCCGCCCGACCTCGTGCTGCTCGATCTCAACATGCCGGAAATGGACGGCGTGGAATTCGTGCGCCGGCTCGTCGAGCGCAATTTCGCCGGCCGCCTCATCCTCGTCAGCGGCGAAGACCCGCGCGTGCTGAACATGGTCGAGAACCTGATCCGCGCGCACGACATGGCGGTGGTGGGCCAGCTCAAGAAACCCTTCACGCGCGCCGGCCTCGGCGAGATGATGGAAAAGGCCGTGCGCAAACCGGTCTGGGAGGCGCCGCCGCGCAAGACCTACGAAGTGGCCGCGGTGCGCGCCGCGATCGAAGGCAACGAGCTGGTCAACTTCTACCAGCCCAAGGTGAGCGTCGCCAGCGGGGCGCTCGTTGGCGTCGAAACCCTGGTGCGCTGGAATCACCCGGAGGACGGCTGGGTCTTCCCGGACCAGTTCATCGGCGTGGCGGAGCAGCACGGCCTGATCGATCCGCTCACGCGCGTCGTGTTGCGCGCCGCGCTCGAGCAGTCGAAGCGCTGGCGCGCCGAGGGGCTGCCGTTGACGATCGCCGTGAACGTCTCGGTGGACAATCTGGCCTCGCTCGATTTCGCCGACTTCGTCGCGAACGAAGCGCAGCGGACCGAAGTCGCACCGCAGGAAGTGGCGCTGGAGATCACCGAAACCCGCCTGATGATCGACCGGCCCGCGCCGCTCGACGTACTCGCGCGCCTGCGCATGAAACGCTTCCGGCTGGCCCTCGACGATTTCGGCACCGGCCACGCCTCGCTGCGCCAGCTGCACGAGATCCCGTTCGATGAGCTCAAGATCGATCGCCGCTTCGTGCACGACGCCGGCAAGAACCCCACCGCGCGCGCGATCTACGACGCCAGTCTGGCGCTCGGCAAACAGCTGGGCATGACGGTGGTGGCCGAGGGCGTGGAGAACCGTGGCGACTGGGACATGCTGCAGAAGACCGGCTGCGATTTCGCGCAGGGCTATTTCATCGGCCGTCCGATGCCGGCCGAAGATCTTCCGGAATGGATGCAGCAATGGCGCCGGCGCCGGCCGTAGCGACGCGCCATACGGCACGGTTGGGTGATTTGCTCTACCGATCTGGGTAATGTTGCGCGCATGAACTCGATACCGGACGCGCGCGCCGACCTGGCCGGGCGCCGCGACCATTGGCGCGGCGTGCGCTACGCGCTACGCCTGCCGCTGCTGCTGCTGCATCTGCTCGTCGGGCTGCCGCTGACGCTGCTGCTGATCAACCCGCTCACCGCGCGCTGGGAGATCGGCGGCGAGCGCGTCGATCATCGCGCCATCCGCTGGTGGTCGAGGACGCTGATGCGCATCTTCGGCTTCCGCGTGCGCCGCTTCGGCACGCCGCTGCGCGGCGGCGTGCTGTTCGTGGCCAACCACGTCTCGTGGATGGACATCGAGCTCATGCACGCCGCGCGCGTGGTGGGCTTCGTGGCCAAGAGCGAGATCAGCCGCTGGCCGCTGATCGGCTGGCTGGCGCGCCGCGCCGGCACCATCTATCACCGCCGCGGCAACACCGAATCGCTGACCGGCGTGCTGCACATGATGGTGGAGCGGCTGCGCAGCGGGCAGGCCGTGGGCGTGTTCCCGGAAGGCGGCACCACCGCGGGCGACACCGTGCGCACCTTCCACGCGCGCATCTTCCAGGCCGCGGTGGCGGCCGAGGCGCCGGTGCAGCCGGTGGCGCTGCGCTATGGCGCGGGCGGCAACGCGCAGACCATCATCGCCTTCGGGCCGAAGGAAAATTTCCTGCAGAACTTCCTGCGCGTGCTGGGCGAGCCTTCGCGCATCGCGGAAGTCCATTTCCTGGAACCGCTGCCACCGGCGGCCGACGGCCGCCGCCGCCTGGCCGAAGCCTGTCGCGAACGCATCTTGCAAGCGATGGCGTCATGACGCCGCCCGATCCGCAGTCGTTCCGCCCGCCCGCGCTGCTGCGAAACCGCCACGTGCAATCGGTGCTGGCTTCGAGCCGGCTGCGGCGGCTGGTTGCCGGTTCGGCGCGCGAACGGCTCGAAGCGCGCGCCGTCGAACACATCCTCGACTGCGGCGACAACGTGCGCCTGCAAGGCTTCCACACCGCGCAGAACGTGCGCGAATCCCCGCGTGGCCTGGCCGTGCTGCTGCACGGCTGGGAAGGCAGCGTGCAGTCGAGCTATCTGCTGCACACCGGTTCGCGCCTGCTGAGCGAAGGCTTCGACATCTTCCGCCTGCACTTCCGCGATCACGGGGACACCCACCACCTCAACGAGGAACTGTTCCACTCCTGCCGCATCGCCGAAGTGGTGGGCGCAGTGAAGGCGGTGGCGCACCAGTTCCCCGATCTGCCCCTGGCCGTGGCCGGCTATTCGCTGGGCGGCAATTTCGCGCTGCGCGTGGCGCTGCACGCGCCGGCGGCGGGCCTGCGCCTGGCTCACGCGGTGGCGGTGTGTCCCGCGATCAGCCCGGTGTCGGTGCTGCACGCCATCGAAACGGCGCCGTGGTTCTACCAGCGCTATTTCATGCTCAAGTGGGCCGGCTCGCTGCGCCGCAAGCAGACGCTGTATCCGCAGCGTTACGAATTCAGCGAGACCGAACTGCGCGCCGGGCTGCGCGCGCTCACCCGCGCCATGGTCGAACGCCACACCGATTTCGGCACGCTCGAGAATTACCTCGATGGTTACTCGATCGCCGGCGAACGCCTGGCGGCGTTGCAGGTGCCGGTGAGCATCCTCACCTCGGCCGACGATCCCATCATCCCGGTCGACGACTTCCGTGCGCTGGCCCTGCCGGCCAATGCACGCCTCGACATCGCGCCCTACGGCGGACACTGCGGCTTCATCCGCGACCTGTCGCTGCGCAGCTTCGCCGAAGACTACGTCGCGGCGCGCCTGCTGGAAGCCACCGCCGGCTGACATCGCTCGGCGCATGAGTGTGCGCAGCCGTGCGACGCTCCCGCGCAGACGCCGCCCCGATGCGGGGACTACCGTCGTTCCCACGCAGCTGGGAACCCAGTGACTTGGCTCTTCCCCACGCTGCGCAAGTCGCTGGACCCGCCTGCGCGGGAATGACGGCAGGTTTCCACGGGAACGGGCGCCGAGGGGCCGCTACAATGGCCGGCCAGACCTTCGCGACTCCCTTCCCATGTCCGACACCGTCCTGGCCGCGCTCCGCGCCGGCGATTTCGCCGCCGCCGAAGCTGCCGCCCGCCAGCTCATCGCCGAACAGCCCGCCGATGCGCAGGCGCATCACCTGCTGGGCCTGGCCCTGCAGCAGCGCGGCGACCTCGCCGGCGCCGGCGCCGCCTTCGAGCGCGCTTCGCAACTGGGGCCCGAGCGCGCCGATTTTCACGTCAGCCGCGCCATGGTGGCCTCGCAACTGCGCCGTCACGATGCGGCGCGCGACGCCCTCAACGAGGCCGTGAAACAGGATCCGAACCAGCTGATGGCCTACATCAGCCTGGCGCACATGGCGTTGGCCGCGTCCGATCTGGCGCAGGCCGAGCAACATCTGCGGTTCGCCGAGCGCATCAATCCCGAACACCCGCACGTGCTCACCGTGCGCGGCCAGATGCTGCTGGCGCAGGGCGACGGGCAGGGCGCGCTGGCCGCGCTCTCGCGCGCCGGCCAGGCCGCGCCGGAGGACGCGATGGTGCAGGGCACGCTCGGCCTGGCGCTGCTCGGCCAGCGTCATTTCGCCTTCGCCGAACAGGCGCTGCGCAATGCGCTGCAGGCCAACGACAATGCGCGCGGCCTGCGTTACGCACTGGTGCAGGCGCTGCTGGCGCAAGGCCGCAACGACGAAGCCGGCAAGGAAATCGAAACCCTGCTCGCGCAGAAGGCCGACGATCCGCAGGCCATGACGCTCAAGGGCCAGCTCGCCACGTTGCGTGGCGCGCACGAGGACGCCGTGCTCGCGCTCACCGCCTCGCTGCGCCAGCAGCCTTTGCAGCCCGGCGCGCTCGAAGCGTTGGTGGCGAGCTGGCGCGCGCTGCGCGCCGAAGCCCAGGGCGAAGCCTTCCTCGAATCGCTGCTGCAGCAGGCGCCGGGCTTCGAGCCGGCCTGGGCCGCGCTGGTCGGCTTGCAGCGCGGCCAGTCGCGGCGCGCCGCCGAAACCGCGTTGCGCTGGCACCAGGCCTGCCCGCGCAGCGCCGCCGCCAACGAGATCGCCGCCCAGGTGGCCGAAGCCGGCGGCGACTATGCCCGCGCCATCGAACTGGCCGAAGCCGCGGTCGCGCTCGACCGCAACGCGATCCCCGCGCAGGTGATCCTCGCCCGCAGCGAGCTGCGCAACGACAACGCCGCGGCCGCGCGCGCGCGCCTCGAACCGCTGCACGCCGCCGTGCGCGATCCCAACGTGCGCCGCGGCCTCGGCGGCTGGCTGGCGCGCGCCTGCGATGCGAGCGGCGATTACGAACTGGCGGCGCGCATCTGGACCCGCGCGCACGCCGATTCCGTCGCGCTGCCGTTCCCGCCGCTGGTGCTGCCCGATGCCGCACTGGAAGAGCGCTTCGCCGATGCGCTGGCCAGCGCCGGCACTGCCGCGGCGGATGCGCCCGTGCTGCTGTGGGGCGCGCCCGGCAGCCGCCCCGAACGCCTCGCGGCATTGCTGCAGGGCGCGGGGATCGTGGTGCTCGACGACCGCTTCGGCCCGACGCCGCGCGACGACGGTTTCCGCCTCGACGGCGTCGGCACGCGCACGGCATCCAGCCCCGAAGAAGCCGGCGCGCGTTTCGCGCAGCGCTGGCGCGAGGGCCGCGCGCAGATCGGTGCGCAGCCTTCCGACATCGACTGGCTGCCGCACTGGGATGCGCGCCTGGCGCCGCCGCTGGTGCGCGGCCTGCCCGGCGCGCGCCTGATCGTGGCGCTTTGCGATCCGCGCGACATGCTGGTGAACTGGCTCGCCTTCGGTGCGCCGCAGCGGCTGTCGATGGCCGATCCGGTCACCTCCGCGCGCTGGCTGGCCGCGCAGCTCGAACAACTGGCCTTCCTCGCCAATCGCGCGCAGCCCGCGCTGCACGTGGTGTGGATGGATCGCCTCGACGCCGCGCCGAACGAGGTCGCCGCCGGGCTCGCCCAGTTCCTCGGCCTGGCGCAGGCGCCTTCACTCGAAGCCCTGCAACCGGCCCTCGTGGGCGCGGGCGGCCTGCCCACCGCCTTCCCCGCCGGCCACTGGAAGCTTTACGCCGATCCCCTGCGCGAAGCCTTCACGCTGCTCGAACCGATTGCCACCCGCCTTGCAGGAGCCAGTGCATGAAACTTCGCAGCGACAGTTTCGAACACCGCGGCTGGATTCCCGCCGAGTTCGCGTTCGGCCGCCGCGGCGATGCGGGCGAGGCCTGCGTGCTCTCGGCCAACCGCAATCCGCACCTGGCCTGGAGCGAGGTCCCGGAAGGCACGCAGTCGTTCGCGCTGCTGTGCATCGATCCGGACGTGCCCTCGAAGCCCGACGATGTGAACCAGCCCGATCGCGAAGTGCCGGCGTCGCTGCCGCGCGTGGATTTCACGCACTGGGCGATGGTCGACATTCCCGCCGCCGTGCGCGAGGTCGCCGCGGGCAGTTGCAGCAACGGCATCGTGCCGCACGGCAAGCAGACGCCGCCCGGCCCCGCCGGCACGCGCCAGGGCGAAAACGACTACACCGGCTGGTTCCAGGCCGATCCCGACATGCAGGGCAGCTGGCGCGGCTACGACGGACCCTGCCCGCCGTTCAACGATGCGCTCGAGCATCGCTATTTCTTCCGCGTGTTCGCGCTCGACGTGGCGAAGCTCACGCTGCCCGGCGAGAAATTCACCGCCGCCGACGTGCAGCGCGCCATGCAGCGCCACATCGTGGGCGAGGCGCTGATCTACGGCCGCTACACTCTCAACCCGCGCCTGCGCGGCTGAGGGCCGCGCGACATGGACGTCGTCCACATCCTCGTGCTGGCGCTGGTGCAGGCGCTGACAGAATTCCTGCCCATCTCCAGCTCCGGGCATCTGGTGCTGGCGAGCTATTTCCTCGGCTGGGAATACCAGGGCATCGCCTTCGATCTGGCGCTGCATTTCGGCACGCTACTCGCGGTGCTGCTGTATTTCCGCAAGGACTTGTTCGGCATCTTGTTCGAAGTGTTGCGCTGGCGTCCGGGCAAGCCGATGAACGCGCTGCAGCGGCTCGGATTCGGGCTTGCGCTGAGCACGATCCCCGCCGTGATCGTGGGCGCCGCGATGGGCGATGCGGGCGCGCTGGTGCTGCGCCATCCGCTGCTGATCGCCGCCAACCTGATCGTGTTCGGCCTGCTGCTGGGCGCCGCCGACCGCCGCACGCGCGACACGCGCTTCCAGCAGGCCACGGCCGACGCCGATTTCGTCGAGGACGCCAATTCGGTGTTCTCGCGCATGACGCTGCGGCAGGCGCTGCTGATCGGCGGCGCGCAGGCGCTGGCGCTGGTGCCGGGCACCTCGCGCAGCGGCATCACGATGACGGCGGGCCTGTTCCTCGGCCTGACGCGCGCCGCCGCAGCGCGTTACTCCTTCCTGATGTCGGTGCCGGTGATGGTGCTGGCGATCACGCACTCTCTTTGGGAACTGCTGCGCGCCGAAAACGCGGCGCCCATCGCCTGGGGCGATTTCGCGCTCGGCGCGCTGGTGTCGGGCGTCGCCGGGCTGGGCGTGATCCATCTGTTCCTGGGCGTGATCCGCCAGGTCGGCGTGAAGCCCTTCGTGATCTATCGCGTGCTGCTGGGCGTACTGGTCGCCTTCTGGTTCTTCGCGCACTAAAGGATTGCAGCCCGCACGACGGCGGGCCCGTCCATTCGCAAGCTGCACGAGCCCGCTTGGTTCAAATGCTTGATTCATCGTGCGGCCAAGCCTTGGCACGCCGCGTGCAAAAGCTCCGTCGACCGGTGCTGCATCGCGTGTCCATCCCCCGCGCGGTGCGGCACCGGGAATCTCTCGCCGGATCCGCCATGAGCCCGACCCCCGCCCAGCTCAACGAACTGATCGCCGTCCTCGTCGACGGCATCCGGTTCTACGAGGACGCGGCGCGCGCCATCGACGGTCCGTACCAGGCGCTGTTCCAGCGCCTCGCCAGCACCAAACGCGCCATCGTTTCCGACCTGCGCGCGGAAGTGGCGTTCCATGGCGAAGCGCCGGTCGAGGGCGGCACGCTGGCCGGTTCGCTGCGCCAGCACTACACCGACCTTCGCGCACGCATCTCCGAGAAGCCCGACGAGAAATACGTCTCGCAGCTAGAAGAAGCCGAGGACCGCATCCTGCGCGCCTTCACCGACGCGCTCACCACCTCCGAACGCGCCGAGGTGCGCCAAGTGGCGCAGAACTACTTGCCCGACATCAAGCGCATGCACGAGGAAATGCGCACGCTCAAGGCGCAGTTCAAACACGCGGCGTAACGCGCCGCACGACTTCGGACGCGCGCTGTAGCAGGCAGCGCGCGTTCAAGACCGCAAAGGGCCCGTTCGCGGGCCCTTTGTTTTTGCCGTCTTCTAGCAGCGGTGCGCTTCGCGGGACGCGGGGGCGCTCGGGGGTTCGGGGATGGGTTGCGCCGCCCGCGCTGCGCGCGGGTGCCCTCCGGTCGCCGGGGGTTTTCGATCGCACATCCATGTGCGAACGAAAACTGCGCGCATCCTGCGCGCACCGGCTTCGCCGGCCTG
>CAMLOR010000070.1 GCA_946481615.1 uncultured Aquimonas sp.
CTCAAAGGCGTCTCGCTCGACGTGGCCGAAGGCGATTTCTTCGCCCTGCTGGGCCCGAACGGGGCCGGCAAGTCGACGCTGATCGGCATCGTCTCCTCGCTGGTCAACGCCACCTCGGGCGAGGCCCGCGTGTTCGGCGTGGACCTGCACACGCAGCGCGAAGCGGCCATGCGGCTGCTGGGCCTGGTGCCGCAGGAACTCAACTTCAACATGTTCGAGAAGCCCTACGACATCCTGGTGAACTACGCCGGGTTCTACGGCATCCCGCGCGCCGAGGCCTGCGAGCGCGCCACGCAGGAACTGGCGCGCGCGCAACTCTCCGACAAGGCGCAGACCATGTCGCGCACGCTCTCGGGCGGCATGAAGCGGCGCCTGATGATCGCGCGCGCCATGATGACCCGGCCGCGCCTGTTGATCCTCGACGAGCCCACCGCGGGCGTCGACATCGAGATCCGCCGCGGCATGTGGAAGCTGCTGCGCGAGATCAACGCCGCCGGCACCACCATCATCCTCACCACGCATTACCTGGAAGAGGCCGAGAGCCTCTGCCGCAACCTCGCCATCATCGACCACGGCAACATCGTGCAACAGGGCCCGATGAAGCAACTGCTGGCGATGCTCGACATCGAAGGTTTCGTGCTCGACATCGACGGCAGGCTGCCGGCGCAGCTGCCCGTCATCGCGGACACCACGCTGGTGGCGCTCGACGACCACACCCTCGATCTCGACATGCCGCGCGCGATGGATCTCAACCGCGTATTCGCCACGCTCGATGCCGCCGGCATCCGCGTGCGCTCGATGCGCACCAAGAGCAACCGCCTCGAGGAACTGTTCGTGCGCCTGACCGGAAAAGCCGCGTGACCGACGCTACGCCTGCCCAACGCAACCTCACCGCGCTCTACACCATCGCGCGCCGCGAAGTGCACCGCATCCTGCGCATCTGGGGCCAGACCCTGGTGCCGCCGGCCATCACCATGACGCTGTACTTCCTGATCTTCGGCAATCTCATCGGCAGCCGCATCGGCACGATGGACGGCTTCAGCTACATGGATTTCATCGTGCCGGGCCTGGTCATGATGGCCATCATCCAGAACAGCTACGGCAACATCTCCTCGAGCTTCTTCGGCGCCAAGTTCGGCCGCCACGTCGAGGAACTGCTGGTGGCGCCGCTGCCGAACTGGGTGATCCTGACGGGCTATGTCGCGGGCGCGGTGCTGCGCGGGCTGATGGTGGGCGCCATCGTGCTGATCATCGCGATGTTCTTCACCAAGGTGCGCGTGCCGCACCCGCTGATCACCTTCACCACGGTGCTGCTGGGCGCGACGATCTTCTCGCTGGCGGGCTTCGTCAACGCCGTGTACGCCAAGAAGTTCGACGACATCGCCATCGTGCCCACCTTCATCCTGACGCCGCTCACGTACCTGGGCGGCGTGTTCTATTCGGTGAGCCTGCTGCCGGACTTCTGGGAAAAGGCCAGCCACCTCAATCCCATCCTCTACATGGTCAACGCCTTCCGCTACGGCCTGCTCGGCACGAGCGACGTGCCGCTGGGCGTGAGCTACGCGGTGATGCTGGGCTTCGTGGTGGGGCTCACCGCGCTCGGCCTGCATCTGCTGCGCAAGGGAGTGGGCTTGCGCAGCTGATGCCGGTGGCGTTTCTCAGTACGCCAGCTTCCGCACCGTCGTCGTCACCGTGCGACCGTCGATGGTGAAGCTGAGGTTCGCTTCGGTGTTGCTGGTGAACTGCAGCGTGATCGTGCCGGCGACCCGGTTGGTGACCGCCGCCGGGTTGTAAGGCACGGTGCCGAACCAGGGACCGGCGGTGGCGATCACCGAGGCCGAGTAGCTGCCGCTGGCGAACTGGCCGACGCTCAGGTACCACGCCGATTGGTTGTCCTGGCCATAGTGATACAGGTTCACCGCGTGGATCCCGCTCTGGCCGCGCACGATGGCGATGCCCCAGCCGCTCTGCGCGGGATTGTTGTAGATGCCGGTGAAATCGCTGATGGTGGGGCCCGGGTTGCTCGTGGACGGGTTCAGATAGGCCTGCAGGCTCGGGAACACCAGATCGAAGCGCGAGAAATCGTCGCTGTTGGCCGGCGTGGAAATATTGCCGGTGTTGGCGCAGCCGGCGGTGCCGCCGAGCAGGCCGCCGCGCAGCTGGTATTCGCCGTTGTTGAAGGCGAGCAGGCCGCAGCCGCTGCTGCCGCCTTCGGTGGTGCCGTCGGTGTAGCCCACCTTGATGAACTGGCCGCTGGGCGGCAGATCGGAGAGGCCGAAGCCTTTCACTTCGCCCAGCGATACCTTCTTCACATCGCCCGCCGGATGATGCAGCACGACGATCTCGGCACCGTTGGCGATCTGCGCGCTGTTCCAGCCCAGGAAGTAGGCGCCGGCCGGCGGCGCGTTGTTGAGGCGCACCAGCAGCACGTCGGAAGAGGTGTTGGCGTATTCGAGGGTCGCGCCGCCGCCGATCTGGCGCACCGCGGCACTGTCGAGCTGGCCGCTGCCGCAGCCGGTGGCTTCGTAGAACCAATAGGTGGCCAGCGTGCTGGCTTCGCTCTGGCTGCTGATGCAGTGCGCGGCGCCGAAGAAATGCGGCACCTGGGTGCCGGCGACGGTGTCGTTGAGCAGGGTGCCCGTGCACAGGCCGGTCTCGCCGCCGGACTGGAACAGCATGCGCGCGACGGCGTCCTTCGCGTTGAGGATGGCCTGCGACGGCGATTCCAGGCATTTGGCGTCGTACTCGCAGGCGTCCGATTCGCCGACCTTGGCGCCGGCCAGATCGCCGGCGGGCGAGACGAACAGGTGAGAAATCGCCTCCAGCGACAGCTGCGCCCTGCGCGGGTCCGCGCCGGCCGGCAGATACACCTCGATGGTCTGGGTGTCGCCCTGCGTCACCGGCGACCAGTAACGCGGCTGGTCGGCGCGCAGTTTCGCGATCTCGTCCGCGCCCACGGCGAAGGGTTCGTCGCTGCCCTGGAAACGCACTTCGGCGCCGGCCGGCAGCTGCGCCACGTCGAGCGCCACGCGCAGCGCCACCGCGCCGGGCGAGGTGGCTGCCAGATGCGCGACCAGTCCACCGTCCTTCGCCGGACGCCACTTCAGCTCGCGATCCCGCTTGGCGGCTTCGGCGCGTGCCTCACGCTCGACGCCGATCTTCAGCACCTTGGCGAGCGGCGCGGAGTTGTCGAAGCGCACGGCCTCGATGCGTGCCGGATCGATGGCGGGGAAGCGCGTCGCCGCCACGTCCGAAGCCGGGAATCCGGGTTCGCGCAAGTCCGGCGAGAACGCCGACTTGGGCGCGGCCCACGCCGCTTCGCCCGCGACCTGGACGGGCTCGGCCTGCGCCGCGGTGGCGAACAGGGCGGACAGCAACACGGGGAGAAGGCGGCGGCGCATGGCGGGAAACTCCGTGGAAAGGTATGGATCGCAAACGGAGTGTCGCGCGAAAGCGAGTCACTGCGAAGTTACACTGGCAGGGCGCGCCGGGGGTGGCGCGCGCTCAACCCGGGGATTCCATGAAATCGACGATGTTCGCGGCACTGGCCGCATTGGCGCTGGGCTGCTCCGCGGCCGTGGCACAGGATGACGATGCGGCGGTCGAAGCCTTCTATTCGCAGCTCGACTATCGCCAGGGCACCGTGGCGGTGGAGGGTTCGAACGCCCAGCTGGCGCTCGATCCCACGTTCAAATATCTGGGCGCCGGCGATGCCCGCCGCGTGCTGGAAGAAGCCTGGGGCAATCCGCCCGACGACACCGTGCTCGGCATGGTGGTGCCCGCCGACATCCCGCTGCAGAACGACGAGTCCTGGGCCGTGGTGGTGACGGCGAGCGACGAAGGCTATGTTTCCGACGAGGAAGCCGCCGAGATCGACTACGACGAAATGCTGGCCGAAATGCAGGCCGGCACCGAGGAAGACAACGAGGCGCGCCAGGCCCAGGGCTATCCGACCGTGCACCTGCTCGGCTGGGCCACGCCGCCGCGCTACGACGCCGCCAACAAGAAGCTGTATTGGGCCAAGGAACTGCAGTTCCAGGACGCCGGCGAACCCACCATCAACTACGACGTGCGCGTGCTCGGCCGCCGCGGTTACCTCAGCCTCAACGCCGTGGCGCAGAAGAGTAGCCTGGCGGCCGTGGAGGCCGGCATGCAGCGCCTGATCCCGCAGGCCAGCTTCGCCGAAGGCGAGCGTTACGCCGACTACAACCCTTCGACCGACAAGCTCGCGGCCTATGGCCTGGCGGCCCTCGTGGGCGGCGGCCTGGCGGCCAAGGCCGGCCTGTTCGGCAAACTGTTCGCGGCGCTGCTGGCCGCCAAGAAGATCGTCATTCCGCTGCTGATCGGTGCGGTGGCGCTCGCCGGCCGCCTGCTCGGCCGCAAGAAGGAATCGAAGGCCGCCTAGGCTTCAGAGCGCCTTGCCCAGCACGTCGCTGCGCAGGCGGAAGCGAGAATCCAGCGCGGCGGCCTGGCCCTCGGCCAGGTCGCCTGTGTCGAGCGCGGCGACGCTGGATTCGTCCGCCCAGGGCGCGGGCGAAATCGGGCCCGGCGCGTAGCCGCGCCACGTGTCCGCCATGCGCCGGCCTTCGCCCGGGTTGGTGACGTGGAAGACGATGGGCACGATCACCGAACTGCCCACCGTCACTCCGCCGATGCTCTCGCCCGGCACGTATTTCCAGTCCTTCGCCGCTTCCATGCTGGCCTGCTCGAAGCGGCGGCGGAATCGCTGCGCCTGCTTCTCGCTGCCCGATTTCGAAAGGCTGGTCTGGTAGGGATGCATGGCAACGACGTTGCCTTCGGCATCCAGCTTCAGGGCCAGCAACACGCGCGCGCCCAGACCGGCGCGCAGGGCGCTGTTCGGGTAGTGGGGCGCCTTGGCGGTGCCGCGCGACTGCAGGCTGCCGAAGAACACCCGCGCCACCTTGAGCAGATAGCCCTCGCCCTGCGGCAGGGCTTCGAGTTCCACCGTCATGCGCGTCTTGGCCGTCACCGCCTTGCCGTCCACCAGGATCGGCTCGAAGCGCCAGCGTTCGACATTGCGTTGCAGCAGCGTCTGCACCGATTCGCCGAGGCGGCTGCTGTCCATCTTCCAGCTGCGCACCGAGCCGTCGCGAGCGATCACCAGTTCGCCGCCGGCGCTCATCGCGAACTCCGGTTTCGGTTTCTCCGCCCACGCCGGCACGGCCAGCAACCACAGCATCAGCAACAAGAGAATCCTGATGTCCACGCGATGCATCTCCTCGTGTCAGAGCGTCCTGCCGATCACATCGTCCTTCAGGCGGAAACGCGATTGCAGCGACAGCGCCTCGCCGTCGGCCGGCTCGGCGTCGTCGATCGCGGCGACGGCGTGGTCATCCAGCCAGGGCGCCGGCGAGATCGGCCCGGGAAGGTAGGAACGCCAGCGCTTCATGTCGGCGGCAAGTTCCTGCCTCGAGCGGCCCGAGGCCAGTTCGAAGGTCATCGGAATCTTCAGCGTGTTGCCGCTGCGCGCGCCGCCGATCTCTTCGCCGGGTTCGTACTTCCACTGGCGCACCGCGGCCAGCGTCGCTTCCTCGAAGGCCTTGCGCCAGCGCGCGACGCTGCCTTTCTTCGAGAGGCTGGTCTGGTAGGGATGCACGTCGATGACGTTGCCCTGCGCATCGACGCGCGCCAGCACGACGACGCGGGCCTCGATGCCGGCCTGGATCGCGCCGCGCGGATATCGCGGCGGCGCCTTTTCGCCGCGCGATTTCATGTCGCCGAACCAGACTTCGTCGACGCGCAGTTCGTAATCGCCGTTGTCGCGCGGGCGTGCCAGCAGCATCAGGCGCATGCGCGTCTTCGCCGCGACGGGCTGGCCTTCGATCACGATGGGTTCGAAGGTCCAGCGTTCGACATTGCGTTGCACCAGGTCCGCCAGCACGGGTGCCAGGCCGTCGTCCATGTTCCAGTTATGCACGCGGCCCTGCGGATCGATGACGAGTTCGCCGCCGATGCCGAGCGAGTATTCCGCCAGGCGCGGCTGCGCGGCGTACGAAACGCAGGCGAGCAGCGCCAGCAAAAGGAATCCGAGCGTCCTCATCCGTAAGCTCCCTGCACCGACGCGGCGAGCCTAGGCGCGCGCCACCGCGGCCGTCAAACCCCCGCGCGAGGGGGAAGCGCGAAGAACGTGCGAGCGGCGGCGGTCGTGGCGGCAGCGCAATCGGCGAAGTCTTCGCCGCGGTCGCGTGCCAGTTCCTCGACGATGTGCTTCAGGTACATCGGCTCGTTGCGGCGGTGCGAGGGCATCGGCACGAGATTGCGCGGCAACAGATAAGGCGAATCGGTTTCCACCAGCAGGCGTTCGGCCGGGATGTCGCGCACCAGTTCGCGCAGGTGGCGGCCGCGGCGTTCGTCGCAGAGCCAGCCGGTGATGCCGACGTACCAGTCGCGATCGAGATAGTCGTAGAGCTCGTGCTTCTCGCCCGTGAAGCAATGCACCACGGCGCGCCCCACGCGGCCTTCGACGTTCTTCATGCAGGCGAGGAAATCCTCGTGCGCGTCGCGCTGGTGCAGGAACAGCGGCTTGCCGCAATCCACCGCCACCTGCAGCTGCAGTTCGAAGGCGCGCAGCTGCGCCGGCCGCGGCGAGAAATTGCGGTGATAGTCGAGCCCGGTTTCGCCCACCGCCACCACGCGCTCGTCGCGCAGCAGATCGCGCATCAGCGCGTCGGCTTCCATCGTGTATTCGATCGCGTGGTGCGGATGCACGCCGGCGGTGGCGAACAACTCGCCGGGGTAGCGATGTGCCAGCTCGCGCGCCGCCAGCGAGCCTTCGCGGCTGGCGCCCGTCACCACCTGCTGCGTCACGCCGGCGGCGCGGGCGCGCTGCAGCACGGCTTCCAGATCGGCGGCGAAACTTTCGTGGGTGAGGTTGGCGCCGATGTCGATCAGGGGCATGCACGAAGCGTCGGTTGAAAGGAGCGCGCAATGATCCCACGGCTCGCCCCACGGTTCAGTCCGTGGCCGGCAATCCGCGTCTGGCGGCCGCGCGACGCGGTGTATGCTCGGCCGTCGTTCGCTCGTCTTCGTCAGGGGTTCCCATGAGATTCCACGCCCTCGCCGTGCTCGCGATGTTGTCGGGCCCGTTGTCCGCCGCCGCGTCCGCCGGCGATGCCGCCACGCCGCTCGACCCGGTGGTGCCGGTGCTCGAGCTGCCCGCCATCGATGTCGACAAGGCGCTCGGAGACGACCTCGCCAAATCGAAACTGGCGCCGGGCCCGGTGCGTTACGCGCTCGGCCACGAGATCGGAAAAGTGGCCCTGGCCCCCGCCAGCAGCCAGGGCGGCAGCTGGCAGACGCTGCCCGACGGACGCCTGGTGTGGCAGCTGGAGATCCATGCTCCCGATGCCACCTCGATCGATCTTGGCTTCTCGCGTTTCCGCCTGCCCCACGGCGCCGAACTGCGCGTGATGGACGTCCACGGCGGGCCGCTCGCCGGGCCGTTCACCGATGCCGACAATCCGCCGGGCGGCGAGTTCTGGACGCCGGTGCAGATGACCGATCGCGTGCGGCTCGAACTCACGCTGCCTGCCGACAAGCGCGCGTATCTGTGGCTCACGCTCGACACCGTGCATCACGGCTACAAGAATCTTTTCACGGCCGGGCCCAAGTCGGGCTCGTGCAACGTCGACGTCGTGTGCCCCGCGGGCGATGCCTGGCGCAACGAGATCCGCTCGGCCGGCGTGATCGCCTACAACGACAGCGGCACGCGCGACGGCAACCAGTGCAGCGGCACCTTCGTGCGAAGCACGGCGCCGAGCGGCAGTCCGTTGTTCCTGAGTGCCAACCACTGCGGCATCCCCGCCGCGACGGCGCGCGTCTACTTCAATTTCCAGAACAGCGTCTGCCGCGCGGTGGACACGCCGGCCAACGGCGCCGACGGCGACGGCCCGCTCACGCAATCGATCTTCGGTGCGCAGATGCTGGCGCAGGCCGACCCGGCGGCGGCGTCGGCCAACGACATCGCGTCCAGCGATTTCGCGTTGCTGCGCTTCAACACGCGGCTGCCGGCCGCTGGCAATGTCTACCTCTCCGGCTGGGACCGTCGCAGCCTCGCGCCCGCCGCCGCCACCGTCATCCATCATCCCAACGGCGACGAGAAGCGCATCAGCTTCGAGAACGACCCGCTCTCGATCTCCGAGTACTCCGGCGATCCCGGCAGCGGCGACACGCATCTGCGCGTTGCCGATTGGGACCTGGGTACGACCGAGCGCGGCTCGTCGGGCTCGGGCCTGTGGAATCCCGAACATCGCCTTGTGGGCATGTTGAGCGGCGGTGCCGCGCTCTGCGGCAACGATTCGCCGGACTGGTTCGGCCGCCTCGCGCACGCCTGGGAAGGCCTGGGCTCGCCCAATCGCCGCCTCAAGGATTGGCTCGACAACGGCAACACGGGCGCCCAGACCCTCGATGGCACCAATGCCTGCGCGATCGACGTGACGCTGTCGTCGGCCGGATTCACCAGCACTCCCGCCGCCGGCAGCACGGTGCGTTTCGACGCCGCCGTCACCGGCGCCACCGGCAACGTCACCTACACCTGGTATCTCGAGGACGCCGATCGCATCGACCGCCAGTCCGGCGACGCCACGCTCTCGGCGGTGTATCCGACGGCCGGCCCGCGCCAGATCCGCGTGGTGGCCAGCGATACCGGCGGCTGCGTCGGTGAAGCCAGCCGCGCGCTGGACGTGACCGGTCCGCTGGTCGCCGCCACCGGCGGTGCGCCGCAGCAGATGTGCGGCGACGGCGACGCCACCATCGAGCCGGGTGAACGCTGGCGCGTGCCGGTGACGCTGCGCAACTCGGGCACGGGCGCGCTTCCCGACGGTGGCCGCGCGCTGTTCGTCGCGGGCACGCCCGCCGCGGCCTTCCCGATCGGCCCCAACACCTTCGGCTACCTCGGCACCACCAATGCGGCCAACGAGGCCGCCTGCGGTTACGAATTCATCGACATCGCCAGCGGTGCCAATGCGGTTCCGGCACTCGTCACGGACGATGAGGACGACGGCCGCGCCGTGGACGAGATCGCGCTGGGCGGCAGTGGTTTCGAGTTCTACGGCAGCCGCTACACCTCCGCGGTGATGTCGACCAACGGCTTCATTTCCTTCGGCACGGCCGAAACCGGCGAGGAATACGCCAACACCTGCGACGGCGCGCTCGGCACCGGCGGCGCCGGGCCGCAACTGCGCGTGCATCACGACGACCTGGTGGTGGGCGAAACCGCGGGCTCGGGGCTGCGCTACCGCTATTTCGCCTCCTGCCCGCGCGCTTCGGAAACAGGGTCGGCGACGCAGGGCTGTCACGTGTTCCAGTGGAGCCACATGCAGCGCTACGCGCAGTCGGGGGCGGTGGGCGATTTCGAGTTCCAGGCCATCGCTTACGAGAACAGCGGCCAGATCGCCTACCAGTACCGCACGGCCGCGCCCGATGCGGGCGCGGGCGCCACGCTCGGCATCACCAGCGCCGACGGCAGCGACTTCCTCAATGCCGCCTGCAACCAGGCCAATTCGGCGGCGGCGCAGAGCGCGGTGTGCTTCTACAAGCCGGGCGCCGCGCCCGGCGGCGACAGCGGCGTGCGCATCGAGACCGCCACGGTGTCCGCGCCGGGGCTGGCCGCAGGCGCGCAGGCCAATGTCGATCTGACGTTCGCGGTTTCACCCACGGCGCAATGCGGCCGCGCCTTCGCGCTCGATTTCCGCGGTGTCGCCGCGCCGGGCGGTGTGTCGTCGGCCGCACAGGACCGCGTCATCGACACCGTGCTGGGAAGCGCCGGCAATTGCCAGACCAGCAACACCTGCGCGGCGCAGGTTCCGGCCATCGGCGCGCGCAACGGCCTGTACTCGAATCCGGCGCGCGGCGGCAACGGCATCGCCAACTTCATCTACGGCGGCGGTTACGGCGGCGCCTGGTACACCGCGCTCGCCGATCGCACGCCGACCTGGTACATCCTCGCCGGCGCCTACGCGGACAATCTCGCTGCCGTGCCGATCACGCGCGTGCGCAACACCGGCGGCACGAACACGCTCGCCACCGTGAGCGAGGAAGTCGGCCGCGCCTGGGTGGCGCAGTTCGATGCCGACAATCTGGTGTTCGCCTGGGATTTTGGCACGGGCGAGACCGGCATCGAGCTGATGCGTTCGCAGCAGCTGCCCTTCACCACGCCCAATCACACCCAGACCTGGTATTCGCAGTCGCAGTCCGGCTGGGGCCTGGCCATCGAAAGCCTCAAGCCCACGGCCACGACCGTGCTGGAGTTCATCGGCGCCTATCTCTACGACGCCAACGGCACGGCGCGCTGGCTCACCGGCGCCAGCAGCAACATCACCGGCGGCACGGTCGATCTCACCGGCTACCGCGTGCACTGCCCGGGCTGCGCCCAATTGCCCGATTGGGGCAGCACGGGCCGGCCCGCCGGCACGCTCACGCGCGCCTACAGCGGACCCACCTCGGGCACGCTCTCCACCGACATCACCCTGCCCGCGCCGCTGAGCGGCACCTGGGTGCGCAACCCGCCCGTGCCCATCACCACCATCGGCGCGCCGGTGCCGGCGCAGTAAGATCATGCCGACCCCGTCCAGGAGAGCGCAGTGCCCGTCACCGAATTGATCCTGCTGCGCCACGCCCACGCCGAGCCGCAGAGCGGCGGCGGGGGCGATGCCGAACGTCCGCTCTCGCTGCGCGGCGAGGCCGAGGCCGATGCGGCCGCGGCCTGGCTGGCCGCGCATGGCCTACCCGACCGTGTCGTGGTGTCGCCGGCCCGGCGCGCGCGCGACACCGCGCAGCGCGTGCTGGCGCAGGCCGGCTACGTCGATACCCGCGAAGATCCCCGCATCTACGAAGCCACGCCCGGCACGCTGCTGGACGTCATCGCCGATCACCGCGATTGCGAGCGCCTGATGCTGGTCGGGCACAACCCGGGGTTCGAAAGCGTGGCGGCGCTGCTGGCCACCGGCCAGTCCGGCGATCATCGCGGCATGCCGCCGGCCGGCATCGCCGTGCTGGCCCTGCCGCGCGAAGGCGCCCTCGAACCGGGCGGCGCGCGCCTGATCACGTTCTGGTCGCCCTGATCGCCCCCGCCCTGCGCGCCGCGCTGGCGGGCCTGCTGTTGCTGGCCGGTGCCGCCATGGCACGCGCGGAAACCCTGCGTATCGACAGCTCCGCCTCGCGCGCCTCCTTCGAGGTGCGCGTGC
Source organism: uncultured Aquimonas sp. (assembly GCA_946481615.1). Next base: position 11,205 of record CAMLOR010000070.1, read on the forward strand.
TGTTCGTCAAGCGCATCGACGGCACCTTCGCACGCGTGGAAGGGGTGATCGAGCGCGACCGCGACGGCGGCCGCTTCAGCGTCGACGTGCGGGTGGCGGCCGACAGCGTGCGGATGGAGAAGCCCAGCCACGCCGACTGGGCGCGCTCGGCCGATTTCTTCGACACCGCGCGCCATCCCTGGATCCACTTCCGCGCCGAACATCTGCCCGAGAATCTGCTGCAGGACGGCGGCGAGATCGACGGCGAACTCACCCTGCGCGGCATCACGCATCCGGTGCGCTTCACCTTGCTGGCGTCCGAATGTCCGCGCCCCGGCATCGACTGCTCGGTGCGCGCCGAGGGCGCCGTGCAGCGCGGCGACTTCGGCATGGACGCGCGCCGCTTCGTGCTGGGCGATCGCGTGCAGCTGGATTTCGCGATCCGCGTGCAGGGCCCGGGCGAAGGCTGATGCGCTCGCTCGCCGCCACCGCGCTGTGCCTGTTGCTGGCGGCCTGCGTGCCGAGCCGCAAGGACATCCGCGCCTCCGTCGAAGCGGCGGCCTCGCGCCAGGACACGCAGCTGACCTGCGAGCGTCCCGACCACTGCGCCATCGATTCGCCGCTGCGCGCGCTGGCCTATGCCGCCAACGCCGAATCCACGCAGGCCGTGCCCTCGCACCGCGTGCTGCTGCTCGAAGCCGGGCACGACGCGCTGCTGGCGCGCCTGAGCCTGATCCGCTCGGCACGCGATTTCATCGGCGTGCAGACCTTCATCTTCACCGAGGACGACGTCGGCTACCTCGTCCTCAACGAGCTGCTGCAGGCCGCGCGCCGCGGCGTGAAGGTGCAGGTGTTGCTCGACCAGCTCTACACCCTCGACGACGTGCGCCTGCTGGCGCGCCTGGCGCAGGCGCACCGCAACTTCGAGATCCGCTTCTACAACCCCACCTTCGGCGAGGCCCACACCGATCCGGTGCAGTTCGCGGCCGGCGTGCTGTGCTGCTTCTTCCGCTTCAACCAGCGCATGCACAACAAGCTGCTGCTGGTGGACGACGCCGTCGGCATCACCGGCGGGCGCAACTACCAGAATCGCTATTTCGACTGGGACCCGCAGTTCAACTACCGCGACCGCGACATCCTGGTGGCCGGGCCGGTGGCGCGCGACATGCGGCGTTCGTTCGATGCCTTCTGGACCCACCCGCAGAGCGTCCCGGTGGCCGGCCTGCGCGATGTGCGCCGCTACGTGGGCGAGGGCGCCGAGGACCTGGGCACGATGGAAGCGCCGCGCCTGACGCGCGCCGAGCAGATTCTCGACATCTCGGCGCAGGCCGACAACCCGGCCCTGGTGCAGGCGCGGCTGGCCGCGCGCGCGCTCGCCGTGCAGCGCGTCGAATACGTCTCGGACCTGCCGAACAAGCCTTTCGAACGCAATACGCCCGCCGAACTCGATCTCACCGCCAACCTGCAGCGCCTGCTGCGCGGCGCGCGCGAACGCATCGTGCTGCAGACGCCCTACCTCGTGCTCTCCCGCGGCGCGCAGAAACTGTTCCGCGAACTGCAGGCGCGGCCCGAACCGCCCCACATCGTGGTCAGCACCAACAGCCTGGCCTCGACCGACGCCTTCTACGTGTACGCGCTCTCGCACAAATACAAGCGCCGCTACCTGCGCGAGTTCGGCTTCCGCATCCACGAGTTCAAGCCCTTTCCCGGCAGCGTGCCGGTCGATCTGGAGGCCGTCGACGCGCTCGACACGGGCTTCGGCGAGGATTTCGTCACCGACAGCGGGCGGATGTTCGGTTCGGGCGGCTCGCGCGGCGGCCCGCGCGGCCCGGTGCCGCTCGAACGCGCCGGCCTGCGCTTCGGCCTGCATGCCAAATCGATGGTGATCGACGACACCGTGGGCATGGTCGGCACCCACAACTTCGATCCGCGTTCCGACAAGCTCAACACCGAGAGCGCGGTGCTGGTGTACGACGCGGCGTTCGCCCGCCTGCTGGCCGACACCATCCTGGCCGACACCGCGCCGCAGAACGCCTGGACCATCGCGCGCCGGCCCAAGCCGCCGGTGCTCTCCGGCGTCACCTACAGCGTGGGCAAGGTGTTCGAGGCCTTGCCGCTGTTCGATTTCTGGCCGTGGCGCTACGCCACGAGCTACGAGATCAGGCCCGGCTGCACGCCGCTGCCGCCCGACGATCCGCGCTTCCACGAGTGCTACGAGGCGGTCGGCGATTTCCCCGAAGTCGGCCTCGAGCTCAAGTGGATCTACACCCGCATCATCACCGCGTTCGGCGCGGGCCTGGCACCCATCCTGTAGCGGCTGCCACGGGGCCGCTGGTAAGCTGACGCCCCTTCACCGCCCGCGTCATTCAGGACTGCCTGCCATGCCCCTCACCATCGCCTTCGATCTCAGCGAACAGGACATCGAGCACTTCCACACCGCGCAGAAGGCCGCGCGCGAGGCGGCGGGCGAGAAGTCGCACGAGGAGATCATCAAGGCCGCCAGCCAGCTGCTGATCGACGCGCAGAAGGTGCACGTGCCCGATTTCGTCGGCCAGCGCCTGGCGCACCTGGACACCATGATCGCGATGGCGCGCGACGAAGGCTGGGCGATGCCCGAGGCCGACAAGCAGCGCGTGCTCTCGGCGCTCGTCTACTTCGCCGATCCCAAGGACGTCATCCCGGACGCCATTCCGGTGCTGGGCTATCTCGACGACGCCATCATGATCGAGCTGTGCATGCGCGATCTGAAGCACGAGTTCGACGCCTACGAGGATTTCTGCGACTTCCGCCAGGCCGAGGCTGTCCGCCGCGGCGAGAATCCGTCGGTGGTGGGCCGCGCGCAGTGGCTGGAAGGCCGCCGCGAAGAACTGCTCGACCGCATGCACACCCGCCGCGACCGCGATTTCGGCCAGGGCTACGGCAACTCCAGCGGCTATGC
>CAMLOR010000071.1 GCA_946481615.1 uncultured Aquimonas sp.
CGATCGTGGGGCCGGGCGTGGTGCCGTTGTAGCCCCAGCATTTCGCGACGCAGCCTGGAGCGAATTCGTGCACGATCTCTTCGGCCACGAGGTGGAATTCCTTCACGCCGTCGGCCATGCGGTGCGGCAGTGTCCAGCCGTTGAGCGTGCGTACCGGCGTGTAGCGGCCGTGGCGCGGTGCGGCCACCGGCGGCGCGGCCTGCGCGGTTTCCTGCGCGAACGCGCGGCGCGCCAGCAGCGCGAGCGGCGCCAGTGCACCGGCGCCGGCGAAGCGGAACCAGTGGCGGCGGGAAAGGGTCATGGCGTGCCTCCGTGATCATGGTGTTGGTGCGCGTCGGGCGAAGGCTCGTCCGGCAGCACCGCGTCGACGCCGAGCGTGGGGGTGAGATCCGCGCCGTCGTCGGGCAGCGCGCCGCCCACCACGCCGCGCAGCTTCGCGCGTGCCACCCAGTAGTCGCGCACCGCCTCGAGATATTCCTGGTACGCGTCGTATTCCTCGCGCCGCGCGAGCAACAGCTCGAACACGCCCACCAGCATGTAGTTCGCTTCTTCCTGCGTGCGAGCCACGATGGCCTCGCGCGCCGGGATCAGCGCGGCGCGGTAGTGCTCGGCCACTTCGCGCGCCACGTTGATCTGCTGCACGGCGAGCAACGCATCGTTGTTCACCGCCAGCGTCAAGGCATCGAGCTGCGCGCGCGCCTCGATCAGTTCGGCATCGGCCTTCGCCATGGCCGCCTGGCCCTGGCCGAAGATCGGCAATTCCAGCGAGAGCGTCGGTCCCTGGAACACGCCATCGTCGCCCTCGCGTTCCTGCTCGAAGCCGGCCTCGACGCTACCCAGCCAGCGCCAGCGCTTCGCCGTGCCGAGCACGTCTTCGCGCTGCGCCACGGCCTGGCGTGCGGCGGCGAGGTCGAGCCGCTGCTCGAGCGCGCGCGGCATCAGGCCGAAGGCGTCCATCACCGCCGCCGGCGGCGCGGGCAGGCGGGTTTCCAGCGTCCAACCGTCGGCAGCGGAAAGCCCCATCAGCGCTGCAAGCTCGCTGCGCGATGTCAGCGCCTGTGCCAGCGCGCGCGTCGCGCCGATGCGCGCCTGCACCGCGGCGGCCTTTTCCTGTTCCAGCTGCAGCCGCGTGATGTTGCCCGCGTCGAAGAAGCGCTGCGCCAGTGCGGCCGAGGTTTCGGCGGCATCGGCCACGAGTTCGCGCATGTCGGCCACCTGGCGCGCGCCGACGGCCTCGTACCAGGCCGCTTCCACCTCGACGGACAACTCCAGCATATGCCCGGCCACTTCGTTCTGCAGGCGATCCAGCTCGGCCTGCGCGAAGCGTTTGCGCGCAGGCAGCAACAACAGATCGGCGAACCCAAACGACAGGCTGCGCGTGATGCGCGGCGAACCGCCGCCGCGCGGCGAAAGGCGCGCGAAACCGAAGCCCGGATTGGCGATGCGGCGTGCCTCCTCCAGCTCGGCGCGGCCCAGGCCGAGCCGCGCATAGGTTTCACGGATGCGCGGGCTGTGCACGAACGCCAGCGCGATGGCGCGTTCGGCGGTGATGGGCTCGGCGGGAATTTCGGGCGGTGCGGGCGTGGACCAGGCCGCGGGATCGGGCGCGGTGCCCAGGCGCGCCGCGAGCAGCGCGCCGGTTTCGGCGTAGCCGCGCTCGCGCGGCAGGCTGGCGCAACCGGCCAGCAACAACGCCGCCGCCACGGCGGCGGGACGGAACGGGAACATGTCGGACTCCTCGAAAAACGATGACGGCCGGCGCGAGGCCGGGCACGACGATGCCGCGCGCACGCGCAGCGCAGCGAGGATGTCAGGCGGCCGGTGGGCGGAACGGAGGAACCGCATCGCCTACGCGCGCGCGCACTGCAGGCTCGGAAGCGGGGGGCAGCGACCATACGAAGGCGAGTGTCGCGCTGGCCGGGCGCGCGAGCATCGGGGGCAGCACGCAGCCGCACTGGCAACCCGGGCCATCGCAGCAGGAGCCGTCGCCGCCGGTAGCCGGCGGTGCCGCGTCTGCCTGGTGGCTGGCGTGGTTGCCGTGATGGGCGTGCTGTGTCGCGCTTGCATTGCTTTCATGCCGGGCATGGCCGGCGTGCCCGGCCTCATGCGGCATGGCAGCCATCGCCCACGGCGCCGCGACCCCGTTCATCACGAGGGACGCGATCAGCAGCAGGCGCAGCAGCAGACGGGCCATGGCGCTGCAAGACTGCGCCCGGAAGCGAAGAGTTTCAACCGAACAAGGATTCCCTGCGATTGGTGCCGACCTGATCCGTCCTTCATGGATTTGAAGATCTTGCGCGCCGATTGGGCGCAACGATGTGCACCGATCCGTCACGGGCATGGCACGCGAGTTGCTGCCGGTTCGGACCGGCCAGGCCCGCTAGCCGGAGCCTCCCAGCCACGAGGAAGCCGCCATGCGCCTTTTGCTGCTCGCGACCCTTCTGCTCGCCGCGCGCGCGGTCTGCGCCGAAACTCCCGTCCCGCCCGAAGACGGCATCTGGGGCGATCCTTCGCAGAGCGGCTCGGGCTTCGTGATCGAAACCCACAACCGCACGATGGCCGTAGCCGCGTTCGCCTACGACGCGCAACGCCGCGCGAGCTGGTACCTGGGAACCGGTCCGTACGATTACACCAATCGCCGCTGGAGCGGCCGCGTATCGGCGTTCACCGGCGGACAATGCCTGGGCTGCACGCACAGTTCGCCGACGCCGATCGAGGACGGCGCCAACCTCGAAATCCGATTCAGCTCGCCCACCACGGGAGCGGTTTTCATCGACGGCGTGCAGAAGTACGCGATCCGACGCTCCTACTTCGATTCGTCCAACATCGACGACTTCGTGCTCGGCGAATGGTATTTCGCCTATCCGACCGCGCCCGCGGCCGGCACGCTGGCCGGCGACGATCTGCTCATCCTGCAGGAAGCCAGCTGCGCCTCCGGCCCTTGCACGACCGGCGCGCGCTTCGGCGACCTGCGTCCGGTCACCGGCACGCGCGGCAGCGCCAACACCTATCAGTTCCTGCTCGATTCGAGCACGCAATTCTGGACGCTGTATCTCGTGATTCCCTACAAGAACACGATGCGCGGCAGCGTCTTCGTCTTCCCCAAGGGCACCGAACCCAGCCAGGCGCAGGAAATGCCCGGCGTCTGGGCGGTGCGGCTCGCCACGCGCGCGGCCCTCACCGCCGGCGGCGTGCAGAAATCGGCGCTCGCGCAAGCCGACGCCAAGGCCAACGCGTTCTACTCGGAAATCTACGAACGCCAGCGCGCCGCCAAGGGCGAAGGCCCGGCGACGACGCTGATGAGCGACGCGGAACTCGACGCCGCCGCGAAGGCGCTGGGCGCATACTGAGGCCTCGACTCACGAGCCGCACGGAGTTGGCATGCCCGACGACAAGACCGACCGCGGCGCACCCGATCGTTCGCGCATCAGCCTGGACGAGCCGCGCGAGGTGCGCTACTGGACCCGCGAACTGGGAGTGTCCGAAGAACAACTTCGTGGCGCCATCGCCGCGGCCGGCACAACATCGGCGACGCGTATCCGCGAGTTCCTGCGGACCAGCGGGTTGGCTTGAACGGCATTCGTCAGGTTCAACCCGTGGGCAATGGATGGGAAACGCAAGCGACGACCAGAGGCGTCGACTTCAAATCTATCCGTTGCGTTTGGCGGCTCGTTCGTGCGGACGCCGTGCAAGTCTCACGCGGACGAAAGAAAGGTCGTGTCGCCCACGCTTGCGCCGCGCTGCGTGCCGCGGGGCATACATGAGGACGATGGCCACCAGGAACACGGCGCCGACGAATCCGGGAATCATGGAACCGAGTGCCCCGCGCGACCAGGCCAGGAGCGCCATGACGCCGAGGACCGTCACGATCCAACGAACACGTCCGCGATTCATGCTTCCGATGACTCGATGGAATCGTGGCCGTGACGGTGGCCGTCCGGTTGCGCACCCATCGGTTGCAGCGCCGCGGCCGTGAACAATCCCGATCGACCTTCCAGAGCGACCACGGCGAACCCGCCCCACTGCGTCGCGTAGCTGCGCGTGCGGGCTTCCACCACGCCACCGTTGCGCAACGTGAGGCGCACGACGGTGCCGGGCGGATTCTGCCGATTCCAGTCGGCGGCGGATTCGTAAGGGCTGCTCATGGCGCGCAGCATGCGCAGGCCGAGTCTCAAACCCGGCGACGGGGTGATCGCCGCCGCCGACCGAATCGTCGGACAACAAAAAACCCGGCTTCTGGCCGGGTTTCTGTGCGGTTCGCAAACGGTTGCGAACTCTGTGTTGGTGCCCAGGAGAGGACTCGAACCTCCACGGTTTTACCCGCTAGTACCTGAAACTAGTGCGTCTACCAATTCCGCCACCTGGGCAGGCGAGCGAGCCGCGTAATTTACGGATGGTGAGCGGACTTGTCAATGTGGGTGGGCGCACCGACGAGGACGCCGGGTGACGGGGTTAACATCTTGCCCATGAAGAAGAAGACCGGCGGCAAGCGAGGCGCCGGCGCGAAGTCGGCGCCGGGAACGAAGGATCAGGCCAGGCGCGGGGCGCGGGCGGCGCGGCAGCGGGCCGAGGCGCGCACGGAAGCGCCGAAGCCGCGAGGCAAGCGTGGCGAGGCGACGCAGCCCGCGTGGTTGCCCGAGGCACCGCCTTCGGTGGCGAGGCGGGCCGAGCAATTCGATCGCGAAGCACGCGCGCCGCGCGCCGCCGCCGCATCGCCGGCGTCGCGGCCGAAGGGCAGCGTACGCGATCCTTACGCCGAGCGCGCTGCGGCCGAACAGGTGCAGCGCAGCACGCGGCGCAGCAAGGCACCGCAGGTCGCGGGCAGTGCACCGCCGGCCGAGGCCGATCCGTTCGCGGCGCGCGAGGCGCTGCGCTACGAGAAGCCCATCCCGAGCCGCGAGGCCATCCTGGCGTTGCTGGCCTCGGCCGACGGGCCGCAGAGCGCTGCGCAGATCGCGCAATCCCTGGCTTTGCTGGAAGCCGATCGCCGCGAAGCGCTCGACAAGCGGCTGGCGGCGATGCTGCGCGACGGGCAGTTGCTCGCCAACCGGCGCGGCGATTTCGCGGTGGCGCAGCGGCTGGATCTCATCGCGGGCACGGTGATCGCGAATCCGGAAGGCTTCGGTTTCCTGCGCACCGAGACCGGTGGCGACGATCTGTTCCTGCCGCCGTCGGAAATGCGCAAGGTGATGCATGGCGACCGCGTGTTGGTCAGTGTCACCGGCATGGATCGCCGCGGCCGCCGCGAGGGCGCCATCGTCGAGGTGCTCGAGCGGCGCCTCACGCGCATCCTCGGGCGCTATGAGGAACGCGGCGGCATCGGTTACGTGTTGCCCGACGATCGCCGCGTGCTGCACGACGTGCTGATCCCGCCCGACGCGCGCGAAGGCGCGCGCCAGGGTCAACTCGTGGTGGCGGAAATCGTGGAAGCGCAGCGCAGCGGGCGCCCGCCGTTCGGGCGCATCCTCACCGTGCTGGGCGATCGCCTGACGCCGTCGCTGGTGGTGGAAGCGGCGATCCACGGGCACGGCCTGCCGAGCGAGTTCCCGCGCGAAGTGCTGGACGAAGCCGCGCAGATTCCCGTCACCGTGGATCCGCTAGTGGCGACGCGTCGCGTCGATCTGCGCGCCATGCCGCTGGTCACCATCGACGGCGAGGATGCCAAGGATTTCGACGATGCCGTGTGGTGCGAGCCCAACCGCGGCGGTTTCCGCCTCGTGGTGGCGATCGCCGATGTCTCGCATTACGTGCGGCCCGGCACCGCGCTCGACGACGAAGCGCAGGACCGCGCGACGTCCGTGTATTTCCCCGGCTTCGTGGTTCCGATGTTGCCGGAGACGCTGTCGAACGGCATCTGCTCGCTCAAGCCCAAGGTCGATCGCCTGTGCTTCGTGTGCGACATGCAGGTCGACCGCGCCGGCAATGTCACCAAATCGAAGTTCTACGAAGCGGTGATGTATTCGCATGCGCGCCTCACCTACACGCAGGTGTGGAAGGCGCTGGCGCCCGAGCAGCACCTGCCGGGCGAGGGCGAAGAGGCGCAGGCGCAGATCGGCGAGCTGATGCCGCGCCTGCAGGCCTTGCATCAGCTCTACCAGATTCTCGCCAAGGCGCGCGCCGAGCGCGGCGCCATCGAGTTCGAATCCGGCGAGGTGCGCTTCGTGCTGGGGCCGGAGGGCGAAGTGGTGCAGGCCGGCATGCTGGAGCGCAACGATGCGCACAAGCTGATCGAGGAATGCATGATCGCGGCGAACGTGGAGGCCGCGGCCTTCCTGCTCGAGCGCGAGATCCCGTCGCCGTATCGCATCCACGACCGGCCGCCGGAGAACAAGTACGCCGAATTGCTCGAATTCCTCGGTGAGTTCGGCCTGCGGCTGCCATTGTGGGGCAAGGTGAAGCCGGGCGATTTCACCGCGTTGCTGAAGAAGATCCGCAAGCGCCCCGATGCCGGCCTGCTCGAATCGGTGCTGCTGCGCTCGCAGAGCCTGGCGGTGTATTCGCCGGACAACATCGGACATTTCGGGCTGGCGCTCGAACACTACGCGCACTTCACCTCGCCGATCCGGCGCTACCCGGATCTGCTGGTGCATCGCGCCATCAAGCACGCGCTCGGCGGCGGCAACAAAGACACCTTCGATTACGCGCCGCACGATATGGCGCATTTGTCGCTGCATTCCTCCGAGCGCGGGCGGCGCGCGGACGAGGCCTCGCGCGAGGTCGACGAACGCTATCGCGCGGCCTGGATGGAGAAGCACGTCGGCAGCGAGTTCGACGGCACCATCAGCGGCGTGACGAGTTTCGGACTGTTCGTGGAATTGAACGATTCGAAGGTCAACGGGCTGATCCACGTCACGCAGCTGCCGAACGATTTCTATCATTTCGACCCGGTGCGCAAGACGCTCACCGGTGAGCGCACCGGCAGGAGCTGGCGCCTGGGTGACGCGGTCCGCGTGCTGGTGTTGCGCGCCAGCGTCGAGGATCGCCGCATCGATTTCCGCCTCGCGCCCGATGCGCCGACGACGGCGGTGGCGGCCAGGGAGAAGAAGGACAAGGTGGCGCCGCCGGAAGTGGCGCCTGCGCGCCGCAAGAAGAAGGCGCGATGAGCGCGGCCTGGGTGGTGGGGATCAACGCGGTGGCCGCCGCGTTGGAGAACGATCCGGGCAACGTGCGCGAGGTGCTGGTGGAAGCGCGCGCGCGCAATCCGCGCCTCGCCGAAATCGCGCAGCACGCGCGGGATGCCGGCATCGCGGTGCGCACGGTGCCGTCGGACGCGCTGGAAAAGCTCTCGCAGGGCAACCGGCATCAGGGCGTGGCGGCAAGCTACGCGGCGAGCATCAGCTACGACGAACACGATCTCGAAACGCTGGTCGCGAACGCAAACGGGCCCGCGCTGCTGCTGGTGCTCGACGGCGTGCAGGATCCGCACAACCTGGGCGCCTGCCTGCGCAGTGCGGCGGCGGCGGGCGCGACCGCCGTCATCATCCCGAAGGACAAGGCCGCGCAGGTCAACGCGACCGTGCGCAAGACCTCCGCTGGCGCGGCGGATCGCGTTCCGGTGGTGCGCGTCACCAATCTGTCGCGCACGCTGGCCGCGCTCAAGGAGGCCGGCGTGTGGTTCGTGGGGCTGGCGGGCGAGGGCGAACAATCGCTCTACGATGTCGATCTCAAGGGTTCGATCGGCATCGTGATGGGGGGCGAAGGCGAGGGCATGCGGCGGCTGACGCGCGAGCATTGCGACTGGATCGCGCGCATCCCGATGCAGGGTGAGGTCGAGAGTCTGAACGTCTCGGTGGCCACCGGCATCGCGTTGTTCGAAGCCCGCCGGCAGCGCGGCGGCTGATGCGCCCCGCGGCGCGCGAGGCCGGGCTCGACGCGCTGCGCGCCACCGGGATCGCCCTCGCGCTGTTCGCGCACGGCGGCTATTTCCTGTTTCCGGCGTTGCCGCATTACGACGCTTATCTGCTCGCAGGTTGGCTCGGCACCGAAGTGTTCTTCGCGCTCACCGGTTTTCTCGTGATGCGCGAGGTGCTGGCGCTGCAGGGCGGCAGTCTCGGCGAAGGCGCGCGTTATGCCGCCTGGCGCCTGCTGCGCATCCTGCCGCTGTTCTGGCTGGCGCTGCTGGTGCGCGCGCTGCTCGCGCGTAGCGATGCGCCGGACGATGTGTGGCGCTACGTGGTGCTGGTGCAGAACGTGGCTTCGCCGCATCCGGCCTTCTTCGGCGAGGCCTGGAATCTGCCGCTGATCGTGCTCTTCTCGCTGTTCGCGCCGGGACTGGCGGTGGCTTTCGCTGCGCCGCGCCGTGCGGCGTGGGTGGGGGTGCTGGCGTTGATCGCACTGGGTCTGGCGCTGCGCGCCGAATGGATCGTACAGGGCGCGCCGCGCTGGGACGAGGACGTGCGCAAGATCGTGTTGCCGCGGCTCGATGCCTGCGCCTGGGGCGCGCTGGCTGCGTTGTTCGCCCGTCGCTTCCGCGCCAGCGAGGTGTCGAGTGCGAGGCAGATCGAAAGGGTGCGCACCTGGGTTCCCGCCTTCGCGGGAACGATGGCGGTGCTGTTGTTGGGCATCGCGATCGCGTTGTTCTTCGTGGTGCCGCGCGATGCGAGCTTCGCGGCGAAGTTCGGCACGTTCACCGCTTCGGGCATCGGCATGGCGGCGCTGTGCCTCGCGCTGTCCGGGACGCCGCGCCCCCATCCGCTGCTCGCCCGTTTCGCGCGGTGGGGCTATCCGCTGTATCTGGCCAACATGCCGCTGCTGCTTGGCTTCGCGCTGATCGGCTTCGGGCAGACGCTGTCGCCGGTCAGCAGCGTTTTGCGCTTCGCGGCCTGGGTATTGGGCAGCATCGCGCTGGCGGCGCTGCTGCATTACACGCTGGAGCGACCGCTGCTGGAATGGGGCCGCAAGCGCTTCAAGTCTTCGGGCGGCGGCGCGTCCAGTCGTTGACCGGCGAAAACAGGGCGCGGTCGAGCCGGTTGAGATCGTCGCCGGCGTGCGTGCCGGTTTCGGGCCATTCGTCCTTGCGCGGCGGCACGTAGGTGCCGAACAGCAGATCCCAGATCGGGAAAAAGGCCGAGAAATTGATGTCGGTGTGTTCGGGCAACACCGAGTGATGCAGCCGGTGCAGCTGGGGGCCAGCGATCACGGGCGTCAACGGGCCGAAAGGCAGGCGCAGGTTGAGGTGGATGACGTAGCCCCAGAGCAGCAGCGCGTTCCACAGCCAGGTGATGTTGGGCGGCGAGATCTTGAACAGCATGCCCAGCGGCAGGAACACCAGGAACACGCGGATCGGTTCTTCGAGGAAATGATGCCGTTGCCCGCTCGTCACGTTGATGCTGCGGTCGGCATGGTGCAGCTTGTGCAGGCTCCAGAACCAGCCGAAGCGGTGCTGGGCGCGGTGCATCCAGTAGTAGAAGAAATCGAAGATCAGGAAGAACAGCAGGCCCTGCAGCAACTGCCAGCCGAAGCCGTCGGGAAGCTGGATCGGGAAGATGCCGCCGTGGCGTTCGATCCACGGCTGCGTGAGCGCCGACAACGGCGGCACGATCAGGTGCGTGAGGAGCACGAACGGCAGCGTGTAGAGCAGGTTGAAGCCCACGTGCGCCCAAGGCTGCCCGCGCTGCGCCGGGCGCACGCGCTCGAGCAGCAGGCCGGCGGCGTAGACGGCGAGCACGAAGAGCAGCGTCTGCCCGGTGTTGGCGAGCGCGTGGGAAAGGAACTGCGGCATGCGGGAATTTTAGCGGCGGCGCGTCATTCCCGCGCAGGCGGGAATGCAGGTGCGGTGCGCTGCAAGGTTTCGCGCCTGGGTTCCCGCCTGCGCGGGAACGACGGAGGGTTTCGCTGGCTTGATTTGCAGAACGATGTCAGCGGCGCAGACGCCCCAGCAATCCCTTCTGCGCCTGCGAGGCATCCGGCGCCGGCGGCGGTTGGTCCATCTCCGCGAAGCCGGTGGCGAGGCTGGCGTTCACGAAATCGGTGACCTCCGCCAGCGTGGCGCCGCTGCCGTCGGCGATTTCGGTGAGCAGCTGCGGACCCTTCATCATCGCGGTGGCGATGCGGAAGTGCTTGGGGAATTCACGCTCGATCTGCGGCCACTTGAGCAGCTTGTACTTCTGGTTGGGATCGAAGCCGCGCGCGATCTGGCCGTCGCCGGCATGCAGCGCGGCCAGCCACTGCAGGCGCTGGTACGGCTGCGCGCCGCCCAACTCGCCTTTCAGGCGTTCGAATTCGGCCGGCGTCACGGCGTGCCAGTCGTCCTTGCGGATCACGGCCTTGGCATAGGGCACGAAGCCCTTGAGCGCGGCCGGGCCGAGGTACGTGCGCGACTGCGGGTCGAGTACCAGTGGCGCGGCCTCGCCGACCTTGAGCTTGACCGGGCCGGGCAGGGCGCCGGGCTGCAGGTAGTCTGCCAGCATCGGGTCGCGCGCGGGCTCCGCCGGAATCGGCGCGGGCGCCGTAACTGGCGCCGCAGGGGCGGCCGGGGCGGGTGCGCTGGGCGCCGGGGCGGCGGGCTTGGGCGTTTCGGCCACGCGCGGCTGCTCGCCGGTGGTCACGCGGCGTTGCTCGCCGGTGGTGCGCGCTGGCGGCGCGGCACGCACGGGTTCCGGCGGTGCGGGCTCGGGCTCCGGCGCGCGCGCGGGAGCGGCGCTCACGGCGGTGTTCGCCTGCGAGGCCAGCAGTTGGGCCAGGTTCTCGCCCGTGACGGGGCGGATCAGCATGTGGTCGGCGTCGGCCTGCTGGCGCGTGGAAAGCGCCACGATGGTGCGGCCGGAGTTGTGCACCTTGAGCCAGGTCATGTGGCCGTAGAGCGTGTCCACGTCCACGATCAGCATGTCGGCATCGTTCTCGGGAGCCAGCGCCCAGGCCTCGCCCACGCGGCGATTGGCTTCGTGGAACAGGCTCTTGAGCTTCTCGCCCTCGGCACTGTCCATGCCAGTGAAAGCTACGGTCTTGCGCGCGGTCATTGAGTGGCTTTGCCCCCGGATCAGGGCCGGAAGTGTCGGCGACCCGCGGCCCCCCGTCAACGACGGCAGGTCACGGTTCAGCCGGGCTGGTTGAAGTCGCGACGGGCGCTCGAGAGGGTGACGGTGAAGCCGGCGATCACGTCGATCAGCGTCATCACCAGCAAGGCGAGGAAGGCGCCGTGCGCGAAGCGCGGCAGCAGCAGGAACTCGACCAGCGCCACCACGAACACCACCAGCGAGGCCACGTGGTCGAGGATGCTGGCGTTGGACGTGCGCGTGGCCTTGAAGATCTCGATGTAGAGCAGCAGCAGGCCCGCCAGCACCACCAGATCGCCCGCGGCCAGGCGCATGTCGGCGCCCGAGGTCATGGTGAACTTCAGCAGCTCGGTGTCGAAGCCTTCGCCCAGCAGCGCCAGCATGTTGGCCAGCACGAGCACGAAGCCGAGCAACGGCACCGCGCGCAGGACGGCGCCCATCAGGCCAGCAGCATCCGGCGGGGTTTCTTCGGCAGATGGGATTTCAGGAACTCCATCTGGTCGGCGAGGATGTTGCGGTTGGAAAGGATGAGGTGCTCGACCCAGCTCGGGCGGTAGGGCACGGCGAGCAGCGGCATGCCGGCCTGCGAGGGCGTGCGGCCGCCCTTGCGCACGTTGCAGTGCAGGCAGGCGCTGACGACGTTCTCCCAGACATCCCTGCCGCCGCGCGAGATCGGGTGCACGTGGTCGCGGGTGAGCTGGTAGCGGCCGAACTGCTGGCCGCAGTAGAGGCACAGGTGGGCGTCGCGCGCGAACAGCGCGGTGTTGGTGAGCGCGGGCGCCGGGTCGAGCGCGTGCGGGCGCGCGCGGCCCTTGGATGCGACGATGGGATGCAGTTGCAGCAGGCTCTGCCGGCCGATGTGCCGGTTCCAGCCGCCGTGCAGGGTGAGGCAGGGGTCGCCCAGGGTCCAGGCGACGGCGTCGCGCACGTAGAGGCAGGCGGCGTCCTGCCAGGACATCCAGTCGAGAATGCGGCCGTTGGCGTCCAGCGAGAGCACGCGCGGCATCGCGGCGTGCTCGCGGGGCTCGGCTAGCGCGATCACTTGCGCCGTGGGCGGGGAGGCATCCATCCGGCCCCGAGCATAAACCAAATGTTTTACGCTTTGTCTAGTCCAGCGCGTCGCAGCTCGCGACTTCGCGCGAACGCCGGATGCGCAGGGTGACGTAGTCGGTGTCACCCATGAGGATGCGCAGCTCGGCCTGGTTGCAGTCGAGGTAGAACAGGCGGGCGCTGCCGGCGGCCGCCAGCGCACGCGCCGCGCCGTTGCGCGAGGGGCGGTAGACGGCGAGCTCGCGCTGCCCGGGGATGTCGGTGGCGGTGCCGTCGAACAGGTACCACGCCGGCTCGCCGTCGTCGTCGTGCGTGAACCAGGTGCCGAAGACGTCGTCGGAGCCGGGCAGCTCATACAGGCCTACTCCCTGCGCGGGGCGGGCCAGGTCGTACCAGAAGTCTTCCGAGCGGGTCACGGCGCCGATCGCAGGCGTCGTTTCCGAGGCCACGCGCACCACGACGCCGTCCTGCAGCACCAGCACGCGCGTGGGCTCGGAAGCGCCGTCGCCCACCAGCAGGAAGCGCAGCGTGCCCGGGCCCAGCGGCATCGAGAAATCGAAGGCGCCGAAGCGGCGGTCGGCCGACTTGAAGCTGCAGGTGTAGTCGCCCTCGTGCGTGTACACGGTGACGACGCTGTCGCCGTAGCGCGAGGCGCGGATCGGCGTGGCGAGCGTGCCGACGCTGTCCTGCGCGCGACAGGCGGCCACGGCTTCGAAATCGCTGCCGTCGGTGGCGCCGTCGAACGGCGCGTAGTGATGGATGGTGACGGCCGAGCCGATCGCCACCTTGCCGGCCGACGACTTGGCGACCGACGAGGGAATCGACGGCACGGTTTCGCTGTCGCGCGTACCGTCGAACAGGCGGATCTTCCACGGCGCGGCTTCCGTGCCGTTGCCGACCAGCACCACCATGGCCTGCACGTCGGGCGTGTCTTGCAGCTCGAAGCTGGCTTCAGCCATCACGCGGCCGCCGGTGCCGATCGCGGTGACCTCGATCGGGCCGGCCTCGTGCTGGATGCGGGCGAAGGTTAGATAGGGCAGGGCGGGACTTTCCTGCGCGGCGAACACCAGGCGGATGTCGCCGCTGCCGGGAGCGACGTTGCCGAGGTCGAGCGTGGCGGCCGAAGCCACGGCCGACGCCATCAACAGGGCGGAAGCGATCAGCGCGCGCATCAGCGGACGCCCTCGGCGCGCGGCGCAGCCGGCGGACACGTGGCGGGGAACAGGCGGCGCAGCGTCACGGCATTGCGCGGCGCCGGAGCCACGACGGCGTTGCCGGGGTCGGACTCGTTCACGAACAAGGTCATCTCCGCGCAGGAATGCACGGCCAGCTGCGTGCCGGCACGTTCGAAGCCGACCGCGGCGTGCGTGCCGTCCAGCGTGCCGCCGACGTATTCGATCAGGCGCAGGCCTTCGAAAGTGCGCCAGGTGGCGCGACCATCGGGTTCGAAGCCGAAATACACGCCGCTCACGCGCCGGCCTTCGGGCGCCGCCGGATCGAACGCGATCTGCAGGCTGGTGCTGGGCTCGCCCACCACCGACCACACGCCTTCGATGGAGCCGTCGGCGGGCATCAGCGGCTTGATGCCTTCGTTGCCCTGGTGCACGAGCACCATTTCGTAGGGTTCATGCGTGCCGTCGCCGATCAGGAAGCGGCGCAGGCGGTCGCCTTCGCGTGCTTCGATGGTGACTTCGGCCAGCGTGTCGGCGAGCTCCGCACGCGGCACGTCCGCGTAGTGCGTGCAGACCGGGCGGCCCGCTTCCACCGAAACGCTTGCGCTGCCGCGCGGCGAATCCAGCGGACGCGTGCCGCTGCCGAAGGCTTCGGCGCCGGTGCTGCGGTTGACGCCTTCGCAGATGGCGCCGGTCTGCAGGGCGCGCGGCATCGCACTGCCCGCGACTTCGAAGATGGCCAGGCTCGCCACCTGCAGCGAGGACTGGCCGGCGGTGAAGGGCCAGTTGTGATCGGTGGCGGCGCGCAGCTGGAACGGGGCGGCCGCGCCGCCGT
>CAMLOR010000072.1 GCA_946481615.1 uncultured Aquimonas sp.
CGCCACCAGCCGCGCGGCATGCGCGAGGCCAGGCCGGAGTACTCGTTGCGGTAGTTCGGCACGCGCTGCGCGGGCAGGCCGTCGGGATCGTTGACGCCGTTCCACAGCGGCGCCTGTGCCATGCCCGATTCGCGCCAGTTGCGCGGCGTGGCCAGCACGCGGTGGCGCCAGGCCTGGACCGTGCCGTCGTCGCCGAGGCCGGCCGCGAGATCGTGGATGCCGAAGGGGCGGAAGAAGTCGTGGCGCATGTCGTCTTCGCGCGTCCACACGAGCTTCACTTCGCGCAGGTTCGCGGCCTGCGCCACGCGCACGGCTTCGGCGACGAAGTCGTTGTCGAGGCGGCGCCCGAAGCCGCCGCCGACGCGGGTCATACGGATCTCGATGTTCTCGCGCGGAAGTTTCGTCAGTTGCGAGACGATGTTCGAGGCGCCGCCGGGGCTCTGCAGCGGGGCGATCAGCAGGGCGCGATCGGCTTCCAGGCGCAGCAGCGCGTTCTGCGGCTCCATGGTCGCGTGCGCGAGGAAGGGCACCTCATAGCTTGCTTCGACTTTTCTGGTCGCGGCAGTGAAGGCCTGATCGAAATCGCCATCATTGCGCGTGACGGCTTCCGCCGGCTTGCCGCGCAGCGCTTCGGCCTGGCGGCGCAGCGCATCGCGCGATTCGTTCGGCAGCGGACCTGGCTTCCATTCGATCTTCAGCGCGCGCCGGCCTTTGATCGCGCTCCAGGTGTCGTCGGCGATCACCGCCACGCCGGCGGCGAGGTTGAAGTCGAAGGGCTCGTGCGGCGCGGGGCCGGGGATCGCCACGACCTGCTTCACGCCGGGGATTTTCAATGCCTCGCTCGCATCGAACGACACCAGGGTGCCGTCCAGATGCGGGCAGCGTTCGATCATTGCGATCGGCACGCCGTCGAAATATTGATCGAGGCCGTACATGGCCTGGCCGCGCGCGATCTCTTCGGCATCGACCACGCGCACCGGCTTGCCGAGCAGGCGGAATGAGTCAGGCGACTTCACTGGAACCGGCTGCGCAGGCGCGGGCAACTTCGCGGCGGCCGATGCCAGTTCGCCGTAGGACAGCGTGCGGCCGTCGGGGTGCACGACCGTGCCGTCGCGCGTCGTCAGTTTCGCCGCATCGATTTCCCAGCGGACGGCAGCCGCCTGCAGGAGCAGTGCGCGCGCCGTGGCGCCGGCCTGGCGCAGGTCGTTCCAGCCTTCGGGGATGCTGGTGCTGCCGCCGGCGCCTTGCGGCCCGTAGCGGTTGGTCGGGCCGTCCTTGCCGGTTTCGTAGCCGTAATGCAGTTGTTCGACGCGCACGCGTTCCCAGGGCACGTCGAGTTCTTCGGCGACGAGCATCGGCAGTGAGGTTTTCACGCCCTGGCCGATCTCGGGATTGCGTGCGCCGATGACGACGGTGCCGTCGGGTTCGATGCGGATGAAGGGGCCGAGGGCGGTGGGGCCGACTGCCGTCGATGGTTGCGCGATGGCGGATTCGAAGCGCAGCAGCATCGCGCCTGTGGCCAGCGCGGTGATCTGCAGGAAGCTGCGGCGGTTCACTTGGCGCCTCGCGTGGGATTCGACAGGCTCACCCCGAACGGGTGTGGGCGGGTTGCGGGGCGAGCAACGTTCACAAGGCACCTCGCGCGGGATTCGACAGGCTCACCCCGAACGGTTGTGGCGAGGCGGTGGCTTGCGATGGCGGTGTCGGCGAGGCGGAGGCTTGCAGCGATTGCGCGGCGCGGCGGATCGCTTTGCGGATGCGCGGATACGTGCCGCAGCGGCACAGGTTGGTGAGGGCGGCGATGTCGTCGTCGCTGGGCGAGGGCGTGTGGCGCAGCAGGTCGACGGTCGCCATGATCTGGCCGGCCTGGCAGTAGCCGCACTGCGCCACGTCTTCCTCGATCCAGGCCTGCTGCACGGCGTGCAGCGTTTCGCCGGCCAAGGCTTCGATGGTGCGTACCGATTTGCCCGCGAGGCTGCCCACCGTCACGCTGCAACTGCGCACGGCGGCCTCGTCCACGTGCACGGTGCAGGCGCCGCACAGGCCGATGCCGCAGCCGTATTTGGTGCCGGTGAGCCGGGCGTGATCGCGCAGGTACCACAGCAGCGGCATGTCGGCGTCGCCGTCGAAGGCGGCCTCGCGGCCGTTGAGGGTGAAGCGCACGGTCATCGGACGATCCTCGCGGTGATCGCGCCGATGCTGCGCGCTGCCCCGGCCGCGGGCATAGGCCGTTGGTCGGGGGTGCGCCGAAACGCCGCGGTTGTGGGACGAAGCGAAGCGGCGGCACACTGCGGCATTCCCCCACGGAGCCCGCCATGCGCCTGTTGCCTCTCGCCCTGCTGTTCGCCGCCGTGCAGGTCCACGCGCAGGGCGCACTGGTGAATGCGCGCATCCACACCCTGGATGCCGCCAATCCGGTCGCCACCGCCATCGCCTGGGACGCCGAGGGCCGCATCACCGCCGTCGGCGACGAAGTGGCCAAGGCCGGCACCGCGATCGATGCGAAGGGCCGCACCGTGGTGCCCGGCCTGATCGATGCGCACGGCCATCTGATGGGCCTGGGCGAATCGCTGATGCAGGCCGATCTCGTCGGCACTGCGTCGAAGGAAGAGATCGTCGCGCGCCTGCGGGCCTTCGAGCGGGACTTGCCCGAGGGAGCCTGGCTGCTCGGCCGCGGCTGGGACCAGAACGATTGGCCCGGCAAGGAATTCCCCACCGCCGCCGATCTCGACGCCGCGTTCCCGCAGCGGCCGGTGTGGCTCGAACGCATCGACGGTCATGCCGGCTGGGGCAATTCCGCCGCGCTGTCGGCCGCGGATCGCAATTTCGCGGGCGATTGGCAGCCGGAAGGCGGGCGCATCCTGCGAGCGGACGGCAAAGCCACTGGCGTATTCGTCGACGGCGCGATGGCCCTGGTCGAAGGTGCGATCCCGGCGCCGAGCGAAGCGTTGCAGGAACAGGCCTTCGAGCGCGCACTTGCCGCCGCGGTGGCGCACGGCCTCACCGGCGTGCATGACGCCGGCGTGTCGCTGACCGATCTGGCGCGGTATCGCCGCTTCGCCGATGCCGGCAAGCTGCCGCTGCGCGTGTACGCGATGGCCGATGGCGATCAGGCCGCGCTTGCCGCGCTCTGCGCAATGGGTCGCTACAAGCACGCGAACGGCCGCCTCGAAATGCGCGCGGTGAAGCTCTACATCGATGGCGCCCTCGGCAGCCGCGGCGCCGCGCTGCTCGAAGACTACAGCGACGAACCCGGCCACCGCGGCCTGCTCGTCACCGAGCTGCCGGCCTACGAAACCGCGGTGCGCAAGGCGAAAGACTGCGGTCTGCAGGCCGCGAGCCACGCCATCGGCGACCGCGGCAACCGCCTCGTGCTCGACACCTACGAGAAGGTGCTGGGCGCGGAGGCGAAGACCGACCACCGCTGGCGCGTCGAGCACGCGCAAGTGGTCTCGCTCGAAGACATCCCGCGCTTCGCCAAACTCGGCGTGATCGCCTCGATGCAGCCCACCCACGCCACCTCCGACATGCCCTGGGCCGAGGCCCGCGTCGGTGCCGAGCGCATCAAGGGCGCGTACGCCTGGCAGCGCTTCCTGCACAGCGGCGCGAAGCTCGCGCTCGGCTCCGATTTCCCGGTCGAGGAAGTGAACCCGATGCTCGGCCTCTACGCCGCTGTGTCGCGCCAGGACGCCGCCGGCCATCCGCCCGGCGGCTGGCTGGCGGACCAGCGCCTGAGCGCGCAGGAAGCCCTGCGCGGCTTCACCCTGGACGCCGCATACGCGGGCTTCGCGGAGAACGAGGTCGGCTCGCTGGCGGTCGGCAAGCGAGCCGATTTCGTCATCCTTTCGGACGATGTGATGAAAGTGCCGATGGCGAAGGTGCGCGAAACGAAGGTGCTGGCGACCTACGTAGACGGTGCGCCGGTCTATTCGGCGCCGGAGTGATCGAAGCGGATCATGCCGTCGATCACCGTGACACAGGTGCCGCCGATCCACACGCCGTCCTCGCCCAGCGTCACCTCGACGCGGCCGTCGCGGCCGCATTCGCGGCCCTGGCTGGCGATGTAGCTTTCGCCCACGCGATAGCGCCCGCGGTCGAGCAGCAGCGCGCCGATGCAGGCGTTGGCGCTGCCGGTGACGGGGTCTTCGGCGATGCCGTCGGCGGGGCAGTAGGTGCGCACGACGCGGTGGTAGTCGCAGTCGTGCGCATCGGCGAACACGGTGAAACCGACCGCGCCCGTCGCCGTGGTGAAGGCGGCGACGGCGGGCAGGTCGGGATGGTGCATGCGCACGTCGTCTTCGGTGGCGGCTTCCACCAGCCAGAAGCGCGGGCCGTTGTCGTACATCACCGGCGCGATGGACCCCATCGCCAGGCCCGCCACGGCCGCGTCGAGCAGATGCTGCGTGCCCTGCGGCGTGGGGATCATGCGCGCCTGCGGCGCCCGCACCGCGATGCAGGGCGCGCAGCCGTCGCCCGTCACGTGCACCGGCAGCAGGCCCATCGCGCATTCCTGCACGAGTTTGCCGTCGCGCGGTTGCACCAGCCCGGCCTCCATCACCGCATGCGCCGCGCCCACGCTCGGATGGCCGGCGAAGGGCAGTTCCTGCATCGGCGAGAAGATGCGCACGCGGTAGCTCGCCCCGGGCACCGTGGGCGGCAGCACGAAGACGGTCTCGGAAAGATTGGTCCAGTGCGCCAGCCGCTGCATCTGCTCGCCGTCCAGGCCTTCGGCGTCGAGCACCACGGCCAGCGGATTGCCGCCGAGCGCGTGCTCGGTGAAAACATCGACTTGCTTGAAGGGGACCAGGCGCATCGGCGAAGGGTATCTGGAAATGCCGGAATCCGCCTCGCCCGCGCCATCCACATCACGGATAATCCGCGCACGTTCCCCAAGGCTCCGCCATGCCCGCCGCTGCCCCCGCCCACCCCTGGATCGTCCTGAAGTTCGGGGGCACCAGCGTTTCCAAACGCACGCGGTGGGACACGATCGGCAAACTGGCGGCGCGCCGCCGCGCGGAAGGCGCGCGCGTGCTGCTCGTGGTGTCGGCGGTCTCGGGCGTCACCAATGCGCTGCAGGCGCTGATCGACGGCCATGCCGATGCCGGCGCCGCGCGCGCCGCGGCCGAGGCGCTGGACCGCAAGCATCGCCAGTTCGCGCAGGAACTCGGCGTCGACGCCGAAGCCGCGGTCGGCGATCTGCTGGCGCGGCTGCACGAACTCGCCGCCGACCCGCGCCGCGCCAGCGCGCAGCTCGAATGGCAGGCCGAAGTGCTCTCGATGGGGGAACTGCTGTCGAGCCGCCTCGGCGCTGCCTATCTGCAGACACAGGGCCATGATCTGCGCTGGAGCGATGCGCGCCGGCATCTGCGCGCGGTGGCGCTGCCGAACCAGAACGCGTGGTCGCGCCGGCTCTCGGTCTCGTGCGACACGCGCGCCGATGCGCCGTGGCGCGAGCGCTACGCCGCGCAGGGCGATTTGCTCATCACGCAGGGCTTCATCGCCTGCGACGAGCAGGGACAGACGGCCATCCTCGGGCGCGGCGGCTCCGACACCAGCGCCGCGTATTTCGGCGCGCTGCTCGGCGCGCAGCGCGTCGAGATCTGGACCGACGTGCCCGGCATGTTCAGCGCCAATCCGCGCCAGGTGCCGCAGGCACGGTTGCTCTCGCGGCTCGACTACGAGGAAGCGCAGGAAATCGCCACCACCGGCGCCAAGGTGCTGCATCCGCGCTGCATCCAGCCCTGCCGCGATGCGCGCGTGCCGCTGTGGATCCGCGACACCGAAAATCCCGATCTCGCCGGCACGGTGATCGACGCGGCGCCGGCCGATGCCGCGCCGGGCGTGAAGGCGATCAGTTCGCGGCGCGGCATCGTGCTGGTGTCGATGGAATCGATCGGCATGTGGCAGCAGGTCGGCTTCCTGGCCGACGTGTTCGAACGCTTCAAGCGGCATGGGCTGTCGGTGGATCTGATCGGCTCGTCCGAGGCCAACGTCACGGTGTCGCTCGACCCCAGCGACAACCTCGTCAACTCCAACGTGCTCGAAGCGCTGTGCGCGGACCTGGCCGAAGTGTGCCGCGTGAAGGTGATCGCGCCCTGCGCCGCGGTGACGCTGGTCGGGCGTGGCATGCGTTCGCTGCTGCACAAGCTCTCCGACGTGCTCGCCGAATTCGGGCGCGAACGCGTGCATCTGATTTCGCAGAGCTCCAACGATCTCAACCTCACCTTCGTGGTGGATGAGACGGTCGCCGAGGGCATGCTGCCGCGCCTGCACGAGCTGCTGATCCAGGCCGGTGCGATGCCGGTGAACGAGCACGCCGCCTTCGGGCCGAGTTGGGCGGTGCTCAACGGCGGGCGGCGCGAGCGTGTGCAGCCCTGGTGGCAGCGGCGAAGAAACGAGTTGCTGGCGCTGGCCGGGCAGGGCACGCCGCGCTACGTCTACGACGCCGCCACCGTGCGCGAACGCGCGCGGGCGCTGGGCGAGATCGGCGCGCTCGACCGCCGCTTCTACGCGCTCAAGGCCAACCCGCATCCCGACATCCTGCGCACGCTGGAAGCCGAAGGCTTCGGTTTCGAATGCGTTTCGTCGGGCGAGCTGGCGCATCTGTTCGACGTGCTGCCGCGGCTCGACCCCACGCGCGTGCTGTTCACGCCAAGCTTCGCGCCGCGCGCCGAGTACGAGGACGCGATCCACCGCGACGTTTGGCTGACGCTCGACAGCACTCATCCGCTGCGTGCGTGGCCCGAGTTGCTGCGCGGCCGCACGGTGTGGCTGCGTGTCGATCCCGGCTTCGGGCGAGGGCATCACGAGAAGGTGCGCACCGGCGGCAGCGGCGCCAAGTTCGGATTGCCGCTGGCGCAGCTCGAAGACTTCCTGCGCGAAGCGCGCGCGCTCGGCGTGAAGGTGTTCGGTCTGCACGCACACCTGGGCAGCGGCATCGTCGATCCCGCGCACTGGCGCGATGTGTCGTTGCAACTGGCGGGCGTGGCCGAGGGCATCGGCTCGATCGCCGCGCTCAACCTCGGTGGCGGCATCGGCGTGCCGCCGGAAGCCGATGCCGAGCCGTTCGATGTCCAGACGCTGGGCCGCATGCTGGCCGAGGCCCGCGCCGCGTATCCGCAGTATTCGCTGTGGATGGAACCCGGCCGCTACCTCGTCGCCGACGCGGGCGTGCTGTTGCTGCGCGCCACGCAGATCGTCGAGAAATCCGGCGTGCGCCGCATCGGCGTGGACGGCGGCATGAACGCCTTGCTGCGTCCGGCGCTCTACAATGCCTGGCACGAGGTCGCCAATCTTTCGCGCGACGACGGCGCCACCACGCTGTACGACGTCGTCGGACCGATCTGCGAAACCGGCGACGTGCTGGCGCGCCGCCGGCGCCTGCCGGAAACGCGCGAAGGCGACACCGTGCTGATCGCCACCGCGGGCGCCTACGGGGCCGTGATGGCCTCCGACTACAATTTGCGGGCGCGCCCCGCCGAGACCGTACTGGAATGACGTTCGACCGCTCGACGATCCGCAGCTTCCGCTTCGTGCGCGCCGATTTCGATGCCGGCAGCGGCACGGCGCGGCTCGTGTATGCCTTCGACGATGGCCCCGAGCTGGTCGAGACGCTGGTAATTCCCGGTGCGCCGTTCGCGCCGCTGGATGCCGGCGGCGAGCATCTGCTGGGGCTGCTGCATCTGCTGGCGGGCGTGAGCTACTACAAGGCGGCGGTGCCGCCGGAGATACGTATCGAGTCGTACGGGATCGGTGCGGAGACGGCAGGGTTCCTGACCGAGGTGTATGAGAACGGACTGGGGGAGTTTGCTTATCGCAACGGGTTGTCGTTGCGGGACAAGATTGCTTTCCCCCATCCCGGCGTTCCCCCGCAAGCGGGGGAACGCCGGGATGGGGGCCGTCGCGCCCTCGTCGCCATCGGCGGCGGCAAGGACTCGCTCGTCAGCATCGAATCGCTGCGTGCCGCCGACATCGAACAGACCGTCGCCTGGATCGGCAACTCGCAGCTGATCCGCGCCTGCGCCGAGCGCACCGGACTGCCGACGCTCAACGTGACGCGCCAGCTCGCGCCCGAACTGTTCGAGTACAACAAGCAGGGCGCGCTCAACGGCCACATCCCGGTGACGGCAGTGAACAGCGCGATCCTCGCGCTCGCCGCACATCTCACCGGCCACACCGACGTGGTGTTCTCGAACGAGCGCTCGGCGAGCTACGGCAGCCTGATTCCCGGCACCGGCGAAGTGAATCATCAGTGGTCGAAGGGCTGGGATTTCGAGCGCGCCTTCGCGCGGCAGGTGGCGCCCATGGTGCGCTACTACTCCCTGCTGCGGCCGTTCTCGGAACTCGCCGTTGCGCGGCAATTCGCCAGGCTCGACCGCTACGACGCGCATTTCAGCAGCTGCAACCGCAACTTCCATCTGCTCGGCGAACGCCCGGCGGCGCGCTGGTGCGGCGTATGCCCGAAATGCCATTTCGTGTTCCTGGCGCTGGCGCCGTTCATGCCGAAGCCGCGTCTGGTCGGCATCTTCGGGCGCAATCTGCTCGACGATTCCGCACTCGCGCCGGGCTTCGATGCGCTGGTCGAATACCGGGATCACAAGCCGTTCGAATGCGTGGGCGAAGGGCGCGAATCGCGCGCTGCCTTCGCCGCGCTGGCGCAAAGCCCCGCCTGGCGCGAGGATGCGCTGGTGGCGCGTTTCGCGGGCGAAATCCTGCCGCAACTGGAGGCGGGCGAACTCGCGCTCGAACCCCTGCTGCAACCGGCGGCCGAACACGGCGTGCCGGCCGACCTCTGGGAGCGCGTGGGTGCGACTTTCCGATCTTGAGAACAAGCGCGTAGCGATCTGGGGCTACGGCCGCGAAGGGCGCGCCGCGCTCGCCGCGCTGCGCTGGCGCCTGCCGCGCACGCCGCTGGCGTTGCTGTGCTCCGAAGGCGAAGCGGCCGAGGCGATGCAGCTGCAGGACCCGGCGCTTTACATCTTCACCGAGGAAGTCACGCCCGATTTGCTGGCGCGCTTCCAGGTCGTGATCAAGTCGCCGGGCATCAGCCCGTATCTTTCGCCCGCGGCCGAAGCCGTGCGGCGCGGCGTGCAGTTCGTTTCGGGCACCGCGTTGTGGTTCGGCGAGAATCCGGACGCCAGCACGGTCTGCGTCACCGGCACCAAGGGCAAGTCGACCACCACGGCGCTGATCGCGCACCTGCTGCGCGCTTCGGGCGCGCGCACGGCGCTGGCGGGCAACATCGGCCTGCCGTTGCTGGAACTGCTCGACGTCGATCCGCCGCCCGACGCCTGGGCCATCGAGCTTTCGAGTTTCCAGACGCGCGAGGCGGTGGCGCCCGAAGTGGCGGTGGTGCTCAATCTTTTTCCGGAGCATCTCGACTGGCACGTGGGCGAGGAGCGCTATCTCGCCGACAAACTGGCGCTGATCACGCTCGCCGGGCCGAAGAACATCGTGCTCAACGCCGCCGATGCGCGCCTTGCGGCGTTTGGACGCAGCGCTTCGCTGCAGGCCGTCGCCAGCGAACACAGCGCGCACTTCGGCGATGTGCCGCCGGGCGCGAAGCTGCACTGGTTCAACAGCCGCGAAGGCTGGCATACGCGCGGTTCGATCCTGCATCGCGGCGACGATGCCATTCTCGATTGCGCGGCGCTGCCGCTGCCCGGCGCGCACAACCGCGGCAATCTGTGCGCCGCGCTCGCGGCCATCGAAGCGCTCGGCCTGGAGGCCGTGCCGCTGGCGCCGCACGCCGCCGGTTTCCGGCCGTTGCCGCACCGGTTGCAGAGCCTGGGCGTGAAGGACGGGCGCGAATACATCAACGATTCGATCGCCACCACGCCGCACGCCAGTCTCGCCGCGCTCGATTGCTTCGCGAACCGTCGCGTGGCGATCCTCGTCGGCGGCTACGATCGCGGCCTGGATTGGTCGGTGTTCTTCGAGCGCATGAACCGCGAACCGCCGCTGGCGGTGATCGCGATGGGGCAGAACGGCCCGCGCATCGCCGAAGGCCTGCGGCCGGCGGCGCGCGGCGGGCGCTTCGTGCTGGCCGAGGCCGGCGAGCTGGCCGAGGCGGTGCGCCTGGCCGAGCAGGCCGTCGGCGCCGATGGCGTGGTGCTGTTGTCGCCGGGTGCGCCGAGTTTTCCGCGCTACAAGGACTACGTCGAGCGCGGGCGGCACTTCGCGCAGGTGGCGGGGTTCGATCCGAACGCGATCAGTGCGATCGCGGGGCTGGGCGTGGCCTGAGGGTCGGATTCGACAAGCTCACGGCGAACGGTTTTCGCGAGTCGTGGGAAGAGCAGACTGCGAAAACCGTTCGCCGTGAGCCTGTCGAACCGTCGCCCCGATCCTCCGCCTGGCGTAGCATTCCCGCTCCCCACCGAAGGAGCCCGGTCATGCGCGCACTCGCTCTCGCTGTCCTCGGATTGGCCGCCTCGCAGGCGCACGCCGCGATGCAAAGCAAGCCCGTCGAATGGGAACTCGACGGCACGAAATTCAGCGGTTTCCTCGTGTACGACGATGCCGGCGCGAACAAGCCGGGCATCGTGATGGTGCCCAACTGGATGGGCGTGTCCGAAGGCGCCGTCGAGCGCGCCAAGGCCATTGCCGGCAGCGACTACGTGGTGCTGGTGGCGGATGTGTACGGTGCCGACGTGCGCCCGAAGAATCCTCAGGAAGCCGGCAAGGCGGCGCACGAAGCCTATGCCGATCTGCCGCGCCTGCGCGCGCGCGCAGGCAAGGCGCTCGATGTGCTCAAGGCCAACGCGGGCGGCGCGCCGCTCGATACCACGAAGGTGGCGGCCGTCGGCTTCTGCTTCGGCGGAAGCACCGCGCTGGAACTGGCGCGCAGCGGCGCCGAACTCGATGGCGTGGTGACTTTCCACGGCGGCCTCGACACGTCCTCGCCCGCGCAGCCCGGTTCGGTGAAGACGAGCCTGCTGGTGTTGAACGGGGCCGACGACAGCAGCGTTCCCGACGAGCAGATCCAGGGCTTCGAGAAGGAGATGACGACGGCCGGCGCCGACTGGCAGTTCGTCAACTTCTCCGGCGCCGTGCATTGCTTCGCCGAACCCGATGCGAACCGGCCGCCGAACTGCAAGTACGACGAGAAGTCCGCGAAACGCGCCTACTCGATGATGCGCGGGTTCCTGGCGGAGCGCTTCGGTTCCTGAGCGCGCCGCTCAGCGGATTTCCGGCTCGAAGGTCCAGCTCAGCTTCACCTTGATCTCGCCCGTGGTGGTGGCGCCGCTGGTGACGGTGCCGCCGCGCGCCTGCCGCGGCGCGAGCGTGGTGGCGAGCGAACCGGACGAAGGCGCATGGCGCAGTTGTTCGGCCACCCACGCCAGCGCCTCGCCGTTGCCCGGGACCTGAGTGTCCTGGTCGGTGTCGCCGAGCATGCGGTCGCCGTGCAGGCGATCCCAGTAGCGATGGCGCCCGACCGCCGCCGGCACGCCGAAGCCGTGGGTGTGGACGCTGCGGTCCTTCAGGTCGTAGACCGTCTGTTGGTTCAGGCATTGCATCTTGCGGTCGATATCGCTGCCCGAGGAGTCGGCGATGGTGGATTCCTTCCACGGCACCATGCCGCCGACGTCGGCATACGCGCCTTCGGCGCTGTTCTCGATCCGGATCGAGATCTCGGTGGGGCAGCCTTCGTAGCCGATGTAGTCGAGGAAGCGCGCTTCCGGCTCGGCATCGAGGTCCACCGGCGCGGCCGGCGACGCGCCCGGTGCGCCGGCCATCGCCTGCATGGCGATGGCGCTCATCACCGGCGCGTACTTGTTCGCGACTTGCATGATGCAGCCGGTGTCGGCGCCGCAGGCCTGCTGTTCGCGCTGCACCTTGGTCATGAAAGCCTGCTGCTCTGCAGGTGTCTTGGGCACGGCCGGTGGGGCGCTGCCGGACTGGCGTGCCTGGACTTCGGCCACGCGTTGCTGCACCGCCATCGCCGTGGCGATCTGCTTCTGCGCGTAGTCCGGATCCATCGTGTTGACGCTGCCGGGATCGCCTTCGGCCTTCACGTGCGTGACGATGCGGTAATGCTCGGAGATTTTCGCGTTGCCGTAGTCGCTGCCCGCCTTCCACGACTGCGTGCCTTCGACGGCGATCTCCACGGTCCAGCGCCCCAGCCGTTCGGCGGCCGCGGCGTCCGCCGCCGCGCCGGCGGCCAGCATCGCGGCCATCGCGCCCGAGAGGGCATTGCGGTACGTCATTGCAGTCCTTCCTCGCGTGGGTCGGGCGCGATAACGCAAAAGCGCCGCGCCGCACGTCGGCGTCAGGCGCTCTCCACCGAATCCACGCGCTGGAAGCCGCGCGGCAACATGTTGCCGCGCGAAGCGCGCGCGCCGCCGTAGGCCTGCAGGTCGCGCCACGACAGCGTGAGCTTGCGCTGCCCGCAGTAGAGCGTGAGTTCGCCGCCCTGGCGCACGCTGGCCACCGCCACCACGCGTTCCTCGCCCGACTTGAGCTTCGCCGGCGGGATCTGGATCAGCTTGTTGCCCTTGCCGCGATCGAGTTCCGGCAGTTCGCTGAGCGGGAAGGCGAGCAGGTGCCCCGCGGAGGTGATCGACACGACGAGATCGGTCGCCGCGTCGTTCACCGCCACCGGCGCCAGCACCGCGGCGTCCTTGTCGGGATTGAGCAGCGCCTTGCCGGCCTTGTTGCGGCCGCAGAAATTCTCGAAACGCGTGACGAAACCGTAGCCGAAGCTCGAAGCCACGAGATAGCGCGCATCGTTTTCGCCGATGGCCAGACCCACGAAGCCCGCGCCGGCCGGCGGCGAGAAGCGGCCGGTGAGCGGTTCGCCGTTGCCGCGCGCGCTGGGCAGCGTGTGCGCGGAGGTCGAATAGGCGCGGCCCGTCGAATCGAGGAAGCCGGCCTGCTGGTTGCTGCGGCCGCGCACGGCCTGCAGCAGCGAATCGCCTTCGCGGTAGGAGAGCGCGGCGGCGTCGACCTCGTGGCCCTTGGCCGAACGCACCCAGCCCTTGGCGGAGAGCACCACCGTAACCGGCTCGCTGGCCACCAGTTCCGTTTCCGACAGCGCCTGCGCGGCTTCGCGCGCCACGAGCGGCGAACGGCGGGCGTCGCCGTATTTCTTCGCGTCTGCCAGCAGTTCGTCCTTGATCAACTTCTTGAGTTTCGCGTTGGACGCCAGGATGCCGACGAGCTTCTCGCGTTCCTTCGCCAGTTCGTCCTGCTCGCCGCGGATCTTCATCTCCTCCAGGCGGGCGAGCTGCTTGAGCTTCGTATCGAGGATGTATTCGGCTTGCTCCTCGGTGAGTGCGAAGCGCGCGATCAGCGCGGCCTTGGGCTCGTCCTCGGTGCGGATGATGCGGATGACTTCGTCGAGGTTGAGGAAGGCGATCAGCAAACCTTCCAGCAGGTGCAGGCGGCGTTCGACCTTCTCGAGGCGGTGCTTGAGGCGCCGCTTCACGGTGTCGGTGCGGAACACCAGCCATTCGGAGAGGAAGGCCTTGAGGTTCTTGACCTGCGGTTTGCCGTCCAGGCCGATCACGTTGAAGTTCGCGCGGTAGCTCTTTTCGAGGTCGGTGGTCGCGAACAGGTGTCCCATCAGTTGTTCGGCGTCGATGCGGTTCGAACGCGGCACCAGCACCAGGCGGATCGGGTTGGCGTGGTCGGATTCGTCGCGCAGGTCCTCCAGCCACGGCAGCTTCTTGGCGCGCATCTGCTGTGCGATCTGCTCGATGATCTTGCCCGGGCTCACCTGGTAGGGCAGCGCGGTGATCACGATGTTGGCGCCTTCGCGCAGGTACACGGCGCGCGCGCGGATGCTGCCCACGCCCGTCTCGTACATGCGCTGAAGATCGGCCGTGGGCGTGATGATCTCGGCCGTGGTCGGGAAATCCGGGCCGCGCACGTGTTCGCACAGGTCGCGCACGGTGGCGTCGGGATCGTCGAGCAGGCGCACGCAGGCGCTGACGACTTCGTTGAGGTTGTGCGGCGGCACGTCGGTGGCCATGCCGACCGCGATGCCGGTGGTGCCGTTGAGCAGCAGGTGCGGCAG
>CAMLOR010000073.1 GCA_946481615.1 uncultured Aquimonas sp.
ACTGCGACACCGCGGTGGAGCCGGTGGCGCGCAGCCAGACGTATTTCTCGCCGGTCATCCGGCGGATGCGATGGAAGATCGCCACGTCGAGCAGCTGCCCGACGAGGAAGGCGGTGACCGAGCCTGCGATCGTCCACAGACCCTGGCCGAACACCGCCGCGAACGCGGCCTGATAGTCCGGCACGCCCTGCTCCTGCGCCACCGTCACCCACCAGCCGGCCGGCGCCAGCCCGATGGCGGCATAGGCGAACACGAAGCCGTACACGATCAGCCCGACGGCCAGCCACGAGATCAGCCGCACGCCGCGCTTGCCGTAGTACTCGTTGACGACGTCGGTCATCACGAACACCACGGGCCACAGCAGCGTGCCGGCGGTGAAACTGAGCGAGCCCGATTGCCCGAACAGGTTCCACTCCATCGGCGCGATGCCCAGCGTGTCTTCCAGCGCGAAGATCTTCACGCCGATGAACTCCGCGAGGATGGCATTGGCGACGAAGAACGCGGCCAGCACGAGGAACAGTTTCTGCGGGCGGTCGAAGGCAAAGCTCATGCGGGTTCGTCCTCGAAAATCAGAGTTCGCGTACCAGGCGGAAGCCGACGTCGTCGTAGCCGCGCGCGGGCTCCAGCGACTGGCGGTGGGTGGCGGGCGGCGCGGCGGTGTCGTCGCGCCAGGAACTGCCGGCGGCGATGCGGCGCGGGCAGGTTTCGTTTTCCAGCAGGCGCGCGATGGCGTTGCCGGATTCGGCGCAGGCGAGCGTCCATTCGCTCACGTTTCCGGCCAGATCCTGCACGCCGACGCGGTTGGCGGGGAAGCGCCCGGCGGCGGCGGTGTAGCGCGCGCCGTCGTCGGCGCAGGCCACGTTGCCGGCGCGGCACACGTTGGAGGAGGGCACGTACTGCGCGGCATGCAGCCACTCCGTCAGCGTCGGCAGGCGATAGCGCTTGCCGGTGCGCTTCGACATCCAGGCCGCATAGGCACGCGCGTCGTCGAAGCTGATGCAGGCGACGGGATGGCTGCCGGTCTGTTCG
This sequence comes from uncultured Aquimonas sp., assembly GCA_946481615.1. The sequence goes on from CAMLOR010000073.1 coordinate 1,030, forward strand.
AAACCCGGATCGTTCCACTGCCGCCGGGCGAACACCTGCAGCGGCGAGAGGCGGTTGCGGCAGCGCGTCGGCGCGCGTTTCGACTGTGCGACAAAAGCGGCGTAATCGCTGCGCGTGATCTCGTGCCGCATCAGCGCGAACGGCGCTTCCACGCGCGAACGGCCGAGTTGCGCGGGCAGCATCACGAGCTCCGGACCACCGGCATCGCGCACCGCGCCGCCGGTTTCCGGCACGGCGCCGGCGCGTTCGCGCAAGGCCGCCAGCGCCGGGGTTTCGATGCCCAGTTCGGCGGCCAGCGTGGACCATCCGAGCGCGGCCTCGCGATCGAAGGCGGTGATGGCCGCCTCGATGCGGGCGGCCAGCGCGTCGCGCACGCTGTCCTGCGCGGCCGCCCATGAAGGCCGCGCCAGCACGCGCGCGCTTTCGGCCAGCAGGCGCGCCTGTTCGTAACGTTCGCGGGCCGTGTCGCGTTCGCCTTCGGCGATGGCGGCAGCGGCCGACTGCGCCAGCGCCGCGAGCACTGCATCGAGCCCGGCCAGCGCACGTTCGTCGTCGGGCGCTTCGCGCAGCACGGCGAGATAGCCTTCGGCGGCGTTCGCGCCGGCGGGTGCCACCAGCGCGCCGGCGGCGCGCTGCGCGTCGGCCTGTTCCACCCGCAGATCGAGGGCGGCGCGGCGTTCTTCCGCGGTCGGCGCCACGGCATCGGGCGGGATCACCAGCGGCGCTTCCTCGCCCGGCGCCAGGATGCCTTCGCTGCGCGCCGCATTCCATTCGCGCCAGCGCGGCAGCAACGCGGCCGTCAGCAGCAGCGCGAACAGCATGCCGAGCACGAGCTGTCCCGCTGGCTTCCGCCAGAACGCGTGGGCCGCGAAGGCCGCCAGGCCCGTCGGCGGCTCCACCTTGCGTGCGATGGCGTCCAGCGCACGGGACATGGACTGCGCGTTGCGGAAGCGCTTGTCGGGATTCTTGGCGGTGGCGGTGCGCAGGAAGGCCTGCCAGTGCGCCTTTTCCGGCGGCAGCGCGGGCAGCGGATCCTGCGCATGCATCAGTGCCAGCGCGAGGGGATCCTCGGCGTGGAACGGCAGTTCGCCGGTGAGCAGTTCGTAGGCCAGCACGCCCAGGCTGTACAGATCGGCACGGCCATCGACCTGTTCGCCGCGCGCCTGTTCGGGGCTCATGTAGCCGCCGCTGCCCAGCGCCAGGCCGTCGGTGGTGATGCGCGCGCGGCCGGCGCGGCGCGAGAGCGCGATGCCGAAATCGGTGAGCTGCGGCCGGTCGGCGTTGTTGAACAGCACGTTCTCGGCCTTCACGTCGCGATGCACGATGCCGCGCGCGTGCGCGTAGCCCAGCGCATCGAGCAGGCCGCGCAGCAGGTCGACCACGGCCGGTTCGTTGTCGCGGTAGTCGCGCTGCGAAAGATCGCCGTGCGAGAGGTAGGGCATCACGTAGTAGAGCTGCCCTTCCTGCGTGCGGCCGACTTCGTGGATGCCGACGATGCCCGGATGTTCGAGCTTGGCGATGATGCGCGCCTCGTGCTCGAAACGCTGCGCCTGCGCCTCTTCGGCGCTGGCCGAGGGCGCCATCACCTTGATGGCCACTTCGCGGTCGAGCGATTCCTGCACCGCCAGATACACCACCGCCATGCCGCCTTCGCCCAGGCGGCGGATCGGGCGGTAGCCCGGCACGTTGGGCATCGGGGCGTTCGGCGGCGGGGTTTCGTCGACGCTCATGCTTGGCGCGGCGGGGCCTTTGCGTGTCAGGATGGCCGGGCGAGTATGAGCGAGACGCCGTCGATGTCCAGCCTCCCCGATCACGCTGCGCCGCCCCTGGTGGTGGCGCTGATCGGCCTGCCCGGCTCGGGCAAGACCGTGGTGGCGCGCGCGCTGGCCGAGGAATTCGGGCTGCAGCGCGTCTGCCGCGACGAAGTCCGCCAGGCGATGTTCCCGCAGTGCACCTACACCTACGCCGAAAAGCGCGCCGCCTTCCGCGCCGTGCTGCTGGCGGTGGAAGTGAACTGCATGCTCGGGCGCGGCAGCGTGATCGACGGCGTGACGTTCTCGCGCCGGCGCGATCTCGAACGTCTCGACGCCACGCTGGCGCCGCACAAGGTCTCGCCGCTCGCCATCTTCCTGGACTGCCCGCCGGAAACCGCGCGCCTGCGCGTGCTCAAGGATCTGCAGACCGGCCGCCACCCGGCGGCCGACCGCACGCCGGAACTGGTCGACGAGATCATGGCGCGCTTCGAGCCGCCACCGCCGAGCTGCGTGGTGCTCGACGCGCGCCTGCGCGCCGAACTGCTGATGGAAGCCGCGCGCCAGGCCGTGCGTGCGCGCACCGGCCTGCCGGGCCGTCTCGTCGATCTGTGATCAGCGGTCGCGCTTGCGCCGCACGTAGAGCTGCTTGCGCACCTTCGCGACCACCTCGCCGCCGGCCGTCTTCACATCGGTCTCGAACCAGCGCAGATGCTTCTCGCCGTTCGCGGTGGCGGCGCGCAGTTCCTCGAGCATCGCGTCGGTGACTTCGAACTGCGCGAACACGTCCTCGCGCCCCGGCGCCACGAAATCGATCGCGCCGGCCTTGTCCCACACGATGTAATCGCGCCCCAGGCAGTGCATCACCATGATCATCCAGAACGGATCGGTCATGGAGAACAGACTGCCGCCGAAATGGGTGCGCACGTAGTTGCGGTTGTACCAGTGCAGGCCGAGCTTCACCTTCGCGTGGCGGTAGTCGTCGTCGAAGCGCAGCACCCTGATGCCGGCGAAGCGGAACGGGGGCCAGAGGTTGAGGAGGAGCCTGAGTTTGGAGGCGGAGGTCATCAGAACAGCAGCGACGACATCTTGCGGCGGTAGGCGCTCACCAGATCCGCGTCCTCGATGATGTTGAAGGCGTCGATCAGCGCCTTGCGCGGCGTGCCGTCCTGCCAGGCGCGATCCTGGCGCAGCATCTCGAGGAACTGCTGCAGGGCGGCTTCGGATTCGCCCGCCAGCAGATGGTGGGCGCCGAGCTGGTGGCGGGCGCGCAGGTCGGCCGGATCGGCGGCGATGCGGCGCGCGAGTTCCTCGCGCGGCGGGGCTTCCTTGAGCAGCGTGGAGAAGCCGAGCGCGGCGCGGGCGGACTTGGCGCGGTCGTCGGTGGCGAGGTTGGCGGGCAGGGTGTCGAGCAGGCGGCCGGCCTCGTCGGCTTCGCCGATGCGCGAAAGCGCCAGCGCGAGGTCGAGTTGCAGTTCGGGTTTGTCGGGTTGGGCGGCCAGCGCCGCGCGCAGGTCGGCGACGACTTCGTGCGGGTCGCGCGGCGGCGGTGCGATTTCCTCGACTTCGTCGTTCGCGGCGGCCTCGCGCGGCGCGATGCCGTGGTGCGCGAGGAACTGCCGCAGCTGGCCCTCGGGCAGCACGCCGGGGAAGCCGTCGACGAGTTGCCCGTCTTTCACCAGCATCACCGTGGGCACCGAGCGGATCTGGAAATAGCCGGCGAGTTGCTGCTCCTTGTCGACATCGACCTTGGCCAGCAGGAAGCCGCCGTTGAACTCGCCGGCGAGTTTTTCGAGGATCGGGCCGAGCGTCTTGCAGGGGCCGCACCAGGTCGCCCAGAAGTCCACCAGCACCGGCGTTTCGAGCGAGCGGTCGAGCACGTCGCGCTGGAAATCGGCGGCGGTGACATCGAAGACATGGGCGGAAGCGGTGTCGGGCATGGGCGATCCTTGGAAGTCCTGCCCGAAATGATGCCATCGCGCGCCGATCACAAGGCGCGTGCCATGATCGCGGCATGATCGATCGGACGACACGATGGCTTGCGGCAGGCTACGTCGCAGGCTTGGCCTTCGTGGTCGCGCTGCTGATTGCAGGCTCGAACGTCGAGGGCTACGACCACGCCCGCCATTCGGTGGGCGTGCTCGGCAGCGGGCGTTCGCCGGAGGCCTTCGCGTTCCGGGCCGTGGGCTTCGTGGTGCCGGGCGTGATGCTCATGGCGTTCGGGCTGGCGTTGCGGCGGCGCCTGCGTCTGGACGGTGCCGGTGCCGTGGCGCGCATCGGCGCGGATCTGCAGGCGATCTCGGGCCTGGCCTTCTGGCTCCAGGCGGCGTTCGGTCTCGACCTGGCGAACCCCGACGAGGCCGCCACGCAAGGCCACGTGGTCGCGCACGGCGTCGCGCTGCTGGCCGCGTGGGCCGCGATGGTGGCGTTCGCGGCGGGCTTGCGCCGCCTGCCGCGCTGGCGGCCGCTGGCCATCGCCGGCGCGTTGGGCGCGGTGGCGCTCGCAGGCCTGCTGGCCTGGCCGCCGCATCTGTGGCTGCCGGGTTGGGCCGGTGCGTCGGGCGCGTCGCAGCGGCTCGCGCTGGCGGTGTACTTCGCCGTCCCCGCGTTCGCCGCCGCGCTGGCGCTGCGGCGTCAACCGCCCTTGTAGACCACGCCGTCCTTCATCACGAAGACGACATCCTTCACCGCGCCGATGTCCTGCAGCGGATCGGCCGCCAGCGCCACGATGTCGGCGCGCTTGCCCGCTTCGATCACGCCCTGGTCGTCCACGCCCAGCACCTCGGCGGCGCGGATCGTGGCGGCCTGGAAGGCGGCGCCGGCCGGCATGCCGGCTTCGATCATGTAGACGAATTCCTGCGCGTTGTCGCCGTGCGGGCCGACGCCCATGTCGGTGCCGAAGCCGATCTTCACGCCGGCCTTGTACGCGGCCGCGAAGGTGCCCTGGATCTGCGCGCCGATGCGCGCGGCCTTGGCGCGCACCACCTCGGGGAAATAGCCGTCGATCTTCGCCTTCTCGGCCACGAACTTGCCGGCCGAGATCGTCGGCACGTACCAGGTGCCCTTCTGCTTCATCAGCCGGAAGATTTCCTCGTCGGCATAGGTGCCGTGCTCGATGCTGGTGACGCCGGCCAGCACGGCGCGGCGGATGCCTTCCTTGCCGTGCGCGTGGGCGGCCACCTTGTAGCCGTAGTCGCGCGCCGCCTCGATGACGGCGGCCACTTCGTCCTGCGTGAACTGCGGCGCGTCGCCCGACTTCGCGTAGCTCAGCACGCCGCCGGTGGCGGTGATCTTGATGACGTCGGAGCCGTCCTTGTAGCGCTGGCGCACCGCCTGGCGGGCCTCGTCGGGCGAATTCACGACGCCCTCGGTCGGCCCCGGCGGCCCGATCAGATGGGCGAGTCGGGCGTTGTAGCCGTTCGAGGGATCACCGTGCCCGCCGGTGGTGGCGATGCTCTTGCCCGCCGCGAAGATGCGCGGACCCTTGATCTGTCCCTGGTTGACGGCGTCGCGCAGGGCAAGGATCACCTCGCCGCCCAGGTCGCGGACGCTGGTGAAGCCCGCCATCAGCGTCTTTTCCGCGTAACCGACGGCGCGGAAGGCGTAATGTTCGGGGTTCATGCGGAAACCTTCCGAGTACGAATTCGGATTCGACTGGCCCGACAGATGCACGTGCAGGTCGGTCCATCCCGGCGAACACCACTTCAGCGTGCGCGCGGCGTACGGCGCCTCGCCTCCGGAAGGCGGCACCTCGGTACCAGCCTTCACGCTAGCGATCTTGCCCTCGCGCACCTCGATCACATGCGGCCCCGCATTCTTGCCGGCGCGCGCGTCGAACAACTGCTCGCAGGACAGATATTCCACACCCGCGGCGTGGGCGGGCAGGGCAGCGGTCAAAGCAAGGGCGAGCAGCGTGCGGCGCATGGGCGGTCTCGACAGGGAAAGCCGCGATGCTAACGCGAGCGCGCGCCGCCGCACACGACGATTGCGACACGGTTCCGCGAGGCGCTCTTGCTCTTGCCCTCGGGCGACTGCAAGAGCGTCCGCGGCCCCGCTGCGCGGGGTTCGCTGCGGGCGGACGGGGCTTTTCGACAGGACATCCATGTCCTGACGAAAAGGGTCGGACTCCTGTCCGACCCCGGCTTCGCCGGCCTGTCCGTCCGCCCTCCGCCCGCTGCCACAGTCGCCCGAGGGCAAGAGCAAGAGCGCCTTTCGTGGCGCTCGGGATTGCCGCTGCGGTACCCTGCCGCTCTTCTCTGGCCCCCGTTGCTCATGTCCACCGAAACCGCGTACGACCCGAAAACCGTCGAAGCCGCCGCCCAGCGCTTCTGGCAGGACAACCGCGCCTTCGAGGTGCGCGAAGACGCTTCGCGTCCGAAGTATTTCTGCCTTTCGATGCTGCCGTATCCCTCCGGCGCGCTGCACATGGGGCATGTGCGCAACTACACGATCGGCGACGTGATCTCGCGCTACAAGCGCATGACCGGCCACAACGTGCTGCAGCCGATGGGCTGGGACGCCTTCGGCCTGCCGGCCGAGAACGCCGCGATCAAGAACAGGACCGCGCCGGCGAAGTGGACCTACGCCAACATCGGGCACATGAAGGCGCAGCTGCAGACGATGGGCTATGCCATCGACTGGACGCGCGAATTCGCCACCTGCCGCCCGGAGTACTACGTCCACGAGCAGCGCATGTTCACGCGCCTGTTCGAGAAGGGCCTGGTTTACCGCAGGAACTCGGTGGTGAACTGGGACCCGGTCGACCAGACCGTGCTCGCCAACGAACAGGTGATCGACGGCCGCGGCTGGCGCTCCGGGGCGCTGGTGGAGAAGCGCGAGATCCCGCAGTGGTTCCTCAAGATCACGGCGTACGCGCAGGAACTGCTCGACGAACTCGACACGCTGGACGGCTGGCCGGATTCGGTCAAGACCATGCAGCGCAACTGGATCGGCCGCAGCGAAGGGCTCGAGATCGCCTTCCCGCTGGAGGAAGGCGAAGGCGCCGTCACCGTCTTCACCACGCGGCCTGACACGCTCCTGGGCGTGACCTTCCTGAGCGTGGCCGCCGAACATCCGATCGCGCTGGCGGCGGCCGAAGGCTATCCCGAGCTCGCGCAGTTCATCGAAGACTGCAAGCACGGCGGCACCGCCGAGGCCGAGCTCGAAACCCAGGAGAAGCGCGGCGTCTTCACCGGGCGCTACGCGTTGCATCCGATCACGGGCGAACGCGTGCCGATCTGGGCCGCCAACTTCGTGCTGATGGGCTACGGCACCGGCGCCGTGATGGCCGTGCCCGGCCACGACGAACGCGACTGGGAATTCGCGCAGAAATACGATCTGGCCGTGAAGATGGTGGTCGTGAGCCAGGAAGTGGCCGACGCCATCGCCGAGCTGCAGCGCGACGTCGCCACGCACGCCAATCCGATGGACGCCGCGCTCGGCGAATCGGGCGCCATCGACGTGTTCGACACCTCCGAGGCCGTGCGCATCGTCGAGGAATTCGAAACCCGTATCGCGGAGCAGGGCGCGTACACCGACTACGGCGTGCTGGTGAACTCCGGCGACTACGACGGCATGGACTACGCGCAGGCCTTCGAGGCGCTGGCGCAGCGCTTCGGCACCGACGCGCGCCGCGTCAACTTCCGCCTGCGCGACTGGGGCGTCAGCCGCCAGCGCTACTGGGGTTGCCCGATCCCGATGATCCACTGCGCCGCCTGCGGCGACGTGCCGGTGCCCGAATCGCAGCTGCCCGTGGTGCTGCCCGAGAACGTCGAATTCTCCGGCGTGCAATCGCCGATCAAGGCCGATCCGCAGTGGCGCAAGACCACGTGCCCGAAGTGCGGCGGCGCAGCGGAGCGCGAGACGGACACCTTCGACACCTTCATGGAGTCGAGCTGGTACTACGCGCGCTACACCTCGCCGGGTGCGGCCGACATGGTGGATGCGCGCGCCAATTACTGGCTGCCGGTCGACCAGTACATCGGCGGCATCGAACACGCCATCCTGCACCTGCTGTATTTCCGCTTCTATCACAAGCTGCTGCGCGACGCGGGGCTGGTGCACACCGACGAACCGGCAACGAACCTGCTGTGCCAGGGCATGGTGATCGCCGAGACCTTCTGGCGCGACGACGCGGACGGCTCGAAGGAGTGGATCAACCCCGCCGACGTCGAGATCGAGCGCGACGAGCGCGCGCGCGTGATCGGCGCGAAGCTGAAGCTCGACGGCGGGCCCGTGCACATCGGCGCCACCGAGAAGATGTCGAAATCGAAAAACAACGGCGTCGATCCGCAACTGATGGTCGACCGCTTCGGCGCCGACACCGTGCGCCTGTTCTCCATGTTCGCCGCGCCGCCGGAACAGTCGCTGGAATGGAACGAGGCCGGCGTCGAGGGCATGGCGCGCTTCCTGCGCCGGCTGTGGGCGCAGGCCCACAAGCACATTGCCGAAGGGGCCGCCGGCCGCGTCGATCTCGCCGCGCTCGATGCCGCGCAGAAGACGTTGCGCCGCCAGCTGCACGAGACGATCCAGAAGGTTTCCGACGACTACGGCCGCCGCCACAGCTTCAACACCGCGATCGCCGCGGTGATGGAGTTCCTCAACCATCTGGCGAAGTTCGACGACGCCTCGCCGAACGGCCGCGCGCTGCGCCAGGAAGCGCTGGAAACGGTGGCGCTGCTGCTCAACCCGATCACGCCGCATGCCAGCCACGCGCTGTGGCAGGCGCTGGGCCATCCGGAAACGCTGCTCGAAGACCTGCCGTTCCCGAAGGTCGACGCCGCCGCGCTGGTGCGCGATGCCCTGACGCTGGCCGTGCAGGTCAACGGCAAGCTGCGCGGCACCATCGAAGTGGCCGCGAACGCGCCGAAGGAACAGGTCGAGGCCCAGGCCATGGCCGAGCCCAACGTCGCGAAATTCCTCGAGGGACAGACGGTGAAGAAGGTGATCGTGGTGCCGGGCAAGATCGTCAACATCGTGGCGGGCTGAAGACATGGCGACGAGGCTCCTTCTGGCGGCGCTGCTTCTCTCGTGCCTGAGTGGCTGCGGCTTCCAGCTGCGGCAGGACATCACGCTGCCGGCGAACCTCGCCACGGTGCGCGTGGACGTCGCCGACACCTACAGCCCGCTGCAGCGCAATCTCGAACAGGCAATGCGGCGCGCCGGCGCCGCCGTTTCGTCCGCGCCCGAAGGCGTGGCCGTGCTGCGCGTGTTCGCCAACCGCCTCGACCGCCTGCCGCTGTCGGTGGGCGACACCGGCCGCGTGCAGGAATACCTGCTCAAGTACGAAGTCGAGTTCGAACTCGTGGACTCGGCCGGCAGCACCGTGTTGCCGCGCCAGAACGTGGTGCTCGAGCGCGACTACAACTTCGACACGCAGCAGGCCATCGGTACGGCCGGCGAGGAAGAAGTCGTCAAGGCCGAACTCGAGCGCGACATGGTGCAGGCCATCCTGCGCCGCATCGAAGCGGCGACGCGCTGACCCGCGATGCCGCTGCGCGAAGCCCAGTTCGAACAGCAACTGGCGGGCGGGCAGCTGGCGGCGTCGTATCTGATCGCTAGCGGCGAGCCGCTGCTGCTGCTCGAAGCCGCCGACGCCTTGCGCACCAAGGCGCGCGAACTCGGTTACACCGAACGCGAGGTCTTCGAGGCCGACAACCGCTTCGACTGGGGCACGCTGGAAGCCGGCTTCGCGTCGATGTCGCTGTTCGCTTCGCGCCGCGTGATCGAGGTGCGTCTGCCGACCGGCAAACCCGGCAAGGAAGGCGGGGAAATCCTAGAGAAATTCGCGAAGGATCCCGCACCGGACGTGCTGCTGCTCGTCACCGCCGCGGAGTGGAGCAACAAGCACGACGCCGCCTGGAGCCGCGCCATCGACCGGCACGGCGCGATGCTGGTGCTGTGGCCGGTGAAGCCGAACGAGTTGCCGCAATGGATCGCGCGCCGGCTGAAAACGCGCGGACTCACCGCCCCGCCCGACGCCGCGCAGATGCTCGCCGAGCGTGTCGAAGGCAATCTGCTGGCGGCCGCGCAGGAAGTCGACAAGCTCGCCCTGCTCAAGGGCAAGGGCTCCATCGACGCCGAGGAAATGGAAGCCCTGGTTGCCGACAGCGCACGCTACGACGTCTTCCGCCTCACCGACACCGCGCTCGCGGGCGACGCGCCGAAGGCACTGCACATGCTGGCCGGCCTGCGCGGCGAGGGCGAGGCCGTGGTGCCGATGCTCTCGTGGATCACCTCGCAGGTGCAGGCGCTGGCGCTGCTGTCCGCCGTGCAGGAAAGCGGCGGCAACCTGGCGCAGGCCTTCAACCAGGCGCGCGTCTGGGATTCCAAGCAGCCGCTGTTCCGCCGCGCGCTGCAGCGCGGCAGCGCCGCGCATTTCGAGAAACTCCTCTCCGACTGCGCCCGCATCGACCGCATCAGCAAGGGCCGTCTCGCCGGCGACGCCTGGCGCGAACTCGAACGCGTGATCGTCGGCATCGGCGCGCCGCGCGCGCTGCGGTGAACGAGCCGCGCGATATGCGGCGCGACGGCACGGATCGGATGAGCGTGCGAGGCCGGCGGCGGTGACGCGCATCCATCTCAACTACGGCGGCACCTTCGACCCGGTGCACCGCGGGCACCTCGAGGTGGCGCGCTCGGCCGCCGAGCAATTGGGCGATGTCGTGCATCTGGTGCCGGCGGGCGATCCGCCGCATCGTGCGCGTCCGCGCCTCGACGGTGCGCGGCGTGCCTTGCTGCTCGACGTGGCCGTGGCGGGCGATCCGCTGCTCGCGGTCGATCGGCGCGAAGTCCTGCGCGGCGGCGCCACCTACACGATCGACACCTTGCGCGAGCTGCGCGACGAGCTAGGCGCCGTGCAGCCGATCGCCGCGCTGATCGGCGCCGACGCCTTCCGTCAGCTCGCGACGTGGCGCGAATGGCGGACCTTGTTCGAACTCGCGCATCTCGTCGCGCTGACGCGGCCGGCGCACGATCTCGACGGCCTGCCGGACGAGCTGGCGAGCGAACTCGGCGGGCGCTGGACCGACGACGTGGGCGCCTTGCGGGCTTCCCCGGCGGGCCGCGTGCTGGCATTGCAGGTGCCGTCCTGGCCGATTTCCTCCACCGCGGTGCGCGCGGCGCTGGCCGCCGGGCAGCCGGTGGATGAATGGGTGCCGGCGCCGGTCGCGGACTACATCGCAGAACACGGGCTCTACCGCGCCTGACGCTTGCGGGGCGCGAGAAAGTGCGCCCATACTGGCCCCGGCGATGGCGCGCCGCGCCGTGCCCCGACAAGAGAGGTCATCCACGCTTGGCACCCCGCCCTGCAGTTACCGCCCGCAAAGCCAACCCGCCCGTCCCCGCTCCCGACCTGCGCCAGCAGGTGCATGCCGCCCTCGAGGAGCTCAAGGCCCGCGATGTCCGCGAGATCGACGTCCGAGGCAAGACCGGCATCACCGACTACATGGTGATCGCCTCCGGCACCTCCACCCGCCACGTGAAATCCATCGCCGACGAGGTGATGAAGTACGCCAAGCGCATCGGCAACGCGCCGATCGGCGTGGAAGGCGAGCGCGAGGCCGAGTGGGTGCTGGTCGACCTCGGCGATGTCATCGTCCACGTCATGCTGCCGCGCGTGCGCGAGATCTATGCGCTCGAGCGTCTGTGGACGGTGGGCGACGACGCGCCGCCGGATGCGGCCGACGCGCCGGAAGACGTCGCGCACTGAGCGCGGCGGCTGAGCGGTGAAGGCGCGCCTGATCGCGGTGGGCGAGGGCGCGCCGGCCTGGGTGGCGGCCGGCTTCGCGGAATACCGCAAGCGGCTGTCGCACTGGCTGCCGTTCGAGCTGGTCGAAATCGCGCCCGGCCTGCGCGGCAAGGGCCGCGACGCCGCCCGCGCCACCGCGGACGAGGGCGTCCGCGTGATCGCGGCGCTGCCGAAGAACGCCTGGACCGTCACCCTCGACGGCCGCGGCAAGCCGTACTCCTCGGAACAGCTCGCGCAGCGACTGGAGCATTGGCGTTCGCAGGGCCGCGATCTCGCCTTCCTGATCGGCGGACCCGAAGGCCATGCGCCCGAGGTGCTGTCCGCCGCGCAGGAATCCTGGAGCCTCGGGCCGCTCACGCTGCCGCACATGCTGGTGCGCCTGGTGGTGGCCGAGCAGCTTTATCGTGCCGCATCCCTCATTGCGAACCATCCGTACCACCGGGCGTGACGCCCCGTTGGTAAGCTTGGCGGATGCTTTATCTCGCTTCCCAGTCCCCCCGCCGCCGCGAACTCCTGCAACAGATCGGCCGCGACTTCGGCCTGCTCGAAGTCGACGTGCCCGAAGAACGCGCCCCGGGCGAGTCCGCGCTCGATTACGTCAGCCGCGTGGCGCGCGAGAAGGCCGGCGCCGGCCTGCTGAAAGTCGTCGCCGTGCCGAATGCCGTCGTCCTGGGCGCCGACACCGAAGTGATCCTCGACGGCGACGTGTTCGGCAAGCCGGCCGATGCCGCGGCCGCCACGGCGATGCTGAAGCGGCTCTCGGGCCGCACCCACCAGGCCGTGTCGGCGGTGTGGGTGATGGATGCCGGCCGCGAACTGCACGCGATGAGCGTGTCGGACGTGACCTTCGCCGAGCTTTCCGACGACGACATCGCGCGCTACGCGCAGAGCGGCGAACCCTTCGGGCGCGCTGGCGCCTACGCCATCCAGGGCCGCGCCGCGGCCTTCATTTCGCATCTTTCGGGCAGCTATTCGGGCGTGATGGGCCTGCCGCTGTTCGAAACCGAGCGGCTCCTGCGCGAATTCGGGGCCTGAGCACCCCATGTCGGAAGAAATCCTGATCAACGTGACGCCCCGCGAGACCCGCGTGGCGGTGGTCGAGAACGGCATGCTGCAGGAGGTGCACATCGAACGCACCTCGCGCCGCGGCTACGTCGGCAACATCTACAAGGGCCGCGTGCTGCGCGTGATGCCGGGCATGCAGGCCGCCTTCGTCGACATCGGACTGGAGCGCGCGGCCTTCCTGCACGCCTCCGACATCCTGCGCGGCGCGCCGGCCGACGTGGCCGACGGCGAGGAAACCCTGCCGCAGGCCGTGCCCACGCTGCCGATCTCCGAACTGGTGCGCGACGGCCAGGAAATCGTGGTGCAGGTGGTGAAGGATCCCATCGGCACCAAGGGCGCGCGCCTGACCACGCAGCTCAGCATTCC
>CAMLOR010000074.1 GCA_946481615.1 uncultured Aquimonas sp.
TCGACCGTGGCCTGGTAGTACTCGCCCTGCAGCAGCAGCGGGCCGGCGCCGTACGCGCCTTCCACGCTCACCGCGGTGATGCGGTCGGCGTTGGTGAAGTTGCCGGCGTCGACCAGGCGCACCGCGGAAAGATCGGCACCCGGACGCGCGCGCAGGCGCAGCGTGTCGGACGTGGTGTCGTAATCGACGGCCGCCAGGCCAAGATGCACGAAGCGGGTTTCCTCGACCGGCACATCCTCGAGCAGCGGTGCCCAGGTGACGCGCGCGCCGTAGCCTGCGCCCGTGCCCAGGCTTTCGGTGAGTTCACGGCCGAACCACGAGCCCGTCGCCGTCCAGTTGCGGCCCTCGGTCATGAACTCCACGCCCAGGCGGCGCGCCACGCCGAAGGTGTTGGTCGCCATCGACTTGGCGATGAAGTCGTTGTTGCGGGTGCTGCCGAGTTCTTCCAGCGAGTTCGGCTGCTTGTACTGGCCGGCGCGCACGGTGGTGTAGGCGCCCAGACGATGGCGGCCCCAGACATCCAGCCATTTGTCGGCCTTGGCGTCCCAGCCGAGCATGAACTCGAAACCGCTCAGATGCTTGCCGCGCAGGATGACCTCGCCGCGGCGGAACTCGGCGTCGTCGGGGATCTGTGCGACGTCGGAGTCGAAGAGGTTCTTGTCGGCCTGGAACAGGCCGTCGATGTAGAGCTCGCTGTCGAAGATGACATCCAGCGGCACTTCGGCGGCGGCGGGCATGGCGGCCAGCAGGAGCAGGGCGGGAGCGAGGCGGGACAGGCGGTTCATGGCGTGGGGCTCGGGGGAGTTGGCGCGCACCTTATGTCGGTTTCGTGACACTTCGGTTACAGGAACCGGGTTTTATTGCAACGCCATGACGGAAATAAGAAAGCCGCCGACACGCGGCCGTCATCAAACCGCAACGCGGCGGTCATAGCCTGCGCGGCGTTGGGCGTGCCTGAGCGCAGCCCGCGTCCCGTCCTGGAGTCACCGATGACCATGCGTTTCCCCGCGCGTGCCCGCGCCGCCGCCCTGGGCCTCGCGCTTGCCGCCGGCATGCCGGCGCAGGCCCAATCCGATGCCGATGCGCTCTCGCAGGGCCTGGTGCGTCTGCGCGGCGAAGTCGAGCAGCTCAACACCGAGCTGGAACTGTTGCGCGAGGAACAGCGCACTGCGCTGGCCGCGCTCAACGCGCAGAAGGCCGAGTTGTCGGGCAGCGCCGAGCGCCAGCAACTGGCGCTGCGCGAAGCCCGCCAGAAGCTCGATACCCAGCAGGCCGAGACCGCCGCCGCCGGTGTCACCGGCGATGCGCTCAAGCCCGTGCTGCTCTCGGCCACCGCCGCGCTGGAGACCCAGATCCGCCAGGGCCTGCCCTTCAAGGTGGAAGAGCGCCTGGCGGAGGTCGAAGGCTTCCGCACCCAGATCGAGAACGGCAGCCTGCCGCCGCAGCGCGGCGTGAACCGGCTCTGGGCCTTTTACGAAGACGAATTCCGCCTCACGCGCGAGAACAGCCTGCACTCGCAGACCATCGCGCTGGGCAACGAACGCGTGCTGGCCGACGTCGCCAAGCTCGGCAGCATGGCCATGTATTTCCGCACCCAGGACGGGCGCGTCGGCCAGGCCCGCCGCGGCGGCAGCGGCTGGCAGTTCGTCGAAGTCACCGAGGAAGCGCCGCGCGCCCAGATCGTGGCGCTGTTCGATTCGCTCGGCAAACAGATCCGCCAGGGCTATTTCGAGTTGCCCTTCGCCGCCGCCACCGGAGCCGCGCCGTGAAGCGCCTGATCCTCTCCCTGCTGCTCGCCACCTCGCCCGTCCTCGCGCAGGACACCCCGCCTCCGGCCGCGCCCGCGCCTGCCCCGGCCGCGCCGCCGGCGCCGACGGTCTCGGTGGAACAGGCCTACAAGAAGGAATTCGCCTTCCTCGAGGCGCAGAAGCGCGAACTCTCCGCGCGCATCGCCGAAGTGCGCTCGCAGCTCGAACGCGAGCGCGGCCGCCTCGAAGGCGAGGTCGGCGCGCTCGAGAACGCCGCGCTCGCCGCGCGCTCGCAAACCGAAGCGCTCAATGACGAAGTGGTGCGCGCCGAGCAGGCCGCGCTGGCCAGCGCCGACAACGCCGACATGCTGATCGCCACCTTCGACCAGGCGCGCAGCACGCTCGAATCCTTCGGCGACACCACGCTGGCCTCCGACGCCTTCGCGCAGCAGGACGAGGCCACGCGCCTGGCCACGCTGTTCGACGTCGCCGCGCGCAAGCTCACCGAACTGGGCCAGGTGCGGCGCGAAACCGGGCGCTACTTCCTGCCGGACGGCACCGAGGTCGAAGGCACCATCGTGCGCTTCGGCAACATCGCGGCCTTCGGCGCCAGCCCGCAGGGCAGCGGCGCGCTCGCCCCGGCCGGCGGCGGCCGCTTCAAACTCTGGAACGCGCCGGCCGAAGCCAGCGCCACCGCGCTGGCGCAGGGCCAGCAGCCGGCCACGCTGCGGGCCTATCTGTTCGAGAACACCAGCGTCGCCGCCTCCGAGCCGCTCGAGAAGACCTTCTGGGGCGAAATGGAAAAGGGCGGCGTGATCGGCTACGTGATCATGGTGCTCGGCCTCGTCGCGCTGATCCTCGTCGCCCTGCGCGCGGTGTTCCTGCAGCAGGCGGGCGCCAGCATCACGAAGATCATGGACGCGGTCGCGCCACAGGTGCGCGCGCATCGCCTCGAGGACGCCATCGCCGCCGCCAAGCGCTTCAAGGGCTCGGCCGCGCGCGTGGTCACCGCCGCGCTGCGCAACCTCGACCGCGACCGCGAACACCTCGAAGACATCGTGTCGGAAGCCATCCTGCACGAGTCCTCGCACCTCAACCGCTTCGCCGGCTTCATCACCATGATCGCCGCGGTGGCGCCGCTGCTCGGCCTGCTGGGCACCGTCACCGGCATGATCCAGACCTTCGACGTCATCACCGAATTCGGCACCAGCGATCCGAAGCTGCTCTCCGGCGGCATCGCGACCGCGCTGGTCACCACCGAACAGGGCCTCGTGGTGGCCATCCCGTGCCTGTTGCTCGGCAATCTGCTCAACGGTTGGGCCGATCGCATCAAGGACGACATGGAGAAGGCCGCGCTCAAGGTGGTGAACCTGTTCCAGGACGTGCGCCTGAAGTCGGTGCCGCCCACGCCCACGCGCGCGGCCGCCTGACGGACCGATCCCGATGCTCTCGCGTTTCAACAGCGCGGATTCCGCCGGCGGCATCGCCGACGCCCTCGGCTTCTACATGGATGCCGGCGGCTTCGTGATGCCGCCGCTGGTGCTGGTCACCGTGGTGCTGTGGTTCTGCATCGGCTCGCGCTGGGCGCTGCTGCGCCGCGGCAGCAAGAAGAACGTGCGCGTGCTGATCAAGCGCTACCGCGACGGCCGCGCCAAGGCGCCGGACGGCATCGTCGACGAAGCCATCCGCCGCGGGCTCGCACTGCAGGCGCAGAACAAGCCCTACTTCCGCCGCTACCTCGACGACGCCTTCGGCCAGTACGACGAGGAGCTCAAGCGCTACGCCACCACGATCACCACGCTGGTGGGCATCGCGCCGCTGCTCGGGCTGCTGGGCACCGTCACCGGCATGATCGAGACCTTCGAATCGCTGGGCGACATGACGCTGTTCTCGCAGAGCGGCGGCATCGCCTCAGGAATCGCCACGGCGCTCTTCACCACGCAGATGGGCCTCGTGGTCGCCGTGCCCGGCGTCATCGTGAAGGCCGTGCTGGATCGCCGCCAGCAACAGATCGAGGGCGACCTCGACCAGATCAAGGACATCCTCGTCAGCGAACCGGCCGAGGCCAAGGGATAAATCATGCTGCGCCGTCGCGAGAACAAAACGCAGGAAACCGCCGTCGATCTCACCCCGATGATCGACATGACCTTCATCCTGCTCATCTTCTTCATGGTGTCGACCACCTTCGTGAAGGACATGAAGGTCGACATCAACCGCCCCGGCGCGTCCTCGCAGCAGGTCGCCTCGACCAAGGCCGTGCGCCTGTACATCGACAAGCAGGGCGAGACGTATCTGGAAGGCGAGCCGATCCGCACCTGGGTGATCCAGAGCCGCGTGCGCGACCTCATCAAGGGCATGACGCAGAAGTCGGTGCTGGTGGTGACCGACGAGAACGTGCCCTCGCAGCGCCTGATCGAGGTGGTGGACCAGGCCCGCCTGGCCGGCGCCGACGATGTCGGCGTGGCCACGGTGCTGGAAGCGGGCGAGGGCTGAGGCATGCGTCCGGGACGCCCGCAACTGTTCGGCATCGCGGCCTCGGCCGTGGGCACGGCGCTCGTGCTCGCGCTGGTGATCGTGATGAACAAGCAGTTCGCGCGGCCCGAAGGCGAGGACAGCGTCGCCACCACGAATTTCGAGGTGGTGAAGAAAGAGAAACCGCCGGCGCGCGAATCCCTGCGCCGCCCGGAGCCGCCCAAGCGGCGCCCGCAGCGCAGTGCGCCGGCGCCGATCGTGGGACTCGATTCGGGCCTCGCCGGTCTCGACTTCGGCCTGCCGCAGTTCGATTCCGAAGACCTGGGCCTGGGCGATTCGCTGCTCGGCGAATCGGAAGACGTGGTGATGACCGACGACTCGGTCGACGTGCCGCCGCGCCCGCTGCTGCAGACGCCGATGCAGTATCCGCCGCGCGCCAAGGCGCAGGGCGTCACGGGCTACGTGATCCTGAGCCTGCTGATCGGCCCCACCGGCCAGGTCGAGAAGGTGAAGGTGCTGGAAGCCTCGCCGGCCGGCGTGTTCGACGACGTGGCCGCGGCCGGCGTGCAGACCTGGAAATTCGAACCGGCGAGCTACAAGGGCGAGAACGTGCGCGTATGGGCCACGCAGAAAGTGCGGTTCGATCTGTCATGACGCATTTCGCCGCCCTCATGCTCGCGCTGTGCCTGGCCGCGCCCGCCTTCGCGGCCAAGGACGACGACGAAGTCGATTACGTGGCGCTGGCCGCGCAGCTGGTGCGCGACGGCAATTACGACCGCGCCGCGCAGATGCTTGAGAAGGTCGATCCCGAAGCCGAAGGCGTGGATCTGATCACCTACCACACCGCGCGCGGCATGGTGGCGCTGGAGCAGCAGAAGCAGGACGTCGCCGCCGAAGCCTTCACCGCCGCGGTGAAAGCGGGCCAGACCGATCCGCTGATCCACCTGTACCGTGCGCAGGCTTACTTCGGCCTTGAAAAATACGACGAAGCCGTCGCGGCGCTCGACCAGGCCGGCGAAGGCGTGAAGAACATCTCCGGCGCCTGGATGATGCGCGCGCACGCGCAGTGGATGCAGGGCCAGCGCCAGGCCGCGCTCGACACGCTGACGGCGGCCTCCAACCAGTTCCCCGGCAACACCGGTTTCCTGCGCCGCCAGGTGTTCTATCTGATCGAGGCCGGCCTGCACCGGCAGGCGGCGGAACTCGGCCGCGAATATCTCGAGCGCGCCGAACCCAAGGCCGCCGACTACGCCGCGATCGGCACCGCGCTGCGCCAGAGCAAGAGCTTTGATGAAGCCGTGCGCTTCCTGGAGCGCGGCCGCCTGCTGTTCCCCGACGATGCCTCGGTGGCGAAGGCGCTGGCGCAGGCCTGGCTCGAGCGCGGCGACCTCCTCGCCGCCGCCGAGATCCTGGCGCAGCAGGCCGAACGCGATCCGGCCCTGCTGCCGGAAGCGGCCGAATTGTTCCGCCGCGCCGGCCACGGCGCGCGCGCGCTGGCGCTCAATGCGCGCGTACCGGACCAGGAACGCAAGCTCAAACAGCGCGTCGGCATCCTGGTGCAGCTGCGCCGCTACGACCAGGTCGCCGGCATGCACGATGCGCTCTTCCGCGCCGGACTGCTCGACGACGAGGACGTGCGCTACGCGCTCGCCTATGCCCTGTTCAAGGGCGGCGACTTCGAAGCCGCCGAAACCCACCTGGCCGCACTCACCCGCCCCGAACTGTTCCGCAAGGCGACCGAACTGCGGCGCCTGATGCAAGAGTGCGGCGACACGCGCTGGAACTGCGGCTGACGCCGCGCCCCATCGAAGGGACGCCATGAAACGCCTTCCGCTCATCGCCGCTCTTTCGCTCGCCCTGCATCCGGCGTGGGCGGCCGAGCTTTCCGTCTACGTGTTCGACGACCAGACGCCGCTCGCCGACGCCGAAGTGCGCATCGACGGCGCCGCGCGCGGCCGCACCAGCGCCGACGGCGCGCTGGCGCTCACGCTCGACGCCGGCAAGCACGTCGTCACCGTCGCGCGCGGCGGCACCGAGGTGCTGAACTTCGAGATCGAACTGGCGGCCGACGAAAACGCCGAACTGATCGCCACGCTCTATCCCGACGCCACGCCCAGCGTGTTCGTCGAAAGCTCGCACCAGGACGGCGCCGCGGCTTCCGCGCAGGCCACGCAGGCCGCCGCCGGCCCGCCGGGCACCTTCGCCGGCCGCGTGGTCGACAGCGAAAGCGGCGCGCCCATCGCCAAGGCGCGCGTGTTCGTCGCGGGCACGCCGCTCGACATCGTGACCGACGCCGAGGGCCGCTTCACCGCGCCGGTTTCGCCCGGCACCTACTCGGTCTCCATCATCGCGCCCGAGTACAGCAGCCAGACCCTCGACGGCATCGCGATCGCCAGCGACCGGACCACCGAGCGCGCCGTCGAGCTGACGCCGGCCGGCATGGAGTTGCCGGAGTTCGTCGTGCTCGAACCCTTCGTCGAAGGCTCGTTGGCCGCGTTCACCGAGGAAAAGCGCAGCTCGAGCGCGGTCACCGACATTCTCGGCGCGGAGCAGATGTCGCGCGCCGGCGATTCGGATGCCGCGGGCGCGTTGAAGCGCGTCACCGGCCTGACCCTGGTCGACGGCAAGTACATCTACGTGCGAGGCCTGGGCGAGCGCTATTCCAGCGTGCTGCTCAACGGCGCGCAGATTCCCAGCCCCGACCCGACCCGACGCGTCGTGCCGCTCGATTTGTTCCCCGCCGACGTCCTCGAAGGCGTGGTGGTGCAGAAAACCTACTCGCCCGAAATGCCCGGCGAGTTCGGCGGCGGCACCATCCAGCTGCGCACGCGCGGCTTCCCCGAATCGCCCGTGTTCAAGATTTCCGGTTCGCTGGGCTACGTGGACGGCACCAGCTTTTCGGAAGGCTTCGGCTACGAAGGCGGCGGCCGCGACTGGACCGGCCGCGACGACGGCAGCCGCGCGCTGCCCGGCGCGCTGGACGATCTGCGACGCCAGGGCCGTTTCTTGCGGCGCCGAAGCCCCGCCATCCCCGACGGCCAGACGCCCGAGGAACTGGAGCGGATCGGCGAGGAGTTCGTCGGCCCCTACGACGTCGATTCGCAGAACATCGGGCCCGACCACGGCCTGGCGATCTCGGGCGGCTCCTCGTGGCAATTCGCCGATCAATGGAAGGTCGGCTTCCTTGCCTCCACGCGTTACGCGCGCGGCATGGACACCTTCGACGAAGACCGCCGCTATTTCGTGGCCAGCGACGCCGGCCTCGAACAGCGCGACGAAACCCGGGTGCAGGGCACGCAGACCGAGATCGACGTCAGCGGCTTTCTGGTGGCCGGTCTGGAGTACGGCGAAGGCCAGAAGCTGCGCGGCACGTCGCTCATCGTGCGCCAGACCGAGGACGAGGCGCGCTACACGAGCGGCGTGCAGGACAACCAGCCGTTCGACGGTTACAAGCTCGAATGGATCGAGAACGAGCTCGTCGCCAACCAGTTGCTCGGCGATCACGCGCTGCCGTTCTGGCCGGTGGAAGGCGCCGTCTTCAACTGGCTGTACACCGATGCGCGCGCCAACCGCTATTCGCCCTTCACCCGCGAATACCGTTACGACCTGCGCGACGGCGGCGTGCGGCAGCTCAACGACCGCTTCAGCCTGGATTTCGCCGACCTGGTCGACCAGAGCGAATCGGCCGACCTGGGGCTGACGCTGCCGTGGCAGTGGAACGACAAGATCAAGGGCAGTGTCACGCTCAACGCCGGCGAGCTGCAGCGCGATCGCGATTCCTACATCCGGCGCTACCAGTTCACCATTCCCGGCGGCTCGTCCCTGACCCTGCTGCCTTCGCTCGAGGACATCCTCACGCCGGAGAACATCGGGCTGCCCCTCCTCGGGGGCCTGGAATTGCGCGAAAACACGGGCGCCACCGATACCTACGTGGCCGAACAATCGCTCGACTACCGCGCGATCGGATTCGACGTCAGCTTCTTCGACAAGATCCGCGCCACCTTCGGCATGCGCGAGGAAGACAACTCGCAGCAGGTCACGACGTTCTCGGTCGTGCGGCCGAACGACCCGCCGGTGGTCGGTGCCATCGCGCAGGTCGACCGCCTGCCGGCGGCCTCGCTCACCTGGTGGATCAGCGGCGAGCAGCAACTTCGCTTCGGCTACAGCGAAACGCTTTCGCGCCCGGACTTCCGCGAGCTTTCGTCCGCGCCCTATCTCGACCCGATCCTCGACTTCATCACCTTCGGCAACCCGGAGCTGAAGCAGGCCGAGATCACCAACTACGACGTGCGCTGGGAATACTATTTCTCGCCCAGCGAAAGCCTCTCCGTCGCGCTGTTCCGCAAGGAATTCACCAACCCGATCGAGAAGCAGCTGCTGCCGGGCGCGGGCAGCCTGCTGCTGACGCTGGCCAACGCGCAGGGCGCGGTGAACCAGGGCATCGAACTCGACGCCTACAAGCAGCTGGGCTTCCTGGATCGCTGGATCGAGGGCCGTGCGTGGGCGAAGTGGCTGCGCGTCGACCGGCTCAATCTCGACGACTGGTACGTCTCGGCCAACTATTCGTGGATCGATTCGAACATCACGCTCGATCCGGCGCAGTCGGGCTTCAACACCAACCTCGAGCGTCCGCTCGAAGGCCAGTCGCCGTACGTCGTGAACTTCCAGCTCGGCTATCTGCACCCGGAAGGCCGGCGCGAGGTTTCGCTGCTGTACAACGTGTCGGGCGAGCGCATCGTGCAGGTCGGCGTCGACGGCCAGCCCGACACCTACGAACAACCGTTCGGACAGCTCGACTTCAATCTGAAACAACGCCTGGGCGAAGATTGGTCGTTCCGCGTGCGCGTGCGCAACCTGCTCGACCCTGCGGTGGAGTTCCGCCAGGGCGACGACGCCAACATCCGCGAATACCGCAAGGGCCGCGAAATCGGCTTCACGCTGGAGTGGTCGCCGCAGTTGTGACCGCTCGGCGCGCATGCGTCGTCGTCAATAAACTGTAACCGGGCGTACTTATTCTTTGGACTCCCCGTCGGGCGCGTCACCGCGCGCACGCGTACGGCCATCGTGCCCTTGTCCTGGAGTCCCCCATGAAGCATGCAATCCGTCGCTCCGTCCTGGCCTGTGCGGTCCTGGGCGCCATTGGCTTCGGCAACGCCCACGCTGCCATGCAGCTCAACGAAGACCTCGACGGCGTGTGGTCGATCACGGGCGCAGGCGGCCGCGGCGCGGTCGTCGACTACCTGCCGCAGGCCGACGGCAAGGGCATCCTCGCCATCGGTTACTACGCCTATGACGCGCAGGGCCGTGCGACGTGGGTGCTGCTCACCGCCCCGATGTCCGAATTCCAGTACGCCGCCAGCGGCATCGACGTGAATCTGACGAGCGGCGGCAACTTCGGTTCGCCGTTCGTGGCGCCGACCACCACCACCAACGTCGGCACCGCCTCGATCGACGTGCACAGCTGCGACGCGATCACCGTGACGCTCGACATGACCGAGGCTTCGGGCCTCGCCGATGCGACGCTCGAGCTGGCGCCGTTCTTCGCCAGCGAACAGTGCGTCTACAAGCGCGAGTTCACCGCCTGTCCGAGCTTCTCCACGGCCGCGGCCGCGTACGGCAACCGCGCCTGCCTGATCTCGGGCGAAAAGGTCGGGCAGGAGATCACGCTCACCAACGAAACCACCTGGGTGATCGAAGGCCAGGTCGCGATCGGCGGCGACAACACCACGCCCTCGACGCTGCGCATCGAGCCGGGCACCGTGATCGTCAGCACCGGCGACACCTTCGACCACATCGCGATCCGCCGCGGCTCCAAGGTGTTCGCGCAGGGCACGCAGAACGCGCCGATCATCCTCACCACCTCGAGCGAATTGCCGGGCTTCAGCGGCACGCCGCTGGCCAAGGAAGTCGGCGGCTTCGTGATCGCCGGCAACGCGCCGTCGAACTGCAACCCCAACTGCGTGGCCGAGTGGGATCCGACCCTGCGCTACGGCGGCGACGACGCCTTCGAGAGCAGCGGCGTGGTCAGCTACATGCAGGTGCGCTACGCCGGCTACATCTTCGCGCCGAACCGCGAACTGAACGCCTTCACCTTCGCCGGCGTGGGCTCGGGCACGACGCTCGACCACCTGCAGGCCTACCAGGGCGGCGACGACGGCGTCGAGTTCTTCGGCGGCACCGCCAACGTGCGTTACTTCGTCGACTCGTGCGGCGGCGACGACGGCATCGACTGGGACGAAGGCTACACCGGCAAGGTCCAGTTCGCCCTGGTCAACCAGCGCGGCTGCACCGGCGAAGATCATGGCTTCGAACTCGCCAACAGCCCGACCAACTTCGACGCCACGCCGCGCGCCAAGGGCACCGTCGCCAACTTCACCGCGGTCGGCGGCCCGACCACGAGCCGCGACGGCTTCAACCTGAAGGAAGGCACCGGCGGCGTGTTCTGGAACGGCGTCGTGACCGGCTTCAAGCGCTCCTGCGTGCGCATCGAAGGCACCGCGACCACGGCCGCCGCCGGCCCGGCCGCCACGCCGAACGGCACGCTGACGATGAACAACACCGTCGTCGACTGCCCGACCAACTTCACCGAAGGCAGCGGCATCGAAGCCAACTACACGCAGACCTGGTTCACCGGCCAGTCCGGCAACGCCGCCACCCCGCTGGGCCTGGTCGGCTTCCTGCCGAGCGAGACCTCGCCGATCACGGGCAAGGTGTTCGCGCCGGACAGCGACTGGTTCGTGCAGACCGACTACGCCGGCGCCTTCCGCAGCGCCGCGACGAAGGACAACTGGACGCTGGGCTGGACGCACCGCATCAACGACTGAGCCAGTCCGGATGACAACCGGATGACGGGCTGACCGTCATCCGGGGCAACCGAGCCACGTCGGATAGAAAAACGTCCCGCAACGGACGCGCAACGCTCCTGCAAGGCCGGCGATCTTCGCCGGCCTTTCTTTTTTCCGTAGCCTGCACGTCATCGCCGGGTAACCGCGGCTCGCGAAAATGCGGCAACCCGAGGTTGTCTGCATGCGATTCGCTCTCGTCACCGAAACCTGGCCGCCCGAAGTGAACGGTGTCGCGCACACCGTGCACGGCTTCGACGCCGGCCTGCGCGAGCTGGGACACGAGGTCAGCCTGGTGCGTCCGCGCCAGCCTGGCCAGCCGGTGGCCGAGGAACGCCATCTGCTGGTCGCGGGCGCCGGGTTGCCGCGCTATCCCGGCCTGCGTTTCGGATTTCCCGCACGGCGCCGCCTGCTGAAGCAGTGGCAGGCGGCGCGGCCGGATGCGATCTATGTGGCCACCGAAGGCCCGCTCGGCTGGTCCGCGCTGTCGGCGGCCAAGCGTCTTGGCATTCCTGCCGCGACCGGTTTCCACACGCGCTTCGACGATTACGTGCGCCGCTACGGCGCCAACTTCCTGGCACCGGTGGCCTTCGGCTGGCTGCGCGCGCTGCACAATCGCGGCCAGGCCACGATCGCGCCGACGCGCGAGCTCGCCGGCTTCCTGCGCGAACGCGGCTTCAAGCGCGTGGAAGTGGTGGGGCGCGCGGTCGACACCACGCTGTTCCATCCTTCGCGCCGCGGCGCCGCGCTGCGCGCCGAATGGGGCGCGGGCGAGGAAAGCCTCGTGGTGACGCACGTCGGACGCATCGCGCCGGAAAAGAATCTCGACCTGGCGGTGCGCGCTTTCCGTGCCATCCAGCGCCGCCTGCCGGGCGCGCGCTTCGTGTTCGTCGGCGACGGGCCGGCGCGCGCGGCGCTGCAGGCCAGGCATCCGGATCTCGTCTTCGTCGGCACCAAGCACGGCGAGGAACTCGCCGCGCATTTCGCTTCGGCCGATCTATTCCTGTTTCCTTCGCTCAGCGAAACCTTCGGCAACGTGACGCTCGAAGCGATGGCCAGCGGCGTGCCGCTGGTGGCCTACGACTACGGCGCGGCGCGCGAACACACGCGCGACGACCAGAGCGCGGCCTGCATCGCGCCGGGCAACGAAGACGCCTTCGTTTCCGCCGCCGTGCAGCTGGCGCTCGACGCGCCGCTGCGCGCGCGCTACGCCGCGGCGGCGCGCGATCACATCGAGCGGTTGTCGCCGCGTTCGATCCAGCAGGCCTTCGCCGGCGTGCTGTGTTCGCTCGCGAGCGAAGCCGGCTCGCCCACCCTGTCTCTCGACCAGGAGCATGCGCCATGAACATGCCCACTTCCGCTTTGCTGCGCCGCGAGACCGAACTGTGCCTGGCCTGCAATCGCTGGGCGCGGCGCTCGGCCGGACGCTCACTCTTCCTCCTCGCCAGCCGCCTGGGCGACGGTGCGATCTGGTACGCGCTGCTGGTGGCCATCGTGGTGATCGACGGCTGGGCGGGACTGGGCGCGTCGGTGCACATGGCACTCACCGGCACCGTCGCGCTCACCGTGTACCGCGTGCTCAAGCGCCGCGCACGCCGTCTGCGCCCGTTCGCCGCCGACGACCGCATCCGCGCCCTGGCGCGCCCGCTCGACGAGTTCAGCTTCCCGTCCGGCCACACGTTGCACGCCGTGGCCTTCAGCGTGGTGGCGATCGCCTACTACCCGGTACTGGCCTGGGCGCTGTTGCCGCTGTGCGGCGCGATCGCGGCCTCGCGCGTGGTGCTGGGCCTGCACTATCCGAGCGACGTGCTGGCCGGCTTCGGCATCGGTCTCGCCATCGGCGCGGCCTCGCTGGTGCTCTGATCCAGCATCGGGCAACCCCGTCGCCCGTGAGGCGATCGGGGGCGCATTATCGTCAAGCGATCCCGGCCATTCGGCCGCGAGGAGCTGGACGTGACCCGATTCGTTTTCCCGGCGCACTGGCGCGTGTTCGTGTCGCTGTGCCTGTTGCAGTGGGTGGCTTCCTTCAGCCATGAATTCACCCACCACCTGACCGCCGCACTGGTGTGCGAAGACGTCGGGCGCATGAGCCTCAACCGCTTCGTCGTCGGCGGGTCCTGCGAAGCCTGGCCCGTTGCCACGATCGCGGGTCCTGCACTGAGCTATCTGATGATGTGGATCGGTGCCGCGCTGGTTCTGCAGGGCCGCCGGCCTTTGCTCGGCCTGGCGCTGGTGGTGGCCTACATCCCTTTCCTGCGATTGCTGACCGCAGCGATGGGCGGCGGCGACGAAGGCGTGCTGATGAAGGCCCTGATGCCGGCTGCCGCGGCGCGCTGGGCCGCGTTGGCACTGGTCCTGGCCCTGGTGCTGCCACCGCTCGTGGTTTGCTGGCGCGCGCTCGCCAACCGCCGCCGCACGGGAACGTTCTTCGCCGCCTTCCTGATCCCGCTGCTGCCGATCCTTGCGCTGCCCTCGCGTGATGCCGTCTGGTACGGCGACTGGCTCGCCTGGCGCGAATCGCTGCCCAATTTCTTCGGCGTGCCCTGGTCGGTGTGGGCGGTACACGCAGCGATGGTGCTGCTCTGCGCCCTGGCGCTGTGGCGTTGGCGGCGGCCCGGATTGCTGGACGCCGCCACGGACACGCACTGATCGCTGGCGCGGGGCGACGCCAAGAGCAGGTGGTTCGTGTGAGCGTGTCGCAGGTGCTCTTGCCGGGGGGGGGGGGGGGGGGCGGGGGGGGGGCCGGCGGCGCGGGGGGCGGGGGGGGGGGGGGGGGGGGGGCGGGGGGGGCGGAGGGGG
>CAMLOR010000075.1 GCA_946481615.1 uncultured Aquimonas sp.
TGCGCGTGCTCACCGAGGCCGTGATCATCGTGCTGCTGGTGAGCTTCTTCTCGCTCGGCTTCCGCACGGGCCTGGTGGTGGCGCTGTCGATTCCGCTGGTGCTGGCCATGACCTTCGCCGGCATGCAGTACTTCGGCATCGGCCTGCACAAGATCTCGCTGGGCGCGCTGGTGCTGGCGCTCGGCCTGCTCGTCGACGACGCCATCATCGCCGTGGAAATGATGGCGGTGAAGATGGAACAGGGTTTCAGCCGCCTGAAGGCCGCGAGCTTCGCGTATCGAAGCACGGCCTTCCCGATGCTGACCGGCACGCTGATCACGGCCGCCGGCTTCCTGCCCATCGCCACCGCGGCCTCGAGCACCGGCGAGTACACGCGCTCGATCTTCCAGGTGGTGACGCTGGCGCTGCTGGTGAGCTGGATCGCCGCCGTGGTGTTCGTGCCCTATCTGGGCGACAAGCTGCTGCCGGATTTCCATGCGAAGAACGGCAACGGCAAGCACGGCCACGATCCTTATGCGACGCGTTTCTACCGGCAGGTGCGCAACCTCGTGGAATGGTGCGTGCGCTGGCGCAAGACGGTGATCCTGGTGACGGTGGCGATGTTCGTGGCCAGCGTGATGCTGTTCCGCTTCGTGCCGCAGCAGTTCTTCCCTTCGTCCACGCGCGTGGAGCTGATGGTCGACTTCAAGCTGGCCGAAGGCTCCTCGCTCAAGGCCACCGAGGCTGAAGCCAAGCGGCTCGAAGCCCTGCTGGCGAAGAAGGAAGGCGTGGAGAACTATGTGGCCTACGTCGGCACCGGCTCGCCGCGCTTCTACCTGCCGCTCGACCAGCAGCTGCCGCAGGCGAGCTTCGCGCAGTTCGTGCTGGTGACCCAGGACGTGGAGACGCGCGAAGAAGTGCGCAGCTGGTTGATCGACGTGCTGGCGACGCAGTTTTCCACGCTGCAGGCGCGCGTCACGCGGCTGGAGAACGGGCCGCCGGTGGGTTATCCCGTGCAGTTCCGCGTCTCGGGCGAGCACATCGACGAGGTGCGTGAACTCGCGCGCCGCGTCGCCGACAAGGTGCGCGCCAATCCGCACGTCACCAACGTCAACCTCGATTGGGAAGAGCCGAGCAAGGTCGTGCGCCTGGTCATCGACCAGGAACGTGCGCGTGCCTTCGGCGTCAGTTCCGCGGCGCTGTCGAAGTTCCTGGAAAGCTCGCTCAGCGGCTCGCTGGTGAGCACTTATCGCGAAGACAACGAACTGGTGCAGATCCTGCTGCGCGGCCCGGAGGACGAGCGCGCGCAGCTCTCGCTGCTGGGCAGTCTTTCGGTGCCCACGCCCAGCGGCAAGGGCATTCCGCTCAACCAGTTGGCGAGTCTGGAATACGGTTTCGAGGAAGGCATCATCTGGCATCGCAATCGCCTGCCGACGGTGACCGTGCGCGGCGACATCTACGGCAAGGAGCTGCCGGCTTCGGTGGTGGCGCAGATCTCGCCGACGCTCGACGGGATCCGCGCCGACCTGCCCTCGGGCTATCTGCTGGACATCGGCGGCACCGTCGAGGATTCGGCGCGCGGCCAGAATTCGGTGAACGCGGGCGTGCCGCTGTTCCTCGTCGCGGTGCTCACCCTGCTGATGATCCAGCTCAAGAGCTTCTCGCGCTCGATCCTCGTGTTGCTCACCGCACCGCTCGGCCTGATCGGCGTGGTGCTGTTCCTGCTGGTGTTCCGCGTGCCCTTCGGCTTCGTGGCCATGCTGGGCACCATCGCGCTGTCGGGCATGATCATGCGCAACTCGGTGATCCTGGTCGACCAGATCGAGCAGGACATCGCGGCCGGTCACAAACGCTGGCAGGCCATCGTCGATGCCACCGTGCGCCGTTTCCGTCCCATCGTGCTGACGGCGCTGGCGGCGGTGCTGGCGATGATTCCCCTGTCGCGCAGCGCGTTCTTCGGGCCGATGGCGGTGGCGATCATGGGCGGGCTCATCGTGGCCACCGCGCTGACGCTGCTGTTCCTGCCCGCGCTGTACGCGGCCTGGTTCCGCGTGCGCGAGGACGAGCCGGCGCCGGTGCCCGCGGTGCAGGACTGATGGCCTAGTTACTTCCTGCACTACGGGCGGCGTATAGGCAGCGGCGATGCTGGAGCCCGCTTCGAACTTTGCCCCGAGAAGCCGGCCGGGTCTAAAATCCGGGACTTTTTCCCACCCGCCCAGCCTTTGCGCTTCAAGGATTTACGCCATGCCGATCGACTTCGACCAAGCCCGCTTCGCGATGATCGAGCAGCAGGTCCGCCCCTGGGAGGTGCTGGACCCGCGCGTGCTCGACGTGCTCTCGCGCGTGCGCCGCGAGGACTTCGTGCTGCCGCGCCACCGCAAGCTGGCCTTCGCCGATCTGGCGCTGCCGCTGGAACACGGCGAATCGATGATGAAGCCGGTGCTGGAAGGCCGCCTGCTGCAGGCGCTCGATCTGCAGCCGGAGGACGAAGTGCTCGAGATCGGCACGGGCAGCGGCTTCGTCACCGCCTGCCTGGCCATGCTGGCGCGCGATGTCACCAGCATCGACATCCACGGCGATTTCGTCGAACGCGCGCGCGGCCGCCTGCAGGGCAACGGTTTGACCTCGGCCCGCATCGAACGGGCCGATGCGTTCGCCTTCGACCCGGGCCGCCGCTTCGACGCGGTGGCCGTGACCGGCGCTGTGGCCGAGATCCCGGCGCGCTTCCGCGAGTGGCTCAAGCCCGGTGGCCGCCTGTTCGTGGTGCGCGGGCTTTCGCCGGTGCTCGAAGCGGTGCGCGTGCTGCGCAACAACGAGCAGGATTTCGGCATCGAAAGCCTGTTCGAAACCGATCTGGATTACCTGCGCGGCGCGGAACCCGTCGCGCGTTTCTCCCTCTAGCCCTCTTGCCCTGCCCTCCAAGGACTCCGCAATGACCGCCCGCCGCCTCCGTCCTCTCGCCCTGGCCATGCTGTTCACCGGCACCGCCGGGGCCGCGCACGCCGCCGACCTGATGCAGGCCTACGAGCTCGCGCGCGAGAGCGATCCGCAGCTGCAGGCCGCCGACGCCCAGCGCCTGCAACAGGGCGAAGGCCCGGTGCAGGCGCGCGCCGCGCTGCTGCCGCAGATCGACGGCAGCCTCGATTTCAGCGACAGCAAGAGCGCCGGCGAGCAGACCGAAGTCATTTCGCGCGACCCGCTCATCGTCGACAGCGGCGTGGGTTTCGGCGACTCGCGCAGCCGCGATTCGGGTTTGCGCCTCACGCAGTCGATCTACGACCACCGCAACTGGACGCGCCTGCGCGCCTCGCGCACCCGCGCCGAGCAGTTCACTGCGGTCTACGACGCCGCCAACGACGCCCTCGTCACGCGCGTGGCCGAAGCCTATTTCAACGTGCTCACCGCCATCGACTCGCTCGCCTTCGCGCGCGCCGAGGCGCGCGCCGTGCAGCGCCAGCTCGACCAGGCCAACCAGCGCTTCGAAGTGGGCCTGACGGCCATCACCGACGTGCACGAAGCGCGCGCCCGCTACGACAACTCGCGCGCCAACGCCATCACCGCCGAAGTGCAGCTCGACGACGCCCGCGAGGCGCTGCGCGAGATCACCGGCCAGTACATGGAAAGCCTGCGCGGCCTCGACGAGAGCTTCGAGCCCGTCAGCCCGGAACCGGCCGACATCTCGAAGTGGGTGGAACTGGCGCTCGAGAACAATCCCACGCTGCATTCGCGCGAACTGGCCTCGGTGGCCGCCAGCCAGGACATCGCCACCGCGCGCGCCGGCCACTATCCCTATCTCACCGGCTCGGTGAGCTACGGCGACCAGGCCAGCTGGGGCAGCGACCGCTCGCGCGGCGTCACGCTGCCCTCGGGCAGCGAAGGCTACGGCACCACCATCGGGCTATCGCTCACCATCCCGATCTTCTCGGGCGGCCTCACGCAGTCGCAGGTGCGTCAGGCCATCTACTCGCGCGACATCGCCGACGACCAGCTCGAGCAGGAACGCCGCGCCATCACGCGCCAGACGCGCAACGCCTACCGCGCGCTGATCGCCGGCCTCACCGAGATCGAAGCGCGCAAGCAGGCGCTGGTCTCGGCGCAGAGCGCGATGGAAGCCACCGAAGCCGGCTTCGAGGTCGGCACCCGCACCATCGTCGACGTGCTGATCTCGCAGCAGGTGCTG
Source organism: uncultured Aquimonas sp. (assembly GCA_946481615.1). The sequence goes on from CAMLOR010000075.1 coordinate 4,160, forward strand.
TTCCAGGCCCAGCGCGACTACTCGGTCTCGCGCCACAACTTCCTGGTCAACACGCTGCGCCTGCGGCAGGCTGCCGGCACGGTCGAAGCCAAGGACGTGGCGGCAGTGAACGCCTTCCTGGTGGCCGATGCGGAGTCCAAACTCGACAATCCGGAGCAGGCCACCGAAGAGATGGCCGAGGATGCGGCGCGCGAGGAAGGGCGCGAGGACGAGGTCGGGAACGACTGACGGTTCACGGTTCGTCGTTCGCGCGCGTCTGCCGTCATTCCCGCGAAGGCGGGAATCCAGTGACTTCGGCGGCCGGAGAGCAAAGTCACTGGGTCCCCGCCTTCGCGGGGACGACGTGAGGCAGCGGCACTACGTGAGGCAGCGGGGACGACGCGAGACAGCGGAGCGACGTGGGGATCTGCGTCAGGTTTCCGCAGGAACCGCCCAGTCCTTCGACTCGACCTTCTCCCCGGCGACGACCTTCTCCACGATCGCCAGCGTGCGCGCCACCGCGCCGCGCTCGGCCTCCACCATGCAGCGCGCGGCCTGTCCCATGCGCGCTCGCAGTTCTGAATCGCCCAGCATCTTCTGCAGCGCCGAAGCCAGGCCTTCGGCATCGGGCACGCGCAGCGCGCCGCCGCGTTCGAGCATCAGATCGGTGACTTCGGCGAAGTTGAAGGTGTTGGGTCCGACGATCACCGGCACGCCCAGCGCCGCGGGTTCGAGCACGTTGTGGCCGCCGATGGGATCGAGGCTGCCCGCCACGAAGGCGACGTCGGCCGCGCCGAGGAAACGCACCAGCTCGCCGAGGGTGTCGATCACGAAGCACTGCGTCTCCGCATTGGCCACGCCGTCCTCGCTGCGCGTGGCGGTGACGAAGCCGTAGCTGCGGCACAGCTGCGCCATCAGCTTGAAGCGTTCCGGATGGCGCGGCGCCACCAGCATCAGCGCATCGGGGAAGCGCCGCATCAGGCGCGAATGCGCCTCGATGACCGCCTGTTCCTCGCCTTCGTGCGTGCTCGCCGCGATCCATGCGGGGCGGCCCGCGCCCCAGTTGGCGCGCAGCGTCACCGCCTGCGCCGCGGCATCGTCGGGCACGCGCATGTCGTACTTGAGATTGCCCACCACGCGCAGCCGCTCGGGGCGCGCGCCCAGTTCGAGCAGGCGTTCGGCATCCTGCTGCGATTGCGCCGCGACGAAGGTGGCGCAGCGGATCGCCGCGCGCGCCAGCGGCGTCACCGGGCCGTAGCCGCGCAGCGACTTCTCCGAGAGGCGCGCGTTCGCCACCACGATCGGCACGCCGCGCTGCTCGCATTCGAGGAACAGGTTGGGCCAGATCTCGGTTTCCATGATCACCGCGATCGCGGGCTTCGCGCGATCGAGGAAGCGGCGGCAACCGGCCGGCAGGTCGTAGGGCAGATAGACGTGGAAGACCTGGTCGCCCCAGAGCTGGCGCACGCGGTCCGAGCCCGTCGGCGTGACGGTGGTGACGACCATCGGGCGTCCGGCGTAGCGCCGGCGCAGCGCATCGATCAGCGGCGCGGCGGCGTTGACTTCGCCCACCGATACCGCGTGGATCCAGATCGAATCGGCGAAGCCCGGATCGGGGAAGAAGCCGAAGCGCTCGAACCAGCGCGAGAAATAGCCGCGCAGGCGCAGGCCACGCGCCGCCAGCCGGTAGAGGATCACCGGCGTCAGCAGGTACATGGTCAGCGTGTAGAGGGCGCGCATCATCGTGCGAAGGATAGCGGATGGCCTGCGCGCACCCACTAGAATCGCGGGCATGGCCCCGCCGCTTCCGACCCCGCCGACCTCGCCGCGCACGTGGCCGGAGTGGATCGGCATCGGCATCGCCTGGCTGGCGGCGCGCCTGCCTTGGGGTCTGCAACGCGCGCTGGGGCGACTGATAGGCGCGCTGCTGCCGTTGCTGCTGCGGCGGCGCGGACGCGTCGCGCGGCGCAATCTCGAAGTCTGCTTTCCCGAACTCGCGCCCGTGGCACGCGAAGCCATGCTGCGCGAGAGCTACGCCTCGCTCGGCATCGGCCTGTTCGAATTCGCGCGCGCCTGGTGGGGCTCGGTGGCGCCGATGCGTCGCACGCTGCGCATCGAGGGGCTCGAGCATCTCGAGCGCGCACGCGCGCAGGGCCGCGGCATCATCGTGATCTCCGCGCACTTCCTCACGCTGGAACTGTGCGGACGCCTGCTCACCGAGCACCAGCCGCTGGCCGGCATGTATCGCCCGCACGACGGCGCTGCGCTGGAATGGGCGGTGAAGCGCGGCCGCCTGCGCTACGCCGCCGCGATGTTCACACGCGAGGAACTGCGCCCCGCGTTGCGGCACCTCAAGTCGGGTGGCGCGCTGTGGTTCGCACCGGACCAGGAAACGCGGCGCGGCGACAGCGTCTTCGTGCCGTTCTTCGGGCGGCCGGCGTGGAGCCTGACGTCCACCCATCAGCTGGCGCGCCTGTCCGGCGCCGCGGTGCTGCCGTTCTTCCATCGCCGCCGCGAGGACGGCGGTTACGATCTCGAAGTGCTGCCCGCCTTCGAGGATTTCCCGAGCGCCGATGCCGTGGCCGACACCGCGCGCGTGATGGCGGCGATCGAAGGCATGATCCGCCGAGCGCCTGGGCAGTATCTTTGGATCCACCAGCGCTTCAAGCGCCAGCCCGAGGGTGCAGCTTCCGTCTATGAAAGCTAGGCGCCGCCGCTGGCCGTTCGTGCTCGCGCTGCTGCTGGCGGCGCTCGCGGCGGGCCTGGTGGTGTTGCGCATGCAGTTGCCGCGTCTGGTGCTCGACCGTTTCCACCGCATCAGTGCGCGCATGGGCGAGGATTATCGCGGGCTCGCCGGCGGCGTCGATGTCGATGTGCTCGCGCGGCACTATCGCCTGCGCGATGTGCGCGTCGTGCGGCGCGCGGCCGAAGAAGACACGCCGCTGATCCGCATCGACACCGTCGACGTCTACCTGCAGCCGCTGGCGCAGCGCAGCCGCGTGGTGGTGGCCGGCGTGCGCGTCGCGCTGCTGAGCCCCGCGCAGCTCGGCGAGGGCGTGGCATGGCGGCATTTCCTCGAGGAACTCGGGCCGGGCACGCGCGTGGAGAACGTGCAGTTCCACGATGCCGCGTTGAGTTTCCGCCAGTCCGCCGCGCCGTCGCTGGTGATCACGCTCGACAACCTGCACGGCGCCATCGACGGCCTGGCCGGCGACTCGGCGCATCTCGAAGCGCAGGGCCTGCTGATGGCGCACGCGCCGCTGCGTCTCGACGCGCGGTTCGATCCGATCGGCCCGATGCAGACGCTGCGCCTGCGCGCGCGGGCGCACGAAGTGGAGCTGCCCAGGCTCAACGATTTCGCGCGCGCCTGGGCCGGCATCGATTTCAACCGCGGCGAAGGCGAACTGGCGCTCGCCGTCGACTACGAAGCGGCGCGGATACGCGGCGCGGCCGCAGCTTCGCTCGCCGGTGTCGACGTGTTCGACGTGCAGCAGGACGTGGGCGGCCGCGGCCTTTTGGCGGCCGTGCGCGAATTGTTCGCGGGCGCGGCGGTGGCGTCGATGAAGGACCCGCGTACCGAGCACATCGAACGCGAGTTCGCGATCGAGGCGCAGCTGCCACCGCCCGAAGACAACTTCGAAGGCCTGCGCGCCGTGCTGCAGGCCGCGCTCGCCGACCTCGGCCGCTACCTGCCCGGGTAGCGGCCGGATTCAATCGGCTCAGTGGTGTTCGGAACTGGTGTTCTTGTCGTCGCCGAAGCCGTGGATGGCCGTGTGCGTCAGCTGGCCCTTCTCCTGCTCGCGGAAACGGTCCTGGGCTTCGGGCGTCATGAAGCCCTGCGGACCGACCGGCTTGCCGTGCGGTTCGGCGCCAGGATAGTTGGGCGTCTGCCGGTCGTGTTCCTTCTTGGCTTCGAGCAGTGCCCGGGTATTGGCCAGCGCCTGTTCGGGCGTGATCGGACGCGGCTTGCGCGGCGCCTTGGCCTTCTTTTGCTTCGCCGCACCAGGCTCGGCAGCCGCGGCCGGCTTCGGCGCCGGCTTGCGGTACGCGGCCTCGCCCGTGGGCCGCGGCGCCGGACGGCGGCCTGACGCGCCCGCGGAGCGCGCTGCGCTCGCGCCGCGTTGGGGCGCGCCCGCCGATGCGCTGGCCGCGCGCGAAGCACCGTTGCCGGACGGCCGCATCGCGGCCTGCCGCTTCTTGGCCGAAGCCTTCGCACCACCCAATGCACCCAGGCCCGTGGCGCCGTCGCCCGAGGGACGGGCACTGGCGCGGCGACCGGTGTCCACGCCCTTCGGACGCGCCCCTGCCGCCTTCTTCGCGGCCGATTTCTGCGTGACGGTGGAGCGCGAGCGGGTCGCGGTCTGGCTGCCGGTGCGCGGCGACAACGGCCGCTTGGTGGCCTTCTTCGCGGCCGACTTCTTCGCGACCGCGCGCTTGGTGGTCGGCGCCTTGGCCGCGAGGTTGCGGCGCGTGCTGGCCTTGGTCGTGGTCTTGCGGGCGGCGGCCGGGCCGCTGGCGCGCTTGCGCGGGGCCCTGGTGGCGGCCGACTTCGTCTGTAGGGACGACTTCTTCGCCGGAGCCTTGCGGGCGCCGGTCTTGTTCGCCTGCGACTTCGCGGCAGCCGTCTTGCGGCCGCCGGTCTTGGTGGCGGCGCGGCTGCCGCGCGAGCCGGGGCGGCCGGCGGACTTCTTCGCGGTGGCGTTCTTGCGCGTGGTGGCCATCGGGGCACCCCTGGACTCGCGATCGATCATCGCAAGGCCCGAGGTTACGCGGCGCCGCTGAACACCACCCCTATTTTTCCGGCGCGGCGACGGCTCGTTCGCGATGGATGAGGTACAAGCCGCTGCCCACGATGATGGCCGCGCCGATCCACGTGACGCCATCGGGCAGCACGCCCCACACCGCGAGATCCAGCGCCACGCCCCAGGCCAGCGCCGTGTACTCGAACGGCGCGATCACCGACGCTTCGCCGCGCGAAAACGCCTCGGTGATGGCGTACTGCCCCACCGCGCCGGCCAGCCCGATGCCGGCGATCAACAGCCAGTGCGCGCGCTGCACCGCCACCCATTCCGGCCACGCCAGCGCACCCGCGCCGAGCGCGAGCAGCACCAGCATCCAGAACACCATGGCCTGGGTCGAATCGGTGCGCGACAGCACGCGCACCGTGATCGCGCCGATCGCATAACCCAGCGCCGCCAGCAGCACCGCGATGCCCGCCAGGCTGAGCACGCCGTTGCCCGTGGGCCGCAGGACCACCATCACGCCCATCAGGCCCACCGCGATCGCCGTCCAGCGGCGCGGGCCGACGTGCTCGCGCAACACCAGCACCGACAGCGCCGTGATCAGCAAGGGCGCGACGAAGAAGAGCGTGTAGGCGGTGGACAGCGGCATGCGCCGCAGCGCGTACACGAAGCCCACCATCATCCCCACCGCCAGCACGCCGCGCAGCAGATGCAACGGCCAGCGCACCCGCAGCAGCGCGGGCAAACCGATGGTCGCCATGACCCAGACCAGCACGAACGGCAGCGAAGCCATCCCGCGCAACGCCGCCACCTGCGCCGCGGGATAGTGCGGCGTGAGCAGCTTCAGGCCCGCGTCCATGAGCGCGAACGTGCCCACGGCGAGCAGCATGATGAGGATGCCGGAGACGTTGTCGCGCGGTCGGGTCATGGCGGTTTGCCGGACGAAACCGCCATTATCGAGGAGGGGCCCGCTTCAGGCGATGGCGTGGACCTTGTTTTCGCCGGTACGAAGCAGATTGGCCTGGTAGTACGGCGCCTTCAATGGCCGCGGCTGGTAACGCCCGTATCCGCGCTGCGCGCGCAGGTCGCCCTGCTTCCATGCAAGGAAGCCGCGCGTGAGCGTGTGAGTGGCCACTCCGGTGACTGTGCGGCCTTCGAAGATGTTGAAGTCGATGTTCTGGTGGTGCGTTTTCGCGCTGATGGTGCGCGAGGCGGAAGGATCCCACACCACGAGATCGGCATCGGCGCCCGCGCGCACCGCGCCCTTCTTCGGATAGAGGTTGAAGATCTGCGCGGCGTTGCTGCTGGTGACGCGCACGAATTCGCTGGGCGTGAGCCGGCCGCTGCCCACGCCGTAATGCCAGAGCACCGACATGCGGTCTTCGATGCCGGCGGTGCCGTTCGGGATCTTGGTGAAGTCGCCCTTGCCCGCCGCCTTCTGCGGTGCGCAGAAGCAGCAGTGGTCGGTGGCGGTGGTGTGCAGATGGCCGGCCTGCAGGCCGGCCCAGAGCGCATCCTGATGCGTCTTCGAGCGGAACGGCGGGCTCATGACGTGGCCCGCGGCGAACTCGAAATCCGGATTGCGATACACCGAATCGTCGATCAGCAGGTGACCGGCCAGCACTTCGCCGAACACGCGCTGGCCTTCGTTGCGCGCGCGCATGATGGCTTCGAGCGATTGCCTTGCCGAGTTGTGCACGATGTAGAGCGGCGTGCCGAGCACCTCGGCGATGCGGATGGCGCGGTTGGCGGCCTCGCCTTCGACCGCCGGCGGGCGCGACATCGGATGGCCTTCGGGACCGGTGATGCCGCGCTGCAGGAGTTCCTGCTGCAGGCGATAGACGAGCTCGCCGTTCTCGGCATGCACCGTGGGCAGCGCGCCCAGTTCGAGGCAGCGCGTGAAGCTGTTCACCAGCACTTCGTCGTCGCACATGATGGCGTTCTTGTAGGCCATGAAGTGCTTGAAGCTCTGCACGCCGTGTTCGTTGGCGAGCAGGCCCATGTCGCGGTGCACGCTCTCGTCCCACCACGTGATGGCGACGTGGAAGGCGTAATCGGCGGCGGCCTTCTCGGCCCAGCCGCGCCATTCGCGGAAGGCCTCCATCACCGGCTGCTGCGGATTCGGGATGACGAAGTCGATGATGCTGGTGGTGCCGCCGGCGAGGCCCGCCGCGGTGCCCGTGTAGAAATCGTCGCTCGCCACCGTGCCCATGAAAGGCAGCTGCATGTGCGTGTGCGGATCGATGCCGCCTGGCATCACCAACTGGCCGCCGGCGTCGATCACCTCGGCGCCGGTCGCATCCAGGTCGGGGCCGATCTGCTGGATCGTGCCCTCCGCGCAGAGCACGTCGGCGCGATAGGAATGTTCGGCGTCGACGACAGTGCCGCCGCGGATCAGCGTTTTGTGCGTGGTCATGGCGCGAGCTTGCAAGCCGGGCGCGCGAAGGGCAATATAACAATCGTTATAACGGCCCGGAGCCCTTCCATGAAGCTCAAAGTCACCACCATCGGCAACTCGGCGGGCGTCATCCTGCCCAAGGAACTGCTCGCGCGCCTGCGCGTGGACAAGGGCGACGAACTTCATGCGCTGGAGACGCCGGAGGGCATCGTCTTGACGGTGTACGACCCCATGATGGCGGCGCAGATGGAAGTGGCCGAGGGCGTGATGCGCAAGCGTCGGACGCTGTTGAACAAGCTGGCCCAGTAAGCGCGGCCATGATCGTCTGGATCGAGAAGCCGCTCGCGCTGGCGATCCATCATCGCCAGCTCGCCGAGCATGGTGGCAGCACCGGCGTGCGCGACGAGTCGTTGCTCGATTCCGCGCTCGCCCACCCCCGGCAGCTGCTTTCGTACGGAGATCCGCCGCCCGATCTGGCCACGCTGGCGGCGAGCATCGCCTTCGGGCTTGCCCGCAACCATCCCTTCGTAGACGGCAACAAACGCACCGCGGCGGTCGCCTGCGAAACCTTCATCGTGCTCAATGGAGGCGAGCTCACGGCCAGCGATGCGGAGCTCTATCCCCTCTACATCGGCCTTTCCGAAGGCAGCCTCGCCGAAGGGCAGTTCGCCGACTGGCTTCGCAAGCACATCGTCGCCAGGCCGCCCGGCCGCGTGCAGGAAAAGCGCGCAGGCTACGGGCGCTGATCACCCTTCGCCGGCGGCGGCGGATCGGGGCCCAGCAGGACCCGCTCGAGCACGAGCAACAGGTAGAACGTGCCGAAACTCCACGCGGTGACGATGTATCCGTTGTCCTTCGCGCGCGGCATGTGCGCCAGCAAGACGTCGCGGTCGATCCGCCCCTCCAACCAGGCCACCAGCCCGGCCAGCAACAGCACGATAGCGACGCCATGCGTCGCCATCATTGCAAACGCTTCCGGAACGGCGCGCTCGGGCGGAACATCGTTCAACTCGCGTGAACGAGGCCGCAGGCACCAGGCCACGAACATCGCGATGCCAGCCGCGATGGCGACGCCGACGCGCAGGTACTCCATGCTTCAGCCCCGTGCGCCGCGCATCCGCATCATCGCCCAGTACACCGCCGCCGCGATCGCCAGCCCCACGAACCAGGCGTAGGTGTAGATCGTCTCGAACACGTCCGGCACGTCGGCCACGAAGCCCGCGGCCTTGAAGAAGCCCGGGATGTTCGGCACCACGCCGAGGATCAGGGCGATCAGCGCGGCGGGGTTCCAGCCGTTGCGGTAGGCGTATTCGCCGCGCTCCTCGAACAGCGCGGCGGTGTCGAGCCGCGTGCCGCGCAGGAAGTAGTAGTCGACCAGCATGATGCCGGCGACGGGACCGAGCAGCGCGCTGTAACCGATCAGCCAGGTGAAGATGTAGCCCTGCGTGCTGGCGAGTATCTTCCAGGGCATCGCCACCAGCGCGATGCCCGCCGTGATCAGGCCGCCGATCCTGTACGAGATCTTCTTCGGCGCGAGCGAAGCGAAGTCGTAAGCGGGTCCGACGAGATTGGCCGCAAGGTTGCAGCACATGGTGTCGAGCGTGAGGAAGAGCAGCGCCAGGCCCACGGCCAGGCCCGTGAAGCGGCCTGCGAGATCGACCGGATCCCAGATCGCCTGGCCGTAGATCACCACGGTGGCCGCGGTGACGATCACCGACATCAACGCCAGCAATCCCATCGGTAGCGGCAGGCCGATGGACTGGCCCAGCACCTGGTCGCGCTGCGAGCGCGCGAAGCGCGTGAAGTCCGGGATGTTGAGCGCGAGCGTGGCCCAGAAACCCACCATCGCGGTGAGCGAAGGCCAGAACGTGGCCCAGAACAGCCCTTCCTTCTTGCCTCCGGCGACGAACTGCGAGGGCGAATCCATGATTGCCGTGAAGCCGGCGGTGTGATTGATCGCCCACGCCACGAGTCCGATGCAGATCACGATCTTCACCGGCGCCGAGATGGTCTCGAGCCAGCGGATCGATTCGGTGCCCTTCACCACGAAATACAACTGCAACAGCCAGAACGCGACGAAGCACAACAACTGCGCCAGGTTGATGCCGAGCCAGCCGAGCGGCTCGCCGACGAAGGCATTGCCCGTGAGGATATTGCCCAGCGTGTAGATGGCGAGGCCACCGAACCAGGTCTGGATGCCGTACCAGCCGCAGGCCACGATCGCACGCAACAAGGCCGGCAGCTTCGCACCCTGCGTGCCGAACGAGGAACGCACCAGCACCGCGTAGGGAATGCCGTATTTCGCACCCGCGTGGCCGATCAGCAGCATCGGCACCAGCACGATGAGGTTGCCCAGCAGCACCGTCGCCACCGCCTGCCACGGCGACATGCCCTGATCGATCAGGCCCGCCGCCAGCGTGTACGACGGGATGCACATCACCATGCCGATCCACAGCGCGGCGTAGTGGTACCAGGTCC